>JAIOPX010000250.1 GCA_021413705.1 Planctomycetota bacterium | reverse complement strand
GGGCTAGAACGTGCTCAACCGTCTCCGACTCCATAGCGCCGCCTCGCTTGTCATTTACTTTGTTTATCCATAAATAGCGGATGATGGCGCCGATTGTATTTTCTTAGTTAGGGGGCTGCAATACGCTGTAGACGAAGCAACTAAGCGAGTCTCATCAAGTCGAGGTAACAGGACACGGTTAGAACTTTTTTTCCGTCCAGCTCCTGTGGTGGCAACACCAGCTAATAGATGCTGTCGTGTCAGCCCCTAACACCGAAGCTTGGAATTAGTCACCCTTACGACCACTGGTCCCCGGCAACCGTGAGGACTGACACGGTATTGTTCATTGCAACAAAGCACACTCCGCGCGACACGTCAAAGGCAACCATGAACGCATCCAAGTAGCCGCAGTCATTGTGTGCTAACCACCAGTTCCGGAGCGACTTGCCAATAAACTGCCGATAGCATTCATCGCCCGACGCATCGCGGATCTGATAATCTGGCGCCATTGCGGTGAGTTCGTCCACTGAGACATGCAATTCAGAGGTATCGGTGAGTGCCTTGATAATAAGCGACCGGGCGCCGAGACGGAGGATTACTGCCTCGCGCATGGAAGGTCCTGGCTCGTCCGTGGGTGCAAAGAGAAGTTCACCCACGGAGCCAAGTCGCTCTCCCAACAAGTCGTCAGGCACCATCACGCCCAAAATCGAGGTTCTCCAGCAGGCCGCTCAACCATTCTTTAAAACACAGTTTAGCAGAATGTCTTTAGTGTCGGGGCAACAGGACACGGTTAGAACCATTCATTGTCGAACCTGAGTCTTGGTCCCTGCGGCTGGTTCATGCTGTGATGGGGTGGTAACGACACAGGTCAGCAGTGGCGAGGCTGCCGGAGCAGCAAACTCCAGAAACACTACTAGCCCTCACCGGCTGCTGCATCGCCGGATTCGGCTATGTAACCTAATGGCTCCAGCAGAATCCCAGTTTCGCCAACAGGCGAGACACGAATGCCCCGCGCCGCGAGCTCTGCTCTCCCAACCCAACCTTTTTCGACGATGGCGAAAGGCCGCATCGAAGGTGGCTTCCCTTCTTTCAGTGTCGCGTAGGCAGTCTCTGCACCCAATTCCCCGTATGTCTGCACGGCGACGATCAAGCCGCTCTGCCAGACGGCCAGAGCCAGCCGCTTCAGCGGTTCGAGCTGCTCTGGGCGAGTATGCCACGCCAGCGCCTCCGGGCACAACTTGGTAGGAAACGGTCCGCCGATTTTGAAGATATCGTCCTCGGGGACGATGACGTCAATGAGCCTGGAACCGTGTTGGACGATTACCCGACACTGTGAATACTGGGGGTGACGCAGGATCACTTGCCGGTAGTTGTTTGACACATGCTCCGTGAAACCGAGTTCAAAATCCTTGTCGAGTCGTTCTTGGTTCCATTGGATCACTTGGTCTAGTGTCAGGTCGCCCCGGCAGCCCCAGGCCAGGACTCCGCCATAAGTGAACTCCCCGCGCAGCATCAGTGAGTACAGGTCGCGGAGGAAATCGGGCCGCACGGCAGCGGGTTCGTATTGGAAAGCGACGGAGTAGTACGGTGGCACGCATCCGCCTCCGGTTAAAGGCTGTTTGAACTCCAGCAGCCATTGTGCCCCCCGGAACAGAGAAGAGGATAGAGGGGGTCCAGGGGGAGAGGGGCCTCGTCGGTGCGAAACGCAACTCTTGTCCCTGAAATGAGAAAGCCCTTCGACATGGTGGCCGAAGGACTTCTCGTCTCGTCAAGTCGGGGCAACGGGATTTGAACCTGGTTCGCAAAATGTTGCCGAAGGCTTAAAAGTGGCTGTTTTTGTTTTCAAAAATGTTCACATTTTTCAAACTTTTTAAATACTGGCCTCATTCCAAATCTTGCTTTTTCGGCGCATCTCGCTAGAATCAAAGTAACAATTCACGCGATCGTTTTCCCCATGACGTGGTATCATCGCCCCGCCTGAGAAAGTCTCGGGTACAAGGCAGAGCCCGCCCGGCACACAACGTGCCTTAGGCGGGCTTTTTTGCGTTTGGGGAGGACAACATCGCGTGCAGGATGATCGTGCGCGCGTGAGCGTCAGTGGCGCTAGCCACCGGTGCGTCGGGCGACGAATGCGGCGACAAGTCGGATGTTGCTCATACAGGCCGGGGGCTAGCGCCCACCCGCTCACAGGCGGGTTAACACATCACTTACTTGAAGGAGGCAGACTATGATCGGGTATGTCGAAGACTATGCGTCCAATAAGGTTCCGATTCTGAAAGTTGCGTTGCCCAGCGGAGATATCGAACCCGAGCCGCCGGGCCTGGGGCCGATCACCTCGACTGAGCCGGACTTCCCCGCGAAAACCCCCGCGCAAACTCCCGCGGAAACCCCCGAGCCGCCGCCGCTTACGCAGGAGGAGTCCGATCTGCTCGACGCCAGGGCGTTCAGTCATCGGGCCACCGGCAAAACCTATCGCCAGATCGCCAAGAAGCTGAACATTCCTTCTTCTTCGGCCTATAAACGGGTGCAGCGCGAGATGGAGCGCCGTCGCGAGGAGTTTGCGGAGGACGAAGCCGATTCGCGGGAGCTTATTGTCGCCTTGTTGGACGGGGCGCTGGAGGCGATCGCCACCCAAGCCTATGAAGGGGACCAAAAAGCCTTTCATCTGCTGCTGCAATATGCCAACACCAGGGTAAGGCTCGCCAAGATCGAGAATCCGAAGACGCCGGACAAGATGATTCGGAAGATCAACGCGGCGGCAGCAGTTGCACAAGAAACAGCGGCTCAAGAAGCGATGGTTTCGCAAGCTGCGGCAGCTCGAGATGCAGTGACAGCGCAGGATGGGGCGGCGGCTCAGGAAGTAGAAGGTGGTGAGGAAACGAAGGAGTCGCCATTACCCGAGGGTGTGTCTGGGCCGGCGGATACGCACGAGAGGTGTGAAGAGGATAAGGGTGTGAAGTGTGCGAAGGATGTGAAAGTGAGGGGACAGGTCGATCGAACAGGTTGTGGACAAGACTGTGGACAAAGGTGTGGACAAGAACCGCAACTTCTTGCGGCGACACGAGTTGCGGCCGATGAAAAAATTGTTACGAAACCTGTGAACACCCACGAGGAAAACGTCGCCAAGTGCGAAGTATTGTCGCGTGAATATCAAGGGAGTGGGGGAGGACTCGGCTGCGACAGAGCAACCTGGGATAGCTCAATGCCGCAACCACCTTAGACTACGTTTGAAAAACTGGCTCCTTTTTTCTTGATGAATTGATGAACAATTTTTCTACAGCTTTTCTGTGCCTTGGAACCGGCGGTCGAGTCAGTGAGGCAATGATGGCTGTTCAGAAAATTGAGATCTTTGGCAATTTGACTATGTAGTTCGGCCAAGGTGTCCGGCACTCACTGGTTTGATGAGGCGCAGGGAAGCCGGTTCGACTCCCTCCGCTCACTACTGAGGAATTGACTTCCCCTGCGGATCCTGTTGAGGACGATCGAGTTCAGCCGTTAGCTGCTCTTCGATCTTGGGCGAAACAAAGTGTTCCGCCACATGGGCCGATTCGTGCAAGTGCGTGGCGGTTTCAGGGAAATTGCGGGCCAGGTAGGTTTCCCAGAGGCGATGGGCGCGGATCAGTTGGCGGCCTTCCTGACGGCCCAGCTCGGTCAGGTGGTAGCCTTCTGCGGCGGCGACCACTTTGCCTTGCCAACGGAGTCGCGTTACCGCGAGTCGCGAGATGAACGCACCGAGGCCGCTGGACTGGGCAACCAGCGGGGCGGGCAGGGCACTGCGTTGGGGACCACTACGTTGGGGATCACTACGTTGGGGACCTGGCATCTCTGCTGTCAGCTCCTCTTGGCGATAGAGAACGCCCAGCCAGTCTTCACCTGCAATCTTGATGCTCATCCAGGCGCGGGCCAGTACGCGGCTTACAACGCCTTGCCGGGGGGCGAACGCCAGAGCGGCAGTCAACAGACCGCCTGCGGCCACCGCCATCATGCCGGCCGTGCTGGCGCTTCCGACTTTCGCGAAGCCGAGTCGCGAGAAGATTAGTGGGGGCAGGGATATCGCCATAACATGGCCCGCAGCCGCGCTGAGCGCCGCCACCAGCAGGCTCACAACGATCGTTGGCCCTAGTCGGTCGCAAAGCATTCGACCCGTGGCTGCCGGAACGATCAACATGGCGATGACCAAAATGCTGCCTACGCTTTGAAAGGCCACCACTAATGTCGCCGCCGTGACGGCCATCAAACCCAGGTGCATTGCGCGGGCGTGGATTCCCATCGCTGTTGCCAGGCCGGGATCGAACGTGCTGATTCGCAGTTCTTTGAAGAAGGCAATCAGCAGAACTAGGTTGATAGCCAGCGATGCTCCGCTGACGTAGAAAATGCTGGGGGCGGAGCCATCGTTTGTCGCCGCATTCGCCTCAATAGCGCCGTACAAGACGCAGTCGGGATCAAGATCGGTCCCGGGCACCAGACGCACGAGAATCAGGCCGAGGGCGAACAGCGAGGTAAAGACCACACCTAGGGCGGCGCTGGCTTCCACTCGGCCGAGGCTATGGACTGCTTCGCTTAACAGCGCCGTGAGAAGGCCAATGATCACCGCGCCGACAAACAATGCCGTCAGCCAGAATGCGTCATACGTTTCTGGACTGACATAGCCGTGGCTTTTGAGCCATTGAGCCAGGAGAAAAGCCATGGCGATGCCCGGCAAGGTGGTGTGGCTCAGTGCGTCTCCCATCATGCTCTGTCGGCGCAAGAGCAGAAAATTGCCCGGCAACACGCACGCCATCCCGATCAAAGCGGCGGTCAACACGATCCAGGTGTCGAGCGGCTGCCATTTGGACAGGTGATGGAAGATATCGTGCAGCATGGGGAAGGAAATGGGGAACGCGGAATGTGGAGTGCGGATTTAGTTGATAACGTGCGGGCTGGGAGGGATGGCTCCGGCTGGGTATTGGCGGCTCAAGAGTTCCTCCAGTTCGCGGATCAGTTCGGGACGCAGGACGTGTTCGATCATATCGGCGTCACGATCGACGTGCGTGGCGGCCACATCGGCGTGGTGAATCAGGTACAACTCCCACAGGCGATGATTACGGACCACACGGGCGGCCTCTTGGGCGCCTCGCGTGGTGAGTCGCCAGCGGGTGCCGTCGATAGGCTCGACAAGGCCCTCGCGCTGAGAGCGGTGCAACAAGCGAGTCAGTTCGGCGGCGGTCCACGAGCGGGTAGATTGCAGTTGGTTCATGCTGACGGATGCACCAGCGGCGAGCCGCGGATGTGAGTCCGCGGAGGAAGGCTTGGCGCTGGGAATGCCTTCGCTATTTGGGACGCGAACTGATCCGGCAATTCCTCCAGGGGCTGACGCCCCCGGCTCGCCAAGCACGGTCGCCCCTGGCCCGCCGTGAGCTTCGGTGATTTCGAAAATTGCTCGCAGCAGGTGGTGTTGAGCGATGCGTCGTCGCATCTGCCATTCGGACGCCAGTCGTCGCAGCAAGCCGCGGCGGGTTCCGATTGCCAGACTGATTGCAAAGAAGGCTGCCGCGGCCAGAACAATGATGGCGCCAGCCGGAGCTTTGGAATTGGAACTGACCAGTGTGCCGATCGCGGCGCTGACGCCACCCAGCACGGCGGCGGCGAGCGTCATCGTCGGCAAGTGGTCGGTCCAAAAGCGGGCGGCCACCGCGGGAATAATCAGAATCGCCACGATCAACAGCAGCCCCACGCTTTGCAGGCCGACGACGGTGACCGCCACAACCAGGCCCATCAGCGCTACATCGAGAAATTGCACAGGCCAACCTTGGGCCCCGGCAAACTGCTCATCGAAAGCGACCAACGAGAATTCTTTCAGTAGCAGGCCGCAAACGCAGAGGACTAAGAGACATGCTCCGGCGATCATCCAAACGTCGCTGACAACCAGCACCGCGGTATTGCCATAGATGAAATGGGGCAAGCCGGCCACACTGCCGGTCTTCATTCTCTGCACAACGCTAAGCAGCGCCGCCCCAAACCCGAAGAACACTCCCAGCACAATCCCCATCGCGGCATCTTCCTTGATCCTGGGAAATCGCCGCAGGGCGACGACAGCCAACATACCCAACAAGCCTGTGACGACCGCTCCGGCAAGTAACCACCACCAACTCTTTCCGCTTCCAGGATGCCAAATTTCCAGAAGGATGAACGCAATGACAATGCCCGGCAGCGCGGAATGGCTGATCACGTCACCCATCAGCGACCGCTTTCGCAGCAGCATGAACGTGCCCACGACGCCGCCAGCCACGCCGAGGATCGTCGTGCCGAGAAGAACGATGGGAGTATTGGGACCGAAGGAGAACATGGTTAGGGGCTGGAGCTTAGGGACTAGGGGTTAGGGGTTAGGGGGCAGGGTTGTGCCAGCTGCATGGTCGTTTGCATTGTCCTAGCCCCTAACCTCTAATCCCTAGCCCCTAGCTCGTCTTCATCTGTTCGCCCACTTGGTCCAACAACGCTAGTTTGCCGCCATACGTTCTGCGCAAGTTTTCACGGGTGAACACTTCGCTGATCGGGCCGGCGGCGACGAGACGCAGATTCAAGAGGAGCACGTCGTCGAAATAGTCGGCCACCGTTTCCAGATCGTGATGCACCACCAGTGCGGTTCGGCCCGCGTCGCGCAGTTGTCGCAAAATAGTTACGATGGCTTGCTCGGTCGATGCGTCCACGCCGGCAAACGGCTCGTCCATCAAGTACAGATCGGCTTGCTGGGCCAACGCTCTGGCAAGGAACACACGTTGCTGCTGACCGCCTGAGAGTTGGCTGATTTGCCGAGTGGCGTAGTCGGCCATCCCAACTTGCTCCAGCGCGGCGAGCGCTTGCTCGCGGTAACGGCGGGTGACAGGGCGAAACCAGCCGATCTTGCGATAGAGGCCCATCACGACCACATCGAGTGCGTTAACAGGGAAATCCCAATCGACGCTTTCTCGCTGCGGCACGTAGCCCACGCGACCCCGGACTGCGCGATAGTCCTGCCCAAAGAACTGCACGCGACCGGAAGCCTTGGGGACCAATTCCAGCGCGGCCTTGATGAGCGTGCTTTTGCCGGCGCCGTTGGGCCCCACGATGGCTACCAGCCGGCCGCTGGGTGCGTTGTAGTCGATGTCCCACAGCACCGGACGGCGGTGGTAGGCCACCGTCATGTCATGGATCGAAAGGGGGGCCGTACTGGGATGTTCTTGGTCGGTTTCCATTTACGGCTTCAGAGCGGAAAGTTTGCCGCGAAACCCACGCTCGGGAGCCTGGCCACCCAGGGCGCGG
>JAIOPX010000119.1 GCA_021413705.1 Planctomycetota bacterium | reverse complement strand
TCCAGGGCTCACGGTCGGCATTGACCTGGGGACTACGTTTTCCACCATCGCCCATCTGGACGAAAACGGCTCGCCGATCGCGCTGTTAAACGACGAAGGCCAAGACGAAACTCCCAGCCTCATCCTGCTGGCGGAGTCCGGCCACGTCGTTGTCGGCCCCAATCGCATGCGGGCCGCCATGGAGGATCCCCAAAACATCGTCGAGCGCATCAAGCGCCACATGGGTAAGGCCGAGTTCAAACGCACGTTCGACGGCCACGAGATCACACCCGAGTTTCTTTCGGCCTTGATCCTCAAAAAGCTCCGCCAGGACGCGGAGCCGCAGGTGGGCCCGATCGGCAACGCCGTCATCACGGTCCCCTACTACTTCAACGACCTGAAGCGCAAGGCCACGCAGGACGCCGGCAAGATCGCCGGACTCAACGTGGTGGACATCATCAACGAACCGACCGCCGCCACGCTCACCTATGCCTGGAAGCGCGGCGAGTTGGGGGCCACCAGCAGCAATACCAAGCCGCGGCTGGTGCTGATCTACGATCTCGGCGGCGGAACCTTCGACGTCACGGTGGTCCGCTACACGCCGAGCCATTTTCAGGTTCTCTCCACCGACGGCGACGTCGAGCTGGGGGGGGTCGATTTCAACGACCGGCTGCTGAATTACGCGGCCGACAAGTTCCAGGAGAAGCACGGCGTTGACATGCGGCAATCGCCCGCCGCCGTGCAGTTGCTCCATTTTGAATGCGATCAGGCCAAGATCGCCATGACCGACAAGGCGGAAGTCGCCATCCCCTGCCGGCACGAAGGAAAATCGCTGAGCGTGCCGATTACCCGGGAACAGTTCGAGTCGATGACGGCCGACCTGCTGCAACGGACCATCGACACCTCGGAGCTGGTTTTGGAGCAGGCGAAGGTCAATGCTTCCGAACTCGATGCCGTAGTGCTGGTCGGCGGATCCACCTTGATGCCGGCCGTGTCGCGCAAGCTGGAATCGTCGCTCCATATCAAACCGTTCCAGGGTTTGTCCCCCTTCACGTCCGTCGCCCAGGGTGCGGCGATCCATGCGGCCATTTTGGAAGCCAAATATCGTCCGGCCGACGACGAGCGGACCACTAAGCTCCGCAAGCTGCTCTCTGGAGTAAAGCAGGAAAACGTCAACTCCCACGGACTGGGCGTCGTGGTCCGCAACCTCAAGAACAACAAGCTCCGCAACTATGTGATGATCCCCCGCAACAGCCGGGTGCCGGTCGAAGTGCGGCAGACATTTGTCACCACGCACGACAACCAGCAACGGGTGAACATCCAGGTGCTGCAAGGTGAAGCGCCCGATCCCGACGCCTGTGCCCAGATCGGCGAGTGCCGCGTGACGGGTTTGCCCGAGGGGCTGCCCAAGGGCTCACCCATCGAGGTGCTGTACAGTTTCGACGAGTCGGGGCGGATTCAGGTGCGGGCCGAGGACAAGACCGGCGGCCGCGTGGCCAGCACCGAGATCGATCGACCTGGCGGGTTGGATAAAACCAAGATCGACCTGCTCTCCCAGTTGGCGCACGATTATCATGTGGAGTAGGGAATAGGGGTGAGGGGTTAGGGATTAGAGAATGCATCTGTGATCCCTCCTAACCGCTATCCCCTAACCCCTAGCCTCTAATCCCTTCCTCCATGCCCGAACTTGACGTATATCGCGATTGGCTTGGCATCAAGGAAGCGGCCCGGCCGCTGGACTTCTACCAACTGCTGCGCCTGGAGCGGTTCGAAGACAACGTCGATCGCATTCGGCGGCACTATCGCAAACTCAACGCCCACGCCCGCAAGTATTCCACGGGAAAGTATGCGGAGTTGAGCCAGCAGGTGCTCAACGAGCTGGCCCGCGCCATGCTCTGTTTGACGGATGCGGCGCGCAAGGCGGATTACGACACCTCGCTGGGCAGGCAGACTGCCGCCAGCGGCCGGCGGAGCGGTTTTGAAGACCTGCTGGTGCAACAACGGGCGCTGACGCGCGAGAACCTGGAAAAGGCGCTCAAGTTCGCCTCGGCCACCGGCATGAGCGTCCGCGACGCCGTGTTTCAGCAGAAGCTGGCCACGCCAGAAGTGGTGATGCAGGTCTACGCCGAATCGCTCGGTCTGCCCTATCTGGATCTGGCCGAC
>JAIOPX010000069.1 GCA_021413705.1 Planctomycetota bacterium | reverse complement strand
GAAACAACGTCCATGGCAGAGAGTGCGCAGAGTTCGAGTCCGCTTAGCCGCAGTGCGCGGGACTATTGGCGTCAATCGCGGCGGCCGTTGGCCAGCTTGCTGTTCGTGCTGCCGCTGTTGGCGGTCTACGAAGGGGGCGTGCTGTGGCTGGGGCCGGAGGCGGTTCGCAACGGGGCCGACGTCTGGCTTTCGCAAATACTTGCCCCGCTGGGTATGGCCGGCATCCTGCTGGTGCCGCTGACCGCCGTGCTGATTCTGCTGGCCTGGCACCATGTGTCGGGGCAGGGGTGGCGCGTATCGGCCCTGGTGCTCTACACCATGCTGGGCGAAAGCGTGGCCTTGGCGCTGCTGCTGGTGGGGTTGGCCCATCTTCAGGCCGGGCTGATGTCGATCTGCGGTATCACTGGTCCGCCCCCCCCGGTCGATTATGCCACACCCTGCTCGTGGACCACGCTGCCGCTGGTGCGCAACTTTTTCGGTCAGTTGGTGAGGTTCTTCGGCGCCGGCATTTACGAAGAGTTGCTGTTTCGGCTGATGTTGCTGCCGGTGGCAGTGGCCGTGCTGGGTGTGATCATCGGCTCGCCGAAGGTGAAGGTGATCGGAGCCGTGGTGCTGACCAGCTTGGCCTTCTCCGCGGCGCACTACATCGGTCCCTATGGCGAGCAGCTTGTGGCCTACACGTTTATCTTCCGGTTCCTGGCCGGGGTGTTCTTTGCCATGCTGTTCGTCCACCGCGGCTTCGGTATCGCCGCCGGCACGCACGCGCTGTACGACATCTTCGTGGGGTTTGTGTTTCCGTAAGACAGTCCCCGGCCCTTGCTAGCAACAAGACGATTGCCGAGCGCTCCCGCTGCGCAATTGTCAAGAGGCATTTTCACTCTTAAAGTTTGCGGTCTTGCGCGCTCTTTGTGGCTTGGCAAGGTGACGCTTATAATAAGCCTGACGCGGGCAGGGCGCTCCACGCGGAGTAGCTCACGATTGGAAAACCGTTTCTCACAGGCTGACGACAACGTGCTGACCGTTCGACCCAAGATCGCCGAATTGGTGTTTCAAGTGTACGGGCGGCCGCTGCACCCTGAACTGTTTGAGGTTTATAAGTCGCGCACGGTGCGTCGCGGAGAGTACGAGGCCAAGATCAACATCACCAGCGCCGGACATGTGGTGGCCTGGAAATACCAGGGTTTGATGCTGACGGAAGTGGCCACCAGCGCCCATCTGCCGCTGCCGGAAAAACGGCGGCTGCTTTCCTGCCGGCTCAAAGGAGAGCGGCACGACCAGGTGAAATGCCGCGGTGGCGCCCGCTATGAGATGGCATTCCAGCTCGAGCAGGTGGCCCCGGAGGTGTTTTGGGCCTACCAGCGGGATTTGTTCAGCGATGTGGACGAAGAGGGCTTGCTGTTCCGCTTCGATTCCAGCGGCCGGATGGCCCTGGGCGCGATCAGCTACATTCACGTCGAAACCCGCGCCCGCACGCTCACCGTGCAGGCCTTTCACACGTTCCCGGACGACTACGCGATCGTCAAAAGAGCGCAGCGAACGCGGCATCGATGGCCCAGGTGGAAGCTCTCGAACTTGCCAGAGATTCCGGGGCGCTCATGGGGGATTTTGAGGTTGTTTGAACTGGCGCCACGGCCGAAACCCCGCCAGCGCTGGTTCCCGCTTTCTGTGCGGGAGATGCATTCACCACCGAACTCTCCCTCGGCGTGCTGTCGATCGACGAGAGGCTGCGGCTGGCCAAGCTGTTGAGTGCGGCAACCTGCGGCGCAGCCAAATTGATCGAGAGGTCATAGTTGCCGGTGCCACTCGCTACGCCGCTACCGCCCGTGTTGGGATTGTAGGTACGGTTGCCATACCCTGAGACTGCAACATAGTACGTTCCGGCGGTGGTGATGCTGAAGTTGGCAATCCGTGAATAGAGCGTCTGGGCGCTGGCATCGTCGTTGAAGGCCAATTGAACGCCCGCCGAATTGAACAATCGCAGGTAAGTGTCCATCGCGGTGCCGGTGGCCGGCCTGGCCGTCTGCACGCTGACCACATTTCCGGCTGCCGCTTGGAACGAATAGATGTCCACATCCCTGCTGCCGAAGCTTCCGTTGCCGATGGGGTTGCTGCCGGTCGCAGTTCCTCCCGTCGAGGTCAGGCCGGTGTTGGTCGCAGTGGCCAAAGTATCGCCAACGTCGGACGCCACCGTCGCGCCCCAGCCTTGGACGGTAAACGTGTAAGGACTTTCGTTGCTGTCATCGTTGGCAATGGAGACGATCGCGGACCGCGCACCCAGCGCCGACGGATTGAAGATGATTTGGAAGGTCGTTGTGGCCCCTACGGCGAGCGTTGCCGACGGTTGGACATTGACAGAAAAGTCGCCAGGGTGGGCGCCGCTGAACTGCACCCGCGGCGTGCCCGTGAGGTTCAGTGCCGCGGAGCCGGTATTCTTAATGCTGATCGCGTGGCCCACGGCGCCCGTAGTGACATCCACGGTGCCGAAATCCGTGCCATCCGCGATGCTGGGTGTGGCATCGCCGGAAACGATCGTCAGTTGACTTCCGAGAACGTCGATTTCCGGCGTGGCGGTGCCCGTTCCGCTGATGGCGAAATCATAGGGAGTTTCATTGGCGTCGTTGCTGGCGATGCTCAGCGTGGCCGTCCGCAGGCCGGCTGCCGACGGATTGAAGGCGATTTGGAAGGTCGTCGATTGAGTCGGCGAGACGGACGTCTCGGGTAGCACGGTGACCGCGAAATCGCCGGCATTAGCTCCGCTAATCTGCACGCGCGGCGATCCGCTGAGGTTCAACGGCCCCTGACCCGTATTGGAAATGGTGTAGGTGCGCGTGATGGCCCCTGCGCTAATATCGAAGAAGCCAAAATCGGTGAAGTCCGCGGTGCTGGGAGACGCATCGCCGTCCGCGATGGAAACCCCGTTACCCTGGATGTCGATCTCAGGCGGGCCGACACCCGTTCCTTTGATCGCAAAGGTATAAGGATTCTCGTCCGTGTCGTTGTTGGCGATGGTCACCGTGGCGATGCTTCCGCCCAGAACGGTCGGATCGTAGGCAATTTGGAATCCTGTCGTGCTGCCCGCATTGAGCGAGGCCGAAGGGAGCACAGTCACCGTAAAATCGCTGGCATTGGCGCCGCTGATCTGCACTCGCGGTGTACCGCTGAGGGTTAGTGGGGCCGATCCGATATTGGAAATCAGGAATGAGCGCGAGAATGGGCCGGTGTTGACATCGACGCTGCCAAAATCGGTGAAGTCCGTGGCGCTCGGCGTGGTATCGTCATCAGCGATGACCAGGCCATTTCCCTTGACGGCAATTTCCGGCCCGATGGTGCCGGTGCCCGACAAGGAGAAATTGTAGGGATTCTCGTTCGTGTCGTTATTGCTGATCGTTACCGTGGCCGTTCGCAGGCCGGCCGCGGAGGGATTGAACGCAATCTGGAAACCGGTCGTGCCCCCCACCGCCACGGACGCCAGGGGTTGCACAGTCACGGTAAAATCACTGGCATTGGCGCCGGAAATCTGCACGCGCGGCGAACCGCTGAGCGTCAACGCACTGACGCCCGAGTTCGATATGAGAAACCCGCGCGGGACCGCAGCCGCATTGATGTCCAGGCTGCCAAAGTTGGTGAAGTCCGAAGCGCTGGGGGTGACGTCGCCATCCACGATCGACAGGCCGTTGCCGGTGACGTTGATTTCGGGTCCATCGGTGCCCGTTCCCCGAACATTGAACGTGAATGTCCCTTCGTCCGAGTCGTTGCTCGTAATGGTCACCGTGGCGACGCGGACGCCCACCGCGGACGGGTTGAAAGCAACCTGGAAGCCGCTGTTGCCATTGGCGGCGACGGATGCCGGGGGCTGCAATGTGATTGCAAAGTCACTAGCGTTCGGTCCGGTAATCGTCGCTCGGGGGGAACCACTCAGCAACAGCGGGCCAGACCCCTTATTGCTGAGCAAGTAGTTCTTGGTTATCGCGGCCAAGTCGATATCCAAGTTGCCGAAATCGGTGAAGTCCGCCGTGCTGGGTGTGGTGTCTCCATCGAGAATGACCACGTTGTTTCCCTTGATTTCTATTTCCGGCGACGCGCCCCCCGTTCCCTGAATGGTGAAGTTATACGGGCTTTCGTCGTCATCGTTGCTATTGATGCTCACCGTGGCGGTGCGCAGGCCGGCCGCCGAGGGATTGAACGTGATCTGGAAGGAAACCGGATTGGCTCCCACGGAGTTCGGCGGTTGGACGTTGACCGTGAAGTCGGCGGCGTGGGGGCCGGAAATCACCACCCGGGGCGACGTGCCCAACACCAAGGTGGGAGTCCCGGCGTTGCTGATGGTAAAGATCTTGGTCGCGGTTCCATTGGCAACGTCTTTGCTGCCGAAGTCGGTGTTGTCCGACGTGCTGGGCGTCAAATCGCCATCCAGAATCACCTGGCCGTTTCCGGCCACCGCGATCTCAGGAAAGGCGGAGAGCAATGTAGCGGCGTTCAGTCGCCCATAACCATAGTAGAAGTTCACTCCGTTGGTGTACGTCATGCCGCCGATCTTGTCCGCGGAGAGCTGCAGGGCGGTACGCGCTTCGGATACCGTCATATCGGGATGCGCGGAGAGCAACAGCGCTCCGATACCCGCGGCATAGGCCGAAGCGGGGGAAGTTCCCGTGGACAGTTTGTAATTCGAGAAACTATCGCCGTCGGCGCCGGTCCGGTCTGTCGTCAAGATGCCCTGGTTGCCGCCGCCACCGGGGGCGACAAAATCCAGCGCTACGCCGTATTGGCTGAAGTCGGCGCGGTAGTCAAAGTCCGTGCTGGCACCGATCGCAATCACGCTGGGGAGACTGGCAGGGTAATCGGTCAACTGCACGATGGGCGTCACACCGCTGATGCTTACCCCTGCATCCGTGAAAGCGCCTCCATTGCGCGACACAAACAGGCTCAAGAAGTCGAAATTCGTTTCACTGGAAACCCACCCTTGGTAGGTCAAATCTCCGCTGCTGGTCACGGTGATCGGTTTCGACCGGATCGAACTGATCTGATTGTTGCCAATGCTGCCGGCTTTGGCCACATACCGCCCCGTGCCGTAGGTGCGAACCGGGTCGTCGAGCACAGTCCAACCCACATTGCCTGAAGTGGACCAGCCGCTGGGCAACCCTAGCGTATCGAATCGCTCCACCGATCCGTCCGGAAAATGCACATCGGCCAGCCAGGCCATGTTATCGCCGAACGTGAAAATGTCGTTGAAATCCTTCGTATAGCGCCACTCAAAGACATAGGTTCCCGGCGTGAATGCGCCTGCGTCGATGAATTCGAAAGCGGACGCGCCATTGCCCGACGAACTAAAGATCAACGAACCTTTGCCGTCGCGGCCATTAGCTGCTGCCCAGTTGAAGGCATCTGTCACGACGGCCGCGGCAAGGCCTCCTCCCCAGCTGTGGTTCTGCACATCCGCCCCGCGCCAGGTGCCCAGGCCATCGGCCGTTCGGCCGGCGGCATAATAGATTGCCGAGGCAATCTCGGCATCACTGGCGAATCCATCTCCCGAGGAGATTCTGACGGGAAGTATCTTGGCGTCAAACGCCACCCCCGTCACGCCCAGCCCATTGTTGCCTACCGCCGCCGCCACTCCGGCCATCGCCGTTCCATGATTGTCGTTGTCGCCGTCGGGATTGGGATCGTTGTCGTTGTCCAGAAAGTCCCAGCCGTGAACGTCGTCAATCCAGCCGTTGCCGTCGTCATCGATGTTGTTGTTGGCGATCTCCCCCGTGTTGGTGAAGATGTTGTCTTCCAAGTCGGGGTGATCGAGTTGGATGCCGCTATCGACGATGGCGATGACCACGTTCTTTCCAGTCGAGATATCCCAGGCCTTGGAAAGGTCGCCGTCCGCATCGGTTTTCGCTCCCGTTTGCCCAGTGTTTTCCAGGTGCCATTGGTCCGCGAACAGCGGATCATCGGGCACCACTTCCTGGCTCTGGATTTGATGGTAGAAATTCGGCGCCGCAAACTTCACTCCGGCCGTGGAGTTCCAGGCATTGGCCTGATCGAAGACCGCGTCAGGGCCGCCTTGGACGGTGACGACAAACTGATCCGGCGTGCCGCTCAAGGGCCGGTAGGCATACTGCGTGGAAAAAAACGTGGCTGGAGTCTTCCCTGGACTCAGCCCGACAATCACTTCGTCGGTCGTCCATACCCGTTGCCCCGTGGTTGCGTTGACATACGCAAAGCCAGCCCAGGCCACGCCCCCCTGGGCATCCAAACTGGCTAACATCGGCTCGGTGACCGACTGCGAGCTGGTGAACGATATCAGTTCGTTGCTGAGTCGCGCCGTCGATTGAAAGGAAGCCAGCGGGCCTCCCTGTTGCGAAAGGCTGGCCACGGACGCATTGTGGTCCAATTCAACGACAAACTCATTCGCCACTCTCAAGAGAGAGGTGCGTTGACCGCTGAACCAATAAAAATCTCCAGCATCGACCAGCCGACCCGCCGTCAAGGCGGCGCCAAGCTGCTGCGGCGCGAAGGCCGTCAGGCTATCGGCCGCCATCATCACGCGATCTTCCAGCGCCTCGATGGCCAAGGGCCGAGAGGCCGTTTTGCGTCGGGCGGCGCGCGCGGGCGAGGTTGATCTGCCGCGCTTGCGGCGGTCATTTGTATCAGGACGTTTCGACATCATTCCGCTCTCAAGGGGTAATTTCGACGCCAATGGTCGGCGGGTTCGTGTTGTCATCCGTATAGGTGATCGTATAGCTGACATCCGAGGCGAACTTGGCGATGTTGTTCGTTACTCTTGGCGGATCTCCGCTGACGACCAGCGCTTCGACGCGCACTTCCTGGTTGTCGCCAGCCGCCACGTCCAAGGGGAGAGGCGTGGAGCCGTGGGGTTGCACGGTGTCGATCTCGACGCCGCCGATGAACACGGTGATCTCAAAGTCCGACTGGTTCGATAACAAAACTTTGGCGGGGGACGGCGGCGGTGGCGGAGGAGCCGGCAACACCGTAACGGTCACGGTCCCCACGGCGCTCGCGCCGCAGGCGTCGGTCACGGTGTATTGAAAGGAATCCGAGCCGTCAAAATCCTGCGCCGGAGTGTATCGCACTTGATTGCCGACTTGCTCAACGGTTCCACCATTGGCAGGCGTAGTCAGGTTGGAAACGGTCAGCGATTGAGCGCCCCCTCCCGCAATGTCGGGATCCGAATCGTTGTCGAGCACGTCGATCAGCACCGCCTCGTTGAATGCCGTGGAAGCCGTATCGGCGCCCGCTACCGGCGCTTGCGCCGACGCGATGATCGTGATTGTGATCTTGGCTTCACTCTCAGAGACATCAGCCGGGTCGCTCGTGAGATGATAGTTGACCTGGTAGTTAAAACTGATAGCGCCGCTGGCGCCGACCGCCGGCGTGAAGACTACGGAATTGCCGTTGACAGTCGCCGTGCCGACGCTCGCGGCCGGCGGAGTGGGAATCGTCACACTGTCGACCGTGTAGCGGTCGGGTATACGGTCGTTGTCCAGCACATCGATCGTCACCGCCGTGGCCCCGCACGAAAACGCCTCGTCGTCGCTGAGTCGAACCGTTTGAGAACCACGCCAGAAGCAGCAACCCGACGAGAGGGTGCAAAGCGCGAGCGTGGAAAGAATCAGAACTTTTCTCATGGCGTGCATCAATGAATCCCCTTCACAGAACGGTGCGGGCATGTGGAGAAGTCGCCCCATGGGTTGGAGCAGTCGCTCCGAGCCCATGCCCAGCTTGTGGTTCGTATTGCCTGTCAGCCTCTGGCCAGATATAGGCTCATATCTTCGGCACTGGCCGAGGCGTTGTCAACAAATTGAAACACCGCCCTGGCGAGCCGGAGCCGATTGCCTACTCATTGCCTATTCTGAAACGTTGGGGCAGGGTAGCCCTTCCGGCCTAGCAAGCGGTTTCAGGAAAGACACTAAGTCAAGGCTATACCAGCACTAACAGCCACTCGCAAAACTCCCCTGTGAGGCGGGATTCATGCCTACCAAACCGTTTCAAGTCGCGATCACATAGATAGCTACCGATGGGTTTCCGGGAGCAGAAGGAGCGTTGAATCACGCATTTTCCACGAGGAATTCCCGAACCGCCGCATTGAACTCGGCCGGCGCTTCCAGCGGCGTAAGATGGCCAGCCCTGGCAATCGTAGCTAGCCGGCTCTTCGCAATGCGGTCCGCCATACCTTGCATCTCCTGCGGGGTAGCGATCACATCCAGTTCGCCGACGATCAACAACGTGGGCAACTGAATCTGCGTCAGCAGGCCTGTCATATCTGCCCGGGCGGCCATGCCGCGCTGCGCCGAGGCGATCGTTTCCGGACGTGTGCCGAGGATCATTTGCCTCACATGCTCGACCACGTCCGGCTGTCGCTGCGGCGCGTCGGCGGCAAGCAACTTCGACAGCATGGCCTTTTCCGCCACGACGGCTCCCTCGCGCAGGACGTCCGCGGCCATTTTCTCCCGATTGGCCGCGGCCTCCGGCGCATCGGCCGCCGCTTTGGTGTCGCAGAGGATCAGCGACTTGAGCCGCGACGGATGTCGGCGCAAAAACTCAAATGCCACATAGCCTCCCATCGACATGGCGCACAGATGCACCGGTTCTCGGACATCGAGCCCATCGAGCAGCGCGAGCAAATCATCGGCATGTTGGGCCATCGTGACTGTGCCGGTGACTGCGGAGCTGCTTCCAAAACCGCGCAGATCGGGCACGATCACGCGGTGATCAGTGGCAAAGGATTGCCACTGGTTCCGCCACATCGATTGGTCCAAGGGGAAACCATGGACCAGCAGCAAGGGTGGGCCGGCTCCCTGATCTAGGACCGCGAGTTGGCCACCGTCCACGGAGATCATTTTCATAATTCGACCTTTCATGCCCGCCTATGCTAAAAATATGTTTCATTGCAGACTGGGTGCCGCAAGAAATAATGATGCCCTCTCAATCTCGGGCATGGCACCGGAGTCCCCTTTCGCTTGCGGAGGTCATACCACCCGACCATCTACATCATCCGCCAGGCCCATTGGGCTAGCAGGGCGGCGACGGCGCCCCAGGCCAACAGGGCGATCAGCATTGGGCTGTGCGTGTACTCGCGCTTGCCATTTCGCATCCGCCAGATTTGCACGGCGCGGAACGGAACTTGATAGGCCACCAGTGCAAAAATGAAAGGCGACGCTCCGTTGAATTGCCAGGCTGAAACCCACTGGCCATGGGCGATGGCGACGAAAGCTCGCGTCAGCCCGCAGCCAGGGCAATTGATACCCAGGGTTTGCTTCCACATGCAGAGCGCCGGCAAACGTCCGGCCCCGGGCATTTCCACTTTACCGCCGGGTTCCAATTGCAGCAGAGCGGCCGCGGCCAATACGGCCATCGAACCGAGCAGCATGAACCATTGGTAGCTGATGTGGATCTTGCGCTGTGGCTTGGCAGGCAGCGCCGTCTGCTCGACGGGAGGCGCGGAAGTTTCGCTTGAGGCTGCCTCAACGGTGGAAGTTGGCGCGTTATGAGGAAACGTCACGGACATGGTTTGTACTTCAAGCTTGTGATGCTTCGGTCCTGAAGGGACCATTGATAATAGCCCGGCGATTAATCGCCGGGTACGCGACCCCCATGTTTTAGTTTCCGGGAGGCCCGCCGCCGCCGAAGGCGGCGGCGGGCCTCCCGGAAAATGGTTGTTGTTGTCCGGTCCCGGCTGAAGTGCCGGGCTATTGTCGCGCGTCCCTCCGGGACGAAAGTGTTCAAACTTACTTTAGTTGCGTCCCTTCGGCCGTCTCTGTGTCCTTCGTGCCTCTGTGGTTCAAACATTCTTTATTTGTGGCATTGTTGCGCAATGCCATTTAGCCAGCCGGTTTCGAGGGAGCCGCAGCCCCTTTCTTCTTCGATTCGGCCAAGGCTTTTTCAAAGAACTGCAGTTGGCGGCGTATCAAGCCGGAATTGGGCTCCATCGCGGCCGCCTCTGCCTGGTGGCGAACCGCCATCTCATAATCTCCCTTGGCATAGTAGCAACGAGCCAGCGTGTCGAGATAGCCGGCGCTGCGCGGAACCAACTCCAGTGACTTGAGCGAAGAGCGGACGGCCTCATCGGCCAACGCAGGATCGGTCTCACCCAGTGTGTTGCCCAGCAGCCAGGCAAGCTGGTTGTAGCCGCTGACGGCGTCGGGCGATTCGCGAATCTCGCGACGGAAAGCATCGGCCGCGGTCTTGATTTTGCGGATGGTTTCCTGCCGCCGGGCCGGCGTCTGATCGGGGAGGCGGTAGAGCGCGGTCAACACGTCGGCATCGGTGGCGTCCTGGCCAATTGCTTTATCGAGCAGTTCCGTCTGCTTGGCGGTGTTTCCCTTGAGCCGCTCATTCTCGGCCTGAAAATAGTACATCCGCGAACGGATGCTGCCGGAGGTTTGCTGGAGCAACTGAGCCAGTTCCGGTTGCGCGTTGAGTTGCTCCACGAGACTTTGCAAGGCCTTGCCCGCCCCTTCTTCATTTCCTTGGTCGTGAAGCATCTCGGACAGCAAGCGATAGGCGGCCGGAGCGCTGCCGGGTGGCCCGATGGCGATGATCCGGCGATACTCTTTTTCGGCCCAGCGGAACATGCCTTGCTTCTGAAGTTGTTCCACGACATTGGCATGGCGTTCGACATCGTCGCCGCTCAGCGCCATCGCTTTGGCGGCAATCTGATCGGCCAACGCTTCCTTGCCCTGGGCCAGCCGGGCTTCGGCCAGCGTGTAGAGGAGCATCGGATCTTGATCGAACGTCGTGCCGAACCGGGTGGCGACTTCATCGATCACTTTCCAAGCCTTCTTACGGGCCAGCCAATTGACCAGCGAACTGACGCTCTTGGCGTCTCCCCGTTCCAGCGGCACTAGTCCGCGCATCACTTCCTGCGCTTCCTCTTGGCGGCCAAGCTGCTCGAGCATTTCCACCTGGCGGCGCAGCAAAGCGCTGACCACGTCGGGCCGGGTCATACTGGAACTGCTTTTGAGCGTCTGCTGCTCGGTCTCGACCAGCCGCTTCCAGGCTTCCACCGCTTCGGGAGTAATCGTGCGATGCTTCAGGGCGGAGCGCACCCAGTCAGCGCTGGTGCGATTGGTGATGCCCAGCGTGGCGGCAACCAAGTCGGTTCGTTTCTTCCAGTCCTCGTCCGTTTTGGGGGCGGGCAACTCGATGATCAACAGAGCCGCCTTCTTGGACAACCGCTGGGCCCGTTCGTAGCGCACGATCCGGCAGAGGATCTCGATTTCCGTCTCTCCGGCCGTTTTGCCGAGATCCTGAATTTTGTCTTCGCGCGCTTCCTCGTCGAGTTCGTCATAATCCTTCAGCAGCGCGCGGAGTCGGGGAGGGTCGTTGTCACGCGTCCACTCGACCTTGATCGAACCGAGCAGGTAGCGCGCCCGCATGGCGATCTCGACGTCGTTGTGCTCAAGAGCCTTGGTGAGCGCATCAAGCGCCGGCGGCCCGATCCTTAACAGATCGGATTGAGCCCGCTCGCGGACGGCATACTTCGAGTCGCCAAGCTGTTCGATAAGCTCTGCGACCCGCTCCGGCCGCGCATCGACAGGCGGCACGCCATTGGCAGCCGCCTGTGGCGCATCGGTTGGCTGTTTCGGAGGGTCCGCGGAGAAGCCAGCGGGACTTGCGACTGCCAACATAATCAGCGCGAGCGCGCCGAAACGAAACTTGCGGCCAGTGCCATAAACCATAAAGCCACCTTGCAAAACAGATCGCTGTTGCCCGGAGGATACGTTAGGAAACTGCTGTTTAGCATACTCCAACGTCCCGTAACCCGGCAAGCAAGGCAACGGCAAACAACACGAAAGGCGGGCTTTTTGCCCCACTCATTCTCCCTTTTCGTCCAGCAGCCGATTCACCGCACGATCGAGTTCTTCCCGCTTCAAGCCTTCGGTGCGGGTGCCGGAGCCAAGGTCGTCGCGAAGTTTGCCGCGGCGATCGAAGAGCAGGTAGTAGGGGACCGCGCCCGTCTTGATGCCCAGAGCATTAAAACCTTCTTCCGAAGCGCCATAGCGCGACAGGAGATTGTCGAATGTGGCCTGCTGGCCGCGCAAGAACTTCAGCACGGCTTCTTTTTCATCAGGATCGTTGCACGAGAGGGAAACCACGGTGAGTCCGCGCGGGGCCAGCTTGCGGTGCATTTCGACCGTGTGAGGAAACTGCTCCTTGCAAGGCCCACACCAGGTGGCCCAGCAATCGACCAGCACCACGCGGCCGCGATGCTCGGCCACTAGCGTCGCCAGATCTTTTTCATCCGCAACGCGCAACCGAACCTCGGTCGCTGGCTGTGGAGGAATCGGTGGGGCAGGGGAGGGGGGCGCAGCAACCGGGGGCGCGCAGCCCACTATCATCACAGCAAACAATAGCCCGACGCGCCAGCGAGGGTGGATCAACCTGGCACGGGGTGCCATGCCCACGTCAGCCGGCGGCCAGTAGATCGTCCGGGCTGAATGTACCCGTTGAGTGTCCATCAACTGTTT
Source organism: Planctomycetota bacterium (assembly GCA_021413705.1). Classification (GTDB taxonomy): domain Bacteria; phylum Planctomycetota; class Planctomycetia; order Pirellulales; family UBA7805; genus JAIOPX01. The sequence continues at coordinate 953 of JAIOPX010000069.1, read as the reverse complement.
ACGTGGGCATGCTTGATGGGCCATCTACTTACTCCATGCCCACGCGAACGTGAACTGAGAGTTGATCCCAGGTCCAACATGCTTGGTTCAATTGTGCTAACTCAAGCGTGAGCATGGCACCCAATGCTTATTTGCCATCCTGCTACTGGTAGCGGATGCCGCAGCCGAATTGCTTGGTTTCGGTCGTCACGGGCAGCTTGCCATCGAGCAGGGCATCGAGCGCCGCGGCGACATGATGCTTCTGCACCTTGGAGTCGTTCATGTTGTCGTCAAACGAGCCCATGTAAGCGATCTTCCGCTCGCCGTCGAGAATGAAGATGTGCGGCGTGCAGGAGGCGCCGTAGTCGCGGCCGCTCTGCTGCTTGGCGTCGAGAAGATAATCGAAATTGAAATTCTTGGACGTCGCCCGTTCTTTCATCGCGTCCAGAGTTTCATTCGTGTTGCAGTTGATGGCCAGCAGCTTGACCCCCTTGTCGGCATACTTTTTCTGCAAGTCGATCATGCGATCTTCATAGGCGACTGCCACCGGGCAGGCGTTGCAGGTAAAGACGAGCACCAATGCTTTGGCGTCTTTGTAGTCGGCCAATGCACGCTCTTTGCCGTCAGTTCCCTTGAGTCCCTTGAAGTCCGGACCCGCCTGACCGATCTCCACTTTCTTGTTGTTCTTAGCGGCCAATACCGACCAAGGGGCAACGGCCAACGCGACAATAGCCAGCAACGACAGCACGATAGTCCAACGCTTCATGACAGAGTTCTCCTACAAGTTCCGGGTGGTAAGGCGAGCGGGGGGCGTAAGCCCCCTGTTTCCCTAACGTATCGAGCGAATTATTAACACATGGGGGCAAGAGGTCAAATCGCTGGCATTTTCCTGAGCGGAATGGCGCTAGCCACCGGTGTTTTAGGGCGGAACGTGGAATTGAGGCACCGGCGGCTAGCGCCGTACCGCTCACGAG
>JAIOPX010000118.1 GCA_021413705.1 Planctomycetota bacterium | reverse complement strand
AGCGATACCTGTCTGCTTAGGTCATACTATTCCCACCCCGCGAAAACCGCTCGAAACCTCTGCGCCGTAGTGCTCTGCGCGAGTTTTGCTGAAAATAACTTGTAAAGTCATGCTAGGGGTATTTCAGTTTTCTGGGGTTTGAGAGCCCTGGCATTTAGCTTGTATCCCGCAGTCATCTAACTCAAGTCCCGTTCACTGCGGCAGATCGCATCAGGTCAAACGTGGGAGAGGCAGGCCAGTCAGCTTGTCTCTCCCTCTTTCGTTGGCGATTCAGTTCAAGACGACCTCCCCCCAAGTCCAAAAGTCCAGCACTTCGCGAAATGGGCTACTTCGGGAAAACCAGATGTCGAAATCAAACTCGATGGCTGACGACCGCAACGGCAATCGCGAACACGCTGCACATCGGCAAAGCCCAAGCGTGCGAGACGGAGGCAGCGAGTTTCGGCATTTGCGGCGGCAACACGCAACACATCAGGACTTGCCGGCACAACCCTTCCATTCACGGAACAGGCACCACTATCACCCAATCATTGGGTTTGGACCGGCTGGGGCGCTCGTTCCGCCGGATCGCCGGGTGGCAGGTGGCTGTGCATCGGGTGAAGAAGGACATGTTTGGCCAACTCCAGACGAAAGACCACTTGTTCCATGTCCTGCGGGCGTTTTTGCGGCTGGGTGGAGACGCACTCCATCACCAGGTGCGACAGCGCCGTCGGCACCTTGGCGACCAGTTCCTGCGGGGTCTCGATGGTCGCATCCATCAGGAAGCTGTTGTCGCCCTTGCGGTTGACGGTGTAGAGCGTGGGAATGTTCCGCCCGGTCAGGCACCAGTACATTGTCGCGCCCAGATTGAAAACATCCGTCTGGGCGCTGATCGGACGACAAGCGACCTGCTCGGGGGCGATGTAATCGGGCGTGCCCTGGATGCGCTCCTTGATCGTCCCGATTTTGCAGCTCTGGCCGTAGTCGATGATCTTCACCGCGCCTTTGTCCGACCGCAGGATATTATTGGGCTTGATGTCGCAATGGGCGTAGCCCATCGCGTGCATGGTCCGCAGACCCTGGGCGGATTGGATGAAGGTATCGACCAGTTCGAGCAAGTCCGTCGGAGATCGCCGGTCGAGCTGAGTGCCGTCCACAAGCTCCATCACCAGAAACGCCTCGGTGACCTTCCGCAGCAGGGTCTTGTGGATTTCCAACTCGTAGCTGCATCGCAGGTTCGGATGGTTGAACTGCCGGCTGATCTCAAACTCATCCTGCATCTGCTGGACGAACCGGATGTCTTTTGGGTTGATACGCGGGACATGCTTCAGCGCGTAGCGCTTGCCGGTGGACGGATCGACGACAGCATAGATCACGCTGCCCGCGCCTTCGCCAAGCTTTTCGACAACATCGTACTGAAAGAGCTTGGACGCCATCGGCGTACAGCGACTTGCAGAATGCAGCGCTGTTACGCAGTTGCTTCGCCCCGTCGTCGGGAAGACATTCCCGCCTGACATTATCCGCTCCTTTGCGGGTGCATCGCTCTCCGGGAAGCGTTCACCCGCGCTTCCGGGAGACGTGCAGGCCATCGTAGCCCGCACGCTTCAGCAATTGGTACGCTTGACATTATACCGTGTGCGTGGAGGTCTACAAATCACCGGATGGGATCACACTGTCAGCGTATGGTCAGCCGATGCCATTTCTCGGCAGAAAGGACAGAACCATGAACGACGAAAACGCAAAAATGCAAATCCCAGTGGAAGTTGATTCCAGCGTCGATCTTGAACTCGACACCGAGTTTGATGTCAGCGAACTGGAAGTTGTTTCGGCATTTGCGGCGGCAATACGCAACAGGGTCTCCGCCGAGATGACATGCCATGAAGTCATCTTTTCGCCCCGACTTCCAGCCCGCCAGCCCTTCCAGTGTCTACCGCGTGCTGAAGCAGGCCGGCCGCCTCGGGGCGTTCAACGGCTCAGCGCGCAACTGGGACTGATCACCGCCGATTCGCTGCGCCTCAACCTGCTGCTGGCGCCGGCGATCCTGGCAGGCAACTTCGTTGGCCTGGCGCTGCTCAAGCGGATCCCCGAGGAAGCGTTCCACATCGCGGTCCAGCTCTTTGCCCTGCTCGGCGCGTTGAAACTGATCCTGCCGGCCTGACGCCGCGCCGCCGGCCGGCGAACGATTAGGGTGTGGGTTGAGCCGACCGCGCAGCGGGCGGCGAATACCCACACCCTGTGGTTCGGCATTCCCCATTCTCCGATCCGTCCGCTGCATCAGGAATAGTACTGGTCAATGGTGGCGCTTACCGTTGCTGCCCATTGCGTCAGGTTCTCCGGATTGTTGGCAATTGTGCTGATGTCCTTGAGGACGAACTCCAGCGTGGTGCCCTGTTTTCGACAGGCTTTGCAGTACCGCGCGATCTCCGCTTCCACCGGCGCGGGATTGAATCGGGCCGTTGCGACAAAGGCCGGATTGGGTTTCGCCGCCATGACATAGTCGCGGCCGATGTTTTCCGCCGCGCGTTGAGGATCGGCCCAAGGCGTGATGGATATTTTACGCAGGTTCTTGAACCGCTTGCGCAGGATGTCAATCTTGCGGTCCATCGGCTCGCAACAGCCGTAGTAGAGCAAACCGCAGTCCCTGAATAGTTGTTGATTGTAGGCCAGGTCGAATTCGTCGTGCATGGCGGGGGATACCGAACCGAAGATCTGGGCGGCGCAACGTCCCCAGACATCCTTGGCCCTGTAATGCCCCCTGCAGTCCGAAGCCGGAAGTTCACGGGAGCAGGCCGCTGTGCAATGCAGGAGGACCGGGCGCGGGTCGAGCAGTCCCTGCTCCTCCAGTTGTTTGAACTTCGCTTGCTCAATCTCCATGAAGCGCCGGGCCGTCGCGTGCATGAACGCTGGACGTTCGGAGAGGTCCATCAGCAGGTTCTCTACGCCCCGATACACCGCCACGGCGTCCCAGATGCTGGAATGCAGCCCGCCCGACCCCACAACCTCCACATCCATGAGTCCGGCAAACACCTCTTTCGCAACTGCAAACGCCGCCTCGGTCGCGACCGGGTCATAGATTATCTCCGGCGCGTGCAATTTCGCCAGATCATCCTCGGTACTGAGTTGATCGCTGTAGGCATGGGAAGCGATGTACGCGCCCGTATCGCCCTTGATCTGCTGCTCCTTGACCTCAATACCGATGCCGCGCAGCCAGCGCACCCGCTTGCCGACCTGAAATACAGGAGGAAAAACCTGGTCCACCTGGAAATGTTCCCACTGGTACAAGGCGCATCGCAACGGCGACTCGATCCAGCCCAACTCGGGCGCGCAGACATTCGCCAGCGCGCTGTCCTTGATTTCGCCCCAAGGCACCTCGTCAATCAAGACCACAGGTCGGACGTTCTCCAGCGCATTGGTCCTGTAGTACCGTTCCATACGTTCCTTGTGAACACCCATATGCGCCATTTCGCTGTAGCGTTCAGCCAAGCGTCTTAACGTCTGTTTGTCCTTCACGCTCATTTTCATTTCGATGTCCCTTCGATGAAGCCGAACGTTCGGCCTCTGGGGCGGCGCGTCAGCGACGTACCCAGCAGGCCGTGGTGTGCGCCCAGCATGGGCGCGCTGTAAATGGGGTGCAAGTCCCCTGTAGGAGAACCGACATGGAAACATGAACACCTACTACATCGCGGCTGAATTACCGCGGCATCTGGTGCGGCCGCACATTTTATCGCGCCCGCGGCGAGCCAGAGTGATGTGGGCAGGGCCTTTGCAATCACGCCCAACCGGGCGGCTTGCGAGGCGAACGACGCGCCCACGG
>JAIOPX010000105.1 GCA_021413705.1 Planctomycetota bacterium | reverse complement strand
GGTCAGTTGGTTGGCCGGGTCGTAAACGTAGGTGGTGACGTTGCCGTCGATGTCCACCATCCGGGTGCGGTTGCCCACCTCATCGTAGGAATAGCAGAAGTCGTAGCCGCCGATCTGCTGCACGTACTCGAAGGCCCCGATGTCCCACGGTCCGCTGGCCGGCCGGGTGTTGCCGGCGATGTCGGTCGTGAAGTCGGCGCTCAGATTCGCGCCGGTGTCAATCAGCGCGCTGCCGGGGCGGAGGCGGAAGTCGCTGTGCAGCGGGTCGGCGAATAAGTCATAGACATTCTGGTTAATCAGGTTCCCGCTGCCGCCGAAGTCGTCGGGTGTGCCGTCACTGGAGGCACAGTCTTCGACCACAATCGTGCCATCGCCTCAGTTGGTTGGCCGGGTCGTAGACATAGGTGGTGATGTTGCCGTCGATGTCCACCATCCGGGTGCGATTGCCTACTTCGTCGTAGGAATAGCAGAAATCGTATTCTACGTAGGGAGGGATGTATTGAAGGACGTTAATATTCCAGAGTCCGACACTGGGACGCCCGTGGTCTACGATGTACTTGAAGAAATCGGCTAGAAGGGGAAGTTCTACAAGCTGGCGAGTGGAAACAAAAATTCAAACGATAAAGGAACAGCCTGGGAACTTCTAGGATGGCGATCCGATTCTTCAACAACGCATTGAAAAGCTATTGGATGCTGACCAGTAATCCGCATCTCGTTTCCATGGGTCAGAAGCATTCACATGCCGACATTCTTCATTCTCAACAGTCCATCAATTATTCAAGAAAAGGTTACCCTTGGTTCCATCACGGGCCTGCCTCTGGCAGAACATGGGGCAGACTTTTTTTCGCCAAGGGTTGCTATTTAGTGGGCAATGTAGCGAGAGAGTAATTGCCGGTCCACGTCCCGCCATGCGGGACGTAAGATTTGAGGATACCATCCCGTCTTGTCTGTAAAAGTGGTTCTTGAGAGGTAGGCGGGCTCACTTGGTTTCAAAGGTTACATAACGCTTCGCAGTCTCCCATTCGTCGCTGATTTCAATTAGCACTCCTGTGACCAATCGTAGCAGCGAGTCTTCATTCGGAAAGAGGGTGGCGACGCGGGTGCGTCGCTTCAGTTCGCGGTTGAGTCTTTCCAGCACATTGGTGGTGCGCAGCCGACGACGGTGTGGCGCCGGCAAGGCGAACACCGCCAAGCCCTCGGGAATATTCTCTTCCATCCAACGGGCCAGCTTCGGCGCCGATGATTGATACTTGCCGACGACGCGTGCCAACTGCTCTGTCGCGGCTCGCTCATCCACCGCGTCAAACACGCTGCGCAGATCGTCCATCGCGGCGCTTTTCATCTCCTGCCGTGGCACGTGCGCCAACGCATTATGCATTAGATGAAACTGACACCGCTGCCAGGCAATGCCATGAAAGCAGGCCCGACGCGCCTCCTTCAGTCCGGCGTGGGCATCGCTGACGATCAGCTCGATTCCGTGAAGGCCACGTTTCAGCAGGGACTGAAAAAAGGTCCGCCAATGGACCTCGGCCTCCGAGAGCGAGACGCTCACTCCCAGCACGCTGCGGTGGCCTTCGGCGTCCACGCCGATTGCCACCAGAACCGCACAATCCTGCACCCGACCACCGTGGCGGACTTTCTCGTAACGGGCGTCCAGGACCAGGTATTTTACCAGCCCTAGCGGCCGGTTACGCCATTGCTCGAACTCTTCGTCCAACAGCGCCGTGGCACGGCTCACGTCGCTCGATGAGATCTCGCAGCCACACAACTCTTCGGTGATCTTGCTCACCTTGCTGGTGGAAACTCCCTGCACGTACATCTCGGCCAGGGCCAGACGCAAGGCCCGTTCGCTCCGCGTGCCCCGTTCCAGCACCTGGGGATAGAAGCTGGCTCCTCGTACCTGGGGGACAGACAACTTCAGAGCGCCGATCCGCGTCTTGACCGTCTTGGCCTTGAAGCCGTTGGATCGCGGTAGGGACGGGCATTTCTGCCCGCCCCCCGCACAGATCCGTACGTGAAGCATTACCTCATACGGCTCCTACCGCGAGTCTGGCGCGAAATCGCTGTTCGGGATACGGATGGAGGACGCGGGGTCTCGGCAGGTGTCGGCGAACGAGTCGGCGCATTCGTGTCCATGTCCAGCTCGACTGTCCGTTCTGACTGCGTTGCCGCAGCGTTTGGAGCCAGTGCTTGCTGACCTCGTCCACGAATTGACCCATCCGCCGCTGATTGCCGGGGATTGCATGATACCCCAGCCATCCCTGCACGACGGAGTGAAGCCAGCGTGCCGTCTCACCCAGAGGGCGATGCATCCGCTTGCGAAGCTTCTGCTTGAGGGCAGAGAGCGTCGCTCGCATCCGCTTGGCAATCGTGGTCCGCTCAATCGTGAACCACCCCTTACTTTTCGACTTTCCGCAGCGATGCGCAAAGCCGAGGAAGTCAAACGTCTCGGGAGGTCCCTCGCCGCGTTTGGCTCGTCGATCGGCCGCAAAACGGCCGAACTCGATCAACCGCGTCTTGGTGTCGTGCAGCTTCAGGCCGAACTTGGCCAACCGTGCCCGGAGTGCTTCCAGACACGCTTCCGCTTCCGTTCGATGCTCAAAGCCAATCACGAAGTCGTCCGCATAGCGAATGAAGACGACATCTCCCCGGCAACGGTGTTTCCGCCACCATTCCACCCATAGGTCCAGGACGTAGTGCAGGCACACGTTGGCAAGGAGCGGTGAAATCACCGCTCCTTGCGGAGTGCCCACGGTCGTCTCAGACCACTCGCCGTCTTCGCTGACCCCGGCTTTAAGCCATTTGCGGATCAATCGAAGAATGCGTCGGTCGCCGATACGATGCTCCAGGAACTTCATCAGCCACGCGTGGTCGATGTTGTCGAAGAAGCCTTCGATGTCGGCGTCCAGTACCCAGTCCACCCGTTTGCTGGTCAAAGCCACGCTCAGAGCGTCGAGCGCCTGATGATTGCTCCTTCCAGGCCGGAAGCCATAACTGAATCCGAGAAAATCCTGCTCGTAAATCGCTTGCAATACCCACAGCACCGCTTGTTGGACGATCTTGTCCTCCAGCGAGGCAATGCCCAGCGGCCGCTGACGGCCGTCAGGCTTGGGTATCCACATGCGAAGCGAGGGCTTCGCTCGGTAGGCTCCCCGGTGGATGCGATCGTGAAGGTCAACGATGTTGGCCTCCACGTTTCGCTCGTATTCGTGCCAGGTCACTTCGTCCACCCCCACCGCCGCGGTCTTCTTCAGATGGAAGAAAGCTTCCGTCAGGGGTCTTCATTGACGTGGTGCAACAAGGCTGTGAACTTGAGCTTGCTGTCCTTGCGGGCAGCTTCACGCACGCCGAGCAGTCCGTGGGACCTGCATTTGATCCGGCCCGGTGTCCGGGGCAGGTTGGTCTGCTGGGCGTTCCTCTCGGTTGAGTCCCTTTCCTCCGCCGACTCCGCCGGCACTTCAGCCGTGCCGTTGTTCGCCGACTTCGCAGGTACTACGGACTCATCTGACTTCCTGTCTGCGTTCATGTCAGCATTGCCGTCGGTGACGTTTTCTCACAGGGTCGGCACACGGAACGTCTGATTTCGGAGCTCAATAGCTGGCCTGCCTGTACCTCTTGCCGATGCTACACCCACCACGTTACCGTGATCAGCGTACGGGTCGAGGCCGGAGTGACTGGCTAGGTCTTCCCCGTAGGATTCTTGCATTCCCTACTCCAAGCCGGTTTTATCCCGGCGCTTTCGATGTCCCCGTGCTTCCCCCCTGCGCGAATGGTTAAAAACCACGCAGCGAACGGCTGTTTGTGTCAGTTCAGCGGCCATCTTCCGGCACCTCTTTCTGATCATTTTCTGTCCGTCGCCTCGTAACTCCACTGGCTCCGATGTCGTTTTCACTCCGATTTAGTTTTTGCACAGGGCGAAGTTTGGACTAGCTCACAGTTATACTTCAAGCCACTGGACATTGTTTGGACGTTTTCCAGTGCAAATATATTCCCTCAGAGCTGCGCGCAATGCAGGCTCTGAAATACACGTCGAAATTGGCAATTCAGTTGGTGTCCCAGCGTAATCGAATACAAAAATGTCGTCCGATTGGCCCGTGAAGCGTTGTGGTTCCCGTGCAACATAGGTAGTAGATGCCCCAAGGTAAGGATGAAACTCCAAGAAACACATCTCTGGAGACAGGCCGAATTGTACAAAGTGCTCCTCATTCAAGGGACCAAGCGTATAAACAACGCCTGCTGCTTCCGTTTCCAGCCTTGTAAGTAATTCCTCAAGGCCAGGCCACGTTTCAAACGCAGCGATTGATCGGCGACCGTCTGCCAGTTCCCACCGTAACATCAATTGTCCCCTTTGAATTCGTTGGAGTAATTGTTCGGGGCAATAACGCGAAGTCTAGAGTTCGGCGGAAGCCAGTCTCCTAGGAACACGTCACAGCCCATTTCCTTTCCACGCCAAACGTATCGGCAAGGCTCGCGGTTCAAAAAGAGAACGCCTTCATTGTCACGAAGCATTCGCATTACCGCAGCAGCATGTGCCTCAGCATGCGTCTTGAGTCGCTCCAAAAGGTGTCAGGAACCGATTGTGCGCAGCACCCGGAGGGCCGTTCCGGCAATCGGTTCCTGACACCTTTTGGTTCCATGGAATGCGGTGAAAATCTCGCAAGTTGGCAGAAAGCAGAGTGGCGTCATTCGCCAAAGCGATGGAAGCAATCTTCAAATCCTGCGTACCAATCCGAATGCGTGCTCGACGCAGTTGTTCGAGTTGGTCAGCCGCGTCGTCGGTCCAGCGTGCAACTTCCCATTCTCCGAGAGTTTCCAGCAATCGCAGCAGGCGATCATAGGGATAGATCTGCTCACGGGAGTTACGAGTGCGATGAATCTGAGCAAGCCATGCTCGTAATTGTTCCTCGACCGAAACCACCGGAATCAGGACGTCATCGCTGACTCGCTCAAGTTTGTCTAGTAACTGAGCGTGCTGACGATGACGACTATCGGTCAGAACACTGAAGTGATCGGTGTCCAATAGAATCATCGCTGCGGCTTGCGATTAGAAACGGAGCGGGCCTTCTTTCGGTCGGCTTCTCGCAATTGCATCGCGTCACGAAGTATCTGCTGCATACCTTCATCGTCCGTGAATGCACCGATCGTCCGCCGCCAATCTTTGGACTTTCGCTCAGTGCGCACCTGGCCTTGCAGCTTATCAAGCTTCGTCTCGAGAATCTCAACGCGTTTTTCCAAGCTCACGTTTGCCATGGCAGTTTCCTTCCCAGCAGCCGATTTCTTTCCATAACGAATTATATCCTACTGTATGAAAACAAACCAACGTGGGTGCAAGCGCCCATCCTACACGTTATGAAGCCGTCAGGCGCCGCTACCGCTGAGCTGGCTCGAGCGGATCTGGACCCTCATTGGGCCTAAGATCAGGCCGCAAATTGGGAATGCGAAGCGATCGGCCAAATTGGGCGATCAGCACATCGCGTCGGATCCCGTAGACTTCCTGTAGCGCCTCCTCTTCCGTCGCCCCCGCTTTCAACATCTCGAAAAAGTCACGATAGCGTTTCGCGTTCGCTGAAATCATATATCGCGTCAGGCAATAGGCCACACCGTATTGAGCCGCATTTAATCGTTTGCCATAGAAGCCTGTTCCGGTGGTGCCATATTCGCGCATTTGCTGGATAGCCAGTTGCTCCTTGGAATTGAGGCTACCGGGCACGATTAACGAGGCGATATGTTCGGCCAGTCCTTCATCGACCCAATTAGAAATGGAGCATCTCGCCTTGTAGCGCCATACAAAGCCGTGCGTAGTCTCATGCACAATCACGGCGGCGATCTTCTTTCGATCCGCACCAGTGGTATGAATTCCAATATGCACCTCGCCATTTGACTGACAGAAACAGCGGCCGCCTTCCACGCCCTTTGTTTTGCTATTCCAAAATTTTTGTGCATACAGCACATAGGATTCGCGGTTGGCAAAGATCAATACAGTTGCCTTACCGCGCCAGATGTTCGTCCCCTGCTTGATATCGAAAAAGGTCAGCAACCGTCGATACATGGCGTCGAGGTAGGGTACGTAGAGGCGCAGATCCGCGGGAGCCAAGTCGCTGTAGAACAAGAAAAAATCCGTTTCCACAAACGTAAAGTGCCGATTTGGAAACAGCTCCTGCACCTCTTTCAAATGTGCTTTATGGTCTTCCACGGACTTTGCCTGGGTCTTCTCATCCAGCTTTGGCCAATACGAAACCCCTTTCCGCAGCGGCACCTCCTTGCCGTTGGCCGTCAGCTTGTCCGATTCTCCGTCGGATGATTTGCCTCCCTTTCCGGCCCCTTTCTTCCCCACTGCGTCAATGTCTTTTTTCTTGGACTTCCCTTTTTCAGGGGTGGCGGCCGGCTCGTCTTGTTTTTTTGGCGTCGGGGGCGCGGCTCCGCCCCCCTTACCCTGGCGAATCTTCTCGCATTCTGCCGGATCGTCGGGCCAAAGACGCATTTTCTCCTTCACGAAGACGTAGCGCATCGTCCCCTGCCCAGGTGTGAGTGATGCAATGTCCATGGCCATCAGGGAACGAGGTTTTCCAGATTCAGCGTCGCGAATGGTGACCAGGCTGATACAGCCGGGTGGATTTCCCTCCACAACCGCCAAGACTTCGGCGTCGTTCAAGGTTGTGCCGGATTGCAGCTCGATGGTCACCTTGAGCCCCACCATCGCCGCGGGTGCCACGAGCTTGTTCTTTGGGGCGGCTCCTGCCGTTTCAGGGCTCGACAGAGCCAGGACCAAGAGGAGGGATGCGGTGAAACCGCGGACGGTAGAGCTGGGAGTTTTCCACCCAGAAATATTGCTCATGAGTGTCCCCCCAAGCGCACCGGAGAAAAAATCCCGCACAGGCCATGGAAAGCCTGAACTTCATGCACCAGGACCGGCTCTCAACAAGGGCGCCGACCCACGCTGCATCCAAATTAGCAGGATTGCGCACTGGAAGCAACCGAACACAACTTGCGGTAGTGTCGGTTCAAGTCGTCGAGGAGCGCGGTCGCCCAGGTCCTGTTTTACGTCATTAAACCCAGGTGATCGCAAGTTTCCACCCTGCCTGCGCTCTAGGCGCCAGGTCGCACCGGAACCATCGGCCGGGCCGGTCCCGGATTGCACGGCGCCGGGTTGCGTGTAGACGGGCGGCCCTTGATAGACAGGTCCGCCGGGATAGGCGCCGCCGCTGTTGGATCCAGGGGAAGAAAAGGTGACAGCCACGAATGGCACTGTCGAAGTGTGTAGTGCGCGTAAAATGATCTGTGGCGAGGGGGACTTTTTTCGTAAAATCCGCTCACCAGGGTTGAGCTTGTGTTGTTGGGCCTACCTTGGTTACTGATAGGGGAAGCCCTCCTTGGTTGTCTTGCTATTGAGACCAAGGAGGGTTTCTTTATGTCGAGTCTACACAATTCGCCGCGCGGAGGCCGCAGCAACTTTCACCAAGTGGTGGCTGGATTTTTGTTGCAGCCCGGCCTCCCCTTCGCCAGCATTTTGTCTGCCGAGCGCATCGAACGGATCTTCGCCAAGCATAGCAATCTGTTCGGTAGAGACGGGATCTATTCGACGGCCGTGATGGTCTGGGCCTTTCCCAGCCAAGTACTCCGCGACGGCAAGGAAGCGTCGTGCCAGGCGGCCGTGGCGTGCGTCGTGGGAGCAGCATGGGGACAGGGAGCAGCATGGGGACAGGCATCCTCAAGGGTCTTGTGGTGGAGGCCTGGGGACAGCCAACCAACGCATTGCCTGGTTGGGTGTCCCTTGCGTTGCTTGCGTTGCCCGTAGCGAAAGTTCCTCCTCATTGGCCAGCTCTCTGACCGAGGCCTGGGACCGAGCGAGGCCTGTGGAAGGCCTGGGGACAGCCCCCCAAGCATTGTCTGGTTGGGTGCCCCTTGTTTTGCCCGACTGTCCCTTGCTTTGCTCTTTTCCTTTACAAAAACTTCCCTAAAGCTTGACAAGGCCGGCGGGGGGCGTCAGTATAGTACCTGTTGGTCCGCTCGGGCCAACCGAAGAAAACTACGCGAGTAACGCTGATTTAAAAAAGCTGTCTGGACTCTCTTAGGCCCTGCCGTGTTGCGGCAGCGCCGGTTCCAAGAGATTCCTGGCAGCTTTTTTTATTTGACAGTAGATTCGCCACCACCGTCACGCCAAGCCAACTTCGTGAGTGCAATAAAGACAGTGTGGTAACCGTCGCAAGGATTTTTGGCCAATGTTCACTCCAACCCGAAGCTCACAAGAAACAGGGCGCTTGCGCTCCGCCATTGTCTGCGGAACGTCAGCGCCCTTTTTCTTTGGCGGCGGAGTCTCGGCGTTTTGGTTCTCTAGGACTGCCTGTTTTTCGCTGGCTTCGCAACCCGTTGAACCGCACAGGAAAGCCACTGACGTGTAGGTGACCCGAAGCTTACTCATGAAGGTAATGCAATGAATTTCTCGATTCGGTTGAGTAACTTGCTGTTTGTTTTAGTGTCCGCGGTGGCCGTTATCTTCGGGGCCGCTCCCGCGCAGGGAGCGACGCAATACTCCACAGGCACCTTCACCTGGGATAACGGAGCCATTAACAGCGTCTGGAGTGCTGTGTCTGGCGGACCTTACAATTCGGTGTGGACCTCGGGTAATGATGCTGTCTTCGAGGGCGGCGCTGGCACGGTGAGCGTTCACCTCTTTGGAGCCACCGCTCACAACATCAACTTCAACACCACCGGGTACCTCATCCAGAGCAGCACGCTGACGCTCAACGGCGCCACGCCGACGATCACTGCGGGCGGAGGCATCTCGGCGACCATCAGTTCGCAAGTCAGCGGCTCGTCCGGACTCAAAGTGGCTGGCGGCGGCACGGTCACGCTCTCCCACGCCACCAACAACTATACCGGGGCCACCACCATCAGTAACGGCAGCACCCTCAAGTTTGCCAGTCTTCCCACGGGAACGGTCAACGACAACGACAGCAGTTTCGTGGAATACACCGGCACGGGGTCTGTGGGCACTTACAACTTGACCGCCAACGCGGTGTATAACGTCAGAGTTTCCAACGCGGCCGGCAATATGACCGTCACTCGGGCTAATTTTAATTACAACAACCTCAATAAATATGGGCCGGGCACTCTCACGATCGCTGCATTTGGCGGCGGCAGTGACAGCGGCGACGTAACGGCTCACGAAGGCACGCTGATCCTGGCGTCCAACGGTGTGAATGCCGGCGTGGATTGGGCCAGCGTCGCCAGTGTTACAGATGTGAAGCCCGGGGCGACCGTCAAGCTGGGCAACTCCAACGCGGCGAATGTCTATTATCAATTCCAGTTCAACATGTCGGGCGGAATCTTCGACGTAAATGGACAGAATCCGACCCTCAACAAATTCTACAGCCTGCCGGCGATGAATGGGAGCGGCACGATCACCAACAATGCCGTAGGCGCCGGCACCGCTCTTGTGAACACGCAAAATGGCAGCAAGACCTTCAGCGGCAACATCGTCGATGGGGTGGGTACGGTGGCCGTGAATTTATTCTTCGCAAACAACACCTGGACTCTGTCGGGCAACAACACCTACAGCGGGGCGACCACGGTCACCAGCGGCACTTTGAAAGCTGGTTCGATCACCGCGTTCTCACCCAACTCGGCCTATTCGGTGGTGGGCGGAAAGACATTGGACCTCGGCGGGTTTAGTAATTCCATCGGTTCGCTGACCGGGGCCGGCAATGTCACCCTGGGGGCCGCGACCTTGACCGTCGGCAACGACAACACGAGCCCCGCGGCATTTTCCGGCGCGATGACCGGCAGCGGTGGTTCGATAATTAAGAAGGGGAACGGCACTTTCACGCTCAGCGGCGGCGCCAACAACTATACCGGAGCTACCACGATCAGCGCCGGAATATTGAAGCTCACCGGCAGTGGAAGCATCGCCAACAGCACGAGCATGAAGATCGGCGCAGGCGCCGAGTATGATGTTACGGCTATCACCTCCGGAACTTACCCGATGCTCCCTCACCAACCGTTCACCTTTGACCTCAATCCCGCCGGCGCCGGTTCGGCTGGACTGCTTGACGCCACGGGCAAGATCTTGGACATCAACTTCGGCAATGTAGTCTTTAATCCGCTAGGCGCGCTCAACGATCCGTTCTATGTCCTGGCCAATTACGGTTCGCTCAGCGGCACGCAATTTTTAAGCGGCACCGCTCCCTCGGGTTACAGCATCGACTACAATTACCTCGGCGGCAAGCAGATCGCGCTGGTCGCGGATCCCGCCCCCGCCGTCCCCGAGCCCTCGACCTTCGTGCTGGCCGCTCTGGGCCTCGCGGGCCTGGGCAGCGTTGCCCTGCATAAGAAATATCGCCGGGCCTAATCGCTCGGTGTCCGTGTTATTTGTATCCACAAATGCTCCGTCCCGCCCTCGGGTTTGACGGGGCTTTTTCATTACCAGAGAAGAAAAGGTGGAGAAGAAAAGGTGACAGCCACCAAATCTGGGAATATTGGGCAATGCGGATAGGTTACTTCCGCCTTAGGCGTCCGCGGGGGCGGAGCGTGGAGTCGAGGTTAAGTCTTTCAGATGTGGATTCTACCCAGGGGGCCTCGCCGTAGGGTGTTCCTCGGTTAACGCAGCGGCGTAGCGCTGCCAATTCGGCTTCGGTTTGCGGCGCGTTGACGTGGTCCAATCACATGGCTGGGCGCGGGACGGGCCAGTCCGAGATCAGCCGCTGCAAGGAGTCTGGGCGCGTCGGGCTACCAAGGCTCGACCAACGCCAACCCTCGACCCGGGCGACCAGATTGGCCCGCAACGCGTTGCGCTCCACGTATCGCACGACCTGATAGAAGTACTCGTCCGTTTGCACGGGGAACGATTTGTATCGGCCTTGGTAGAGATGTCCGTCGCCAATTTCCCGGCGGTGCTCCTTCCACCGTTTGACGTGCGTGTTGGTCAATTGCTGCACGAACGACGGCAAGTCACCGTCATGCTCCGGCCACAAAACGAGGTGCCGGTGATTGCTCATCAGGCAATAGGCGCAAATCCGCATCGGCCGCGCTCGCAGCGTTTCCTCGATCACACGCTCGAAGGCCAGGAAATCGGCGTCTTTATCAAACAGATTGCGCCGCCCCGCGCCACGAATCAGCACGTGAAAGACCATGCCGCCCGGAACGTATCTTGTTGGTCTTGGCATGACACAGGTTTACCCAATTTCGCCAGACACGTCAATTTTGGTGGCTGTCACCTTTTTGCACCCTTTTTGCAACCCCAGCCCGCACAGCAAATGGTCGTCATCTTGAATGACCGGATCCTGAATGACAGGGTTTTTGACCGGCCCTGCTACGTGGGCAGGGTTCAGATTTTCGGGTAGAATCAACCCTCCCAATCTCTCTCCTACCCGTTGCAAATTCTTTCTATCCCTGATGGCTCCATCGCCTAGCTCACCCCGCCACGGCATTCTTACCGGCGCCGCCGGAGGGCTGGGCCGCGCTTTGGCTGTACGGCTGGCCCGGGATGGCTGGCGGCTGGCACTTACCGATCAGGACGAAGTGGGATTGGCAGAAACCTTGGAATTGGTCGAGGCGGCCGGCGGACATGGGGAATGCGAACTGCTCGACGTGACCGATCCCGTGGCTTGGCGGCAACTTCGCGATCGACTCCAAGACCGCTGGCCGCGGCTCGATCTGCTGGTCAACAACGCCGGGGTATGCGGGGCTGGGGCAGTCGGCGAGTTTGCTCCCGAAGACTGGCAATGGATTTTGGATACTAACCTCCAAGGACCAATTTACGGTTGCCACACCATGGTGCCGTGGATGACGGAGCAGCCGGGCACGGCCTATGTATTGAATATCGCCTCCGTCGCAGGGCTTATCGCGCCACCTACCATGGGAGCCTACAACGTCGCCAAGGCAGGACTGATTGCACTGAGTGAAACGCTCTACAACGAACTGCATCCACGGGGCTTTGGCGTGACGGTCGTCTGCCCTGGCTTTTTCCAGTCGAACCTGATCCCCAGCGGCCGGTTCAGCAATGAACGCAGCCGGCAGCAGGCGAAAGAGTTCAACGCCACGGCCCGAATTACCGCTACATGGGTGGCCGACCGCGCGATCCGCGCCATGTACCGCCGCAAGTTGTATGTCGTCGATGGCCTGCGGGCTCGCTTGCTGTGGCGCATCAAACGAATGATGCCAGGCGCGTTCCATCGACTCTTATCGAGCTGGATCGCACGGGTGGATCGCCAACTGGGTGAACAATCTCCGACGAAAACTTTCAGTAGGCGGCCCTAAGACAATCTGACCGTCTGCAAAACCCTGCTCCCTCGCCCCTCATCCCTGTCCCCTCACCTCTCACCCCTAGCCGCTCATGCTGAGCCTCAAAAGCGTAACCCGGCCCGAGTGGCCCGATGAAGTAGCTGCTCACCTCGATGCGGTATTGATCGACCACGCCCATTGTGAGAAGAAGGCCGCCGGCACGGCGATGAACCTGATCTTCGCCTATGTCGATCGAGAGCCGCTGTGCCGTGAGTTGTCCGAAATCGTCGTCGAGGAGCTGGAGCACTTTGGACAGGTTCTCGATCTGCTCAGTCGCCGAGGCATCCGTTTCCGCCGCCTCAAGCCTGGGCAATATGGCCGCAAACTCAACGACCTGGTCCGCAAGTTGGAACCGCAGCGGGCCGTCGATCGCCTCCTGATCGCCGGTCTGATCGAAGCCCGCAGTTGCGAGCGGTTTGCCTGCCTACGCGACCAGATCCAGGACGCCGAACTGGCGGAGTTTTACGGCAGTTTGTTCGAGTCCGAAGCCCGGCACCACAGCACCTACGTGCGGCTGGCCACAATGTTCGCTCCCGAGGACGTGGTACACAATCGGCTGGAAGAACTGGCCACCGCCGAAGCCGAGATCATCGCCGTAGGGGAGCCGGACGTACGGATGCATAGCTGAAAGTAGGTCCGCCTTGCCGAGGCGGACCTTGCGTTTACGGGTCATGCGGTCAAGAAGCATCTAGCAACGTTCCACGGTCCTTTCGACGTCCACATAAGGTCCATTCCGGCAGAATGGACCTACTTCTGCGACTCCTCATCCGCTAAGCAACTCGCAAATTCTTGTTGTCCCCAGACCGACCCAAAGATACACTGAATCCCGGGGGATCGGCTTGCGTGGGGGACATTTCTATGAACCGGGCCATTTATCTCCAGACGATTCGTCCCGCCTCTTATCGGCGCGGACTGTCGCTCATTGAACTCCTGGTAGTCATCGGCGTCATCGGACTGTTGCTGGTTGTCCTCCTGCCAAGCTGCCAGCACAGCAATGGCAACAATCGTCGGGCTAACTGCCATAGCAACATGCGCAACGTCTCCATGGCCGTGCATGGGTATTCCGGCCAGAACGCAGAGGCCATTCCAGTCGGCGTTTACAAATCGTCTCGCTACCCGGCCCAATCCGTGATCCTCGCACAGTTGGAACTGGCCAACTTGCAGAAACTATTTGGAACTTATGGAGGCACAGCTGACACTTCTTCCATTGCCACGTCGAAAAAAGTCCCCATCTACAACTGCCCCAGCGACAATCCCCAGGGAACTTACACCAGCCCAGGCCGCGGAACCTATGCCCGGTCTAGCTTCGTCTTCTGCTTTGGTGCGGATACGATGGAGCCCCGCGCCCAGCGCGACCAGGGTGTATTTCGCGTCGGCATGGCGTCGGCCTTCGACACGATGGCCGCCGACGGCACAAGTAATACCGTGATGGTGAGTGAAACGATTTCGGGCAAAACGCCGGCAGATCCTTCGGGTGCCTGGGGCTATGGTGAGGCTGGTTCCAGTGGCTACACGCACAAGAATCTGCCCCGTTCTGGCACCGGACTGGCACCCATCCTTGCCCGCAGTGCCACCGACTTCAGCAATGCCGTGGGCACGGCCAGCAGTATGCACCCGGGTTTGGTCAATGTGATGTATGCGGACAACCACGGCAAAGCGATTGACGTCAACATCGACCCGGCCATTTGGCGAGCGATGGCGACGACGGAGGGGCAGGAGCAGTACCAATACCCCTGAATCCAACCTGGGGGGGGCAGAAACAGGGGGCTTACGCCCCCCGCTCGCCTTTGTCAGACAATTCTGTCCCGCAATTTCCTTGACGCTTCCCCTAAGCCCTGGTAAATTCTGAAGTTGTGGAGGCCATTGCCCTGGCTGGTCGATCTTAGCTATAGTAAAGAGCGCCTTTCCAGGGAGCAGTGCATCGTCACTGCCATCGTTCGCAGCCGGCAAGGGACTTGCGAATGCGGCAATTAGCGTCGCGGTTCGTTCAGGGGTCGAAGACACCCGGTTCTTTGTTTTTTTCCTAATCGGTTATCCATCTCAACGGGAACAGAGATTGAGGCCGAACGGGAATAGGGAGACACATATGAGATCAAGACTAAGTTCCACACACCGCGCACGGCCGGTTCGCCGTGGATTTACGCTGGTCGAGTTGTTGGTGGTGATTGCCATCATCGGCATTTTGATCGGCCTGTTGTTGCCCGCCATTCAAATGGCCCGTGAAGCTGCCCGCCGTGCCAACTGCCAGAGCAACATGCGCAACGTCTCGATGGCAGTGCATGGCTATTCCAGCCAAAACGCCGAGTCCATCCCTGTGGGTGTGTACAAGACTTCGCTCTATTCGGCGCAGGCAGCAATCCTGTCGCAGTTGGAATTGGCGAACGTCGGTAAACTCTTCGGCACCTTCACTGGTACTGCCGCGGGCACTCCTGCCGCCACCGCGAAGAAGATCCCAATTTACAATTGCCCCAGCGACAACCCCAGTGGCGCGGTGACCCTGACCGGAACCAACGTGGAAACCACGGGCAGCTTTGGCCGCTCCAATTTCGTGTTCAACTTTGGATCGGATACGATGCAGCCTGCAGTGGCTACCAACCTTGGCCCCTTCCGATTCGACTCGACTTCCAGTTTTGCCGTGATGGCCGTGGACGGCACGTCCAACACCGTGATGGTCAGTGAAACCATCTCGGGCAAGACAACGACCGATCCCTCGGGCTTGTGGGCGCTTGGCGGACCCGGTTCCAGCGGCTACACCCACAAGAACAAACCTGTCTCTGGTACTGCCACGGCCCCCATCTCGGGAGCCAGCAAGACGGATTTCAGTACCTATGTGGGAACGGCCAGTAGTATGCATCCCGGCTTGGTCAATGTCATGTATGCCGACAATCACGGTACCCAGATCGCCACCGAAATTGACCTTACGATCTGGACCTCAATGGGAACCTGCAACGGCGGCGAAGCCTTCGCGGCTGGCAGCAACTAGCCACTTTGCTCAGCTTTTTTAACACAAGCCCCCGGCAATCGAGTTGGTTGCCGGGGGCTTTTTTATGATTTTGATCCGTATGGCATCGCACGCAGGCTCTAGCTATATTGGAATTCCGTGGAGGGGAGCGAAAGATCATCAGGCCCATCGCCGGTTCGGGTTCAGACTGCCCAGCGGCGATTAGGTTACCCGATTGCCCTTCAGGCGATCCCTCTCCGCACAACTGCGTTTTCTTACTCGATCATTCCATCATCTCTGCGGAACAGGGACGGAAGGCGGACAGGAGACCGAACGCCATGAAATACATGACTTCTGCATCGCCGCGATGCGCACGGCCGGTTCGCCGTGGATTTACGCTGGTCGAGTTGTTGGTGGTGATTGCCATCATCGGCATTTTGATCGGCCTGTTGTTGCCCGCCATTCAGATGGCCCGTGAAGCGGCCCGCCGCGCCAATTGCCAAAGCAACATGCGTAACGTCTCGATGGCCGTGCATGGCTACTCCAGTCAGAACGCCGAGTCCATTCCTGTGGGCGTCTACAAGACTTCGCTCTACTCAGCGCAGTCGGCGATCCTTTCGCAGTTGGAATTGGCGAACGTCGGTAAACTCTTCGGCACCTTCACCGGCACCGCAGCGGGCACTCCTGCCGCCACCGCCAAGAAGATCCCCATTTTCAATTGCCCCAGCGACAACCCCAGTGGCGCGGTGACCCTGACCGGAACCAACTTAGAAACCACCGGCAGTTTTGGCCGCTCCAATTTCGTATTCAACTTTGGATCGGACACGCTGCAACCGGCATCGGCCGTCAACCTTGGCCCCTTCCGTTTCGACTCAACCTCCAGCTTTGCTGTGATGGCTGTGGACGGCACATCGAATACCGTCATGGTCAGTGAAACCATCTCGGGGAAGACAACCACGGATCCCTCTGGGTTGTGGGCGCTCGGCGGACCCGGTTCCAGTGCTTACACGCACAAGAACAAACCTGTCTCCGGCACAGCCACGGCCCCCATTTCGGGCACTAACAAGACTAATTTCGCAACTTATGTGGGCACAGCCAGCAGCATGCATCCCGGCTTGGTCAATGTCATGTATGCGGACAATCACGGTACCCAGGTCGCCACCGAAATTGACCTAACGATCTGGATTTCAATGGGTACGTGCAATGGCGGCGAAGCCTTTGCGGCTGGTCAGTAATTCACCGCACGTACGGAAAAACGCGGGGCGTTGCCCACGCCGCTAAACAAGTGCCGCCACCACCAGATCGCCGATCTGGCTGGTGCTGTGCCCCATTTTGCCAGCGGCTTGGCTCTTCATTTTGGTTCCCGTCACGGCGGCCACGGCCCGGTTCACTCGATCGGCGGCGGCGGACTGGCCGCATTGCTCCAGCAGCATGGCCACGGCGTTGATGGCGGCGATCGGGTTGATGACACCCTGGCCGGTATATTTGGGCGCGCTCCCTCCCATGGGCTCGAACATGCTCGTGCCGCCTGGGTCAGGGTTAATGTTGCCGCCGGCGGCCACTCCCATGCCTCCTTGGAGGATGCCGCCGAGGTCGGTAATGATGTCGCCAAACATGTTGGTGGTGACGATCACGTCAAAATACTCGGGATTCTTGACCATCCACATGCAACAGGCATCGACGTGGTTGTAGTCGGCCTTTACGTCGGGATACTCCTTGGCGACATCCTGAAATGTCCGCCACCACAGGTCGTGGCCGTAGGTCAGCACGTTTGTCTTGGCCACCAGCGTCAGCATCCGTCCCTTGGGATTGTTCCGCTTGCGCGTATATTCAAACGCCCAGCGGATGCACCGCTCGCAACCCTTGCGTGTGTAGATGGCCGTTTGAGTGGCTACTTCATCGGCCGTGTGCTTCTTGAGAAACCCGCCGACGCCGCAGTACATGTCTTCCGTGTTCTCGCGCACGACGACAAAGTCGATATCCGCAGGGCCTTTGCCAGACAGCGGCGTCTCCACACCCGGCAGCAGTTTGACCGGGCGGAGGTTGATGTATTGATCGAGTTGGAAACGCAACTCGAGCAGCAGTCCCTTTTCCAGAACGCCCGGCGGCACGTCGGGGTGCCCCACAGCGCCTAGGAAGATGGCGTCGAATTTTCGCAGCTCGTCCACCGCGCCTGCCGGCAGCACGTCGCCAGTCTTCAAATAGCGATCGCCGCCGAAATCGAAGTTCTTCGTTTCGTAGGTGAACGATTCCAAGGCCGCAACGGCTTTGAGAACTTTAAGCCCTTCTGCCACCACTTCCGGGCCGGTGCCGTCGCCGGGAATGACTGCGATGTTTAACTTCTTGCCGGCTGTCTTGCTCACGACGTACACCTCGCACTTACGCGGACGAAACGAATACAAACGGACAAATCGAGCCGCCGATTGTAACAAAGAGCGGTAGGTCAGGCTATTGCCTGACGGTGGATGCGGCACAAGCCGATGAAACATCTGGATATTTCAGCGGAATCCGTCAGGCAATAGCCTGACCTACGAACCCGCTCCCGTTTCGCGCTGCGGCGGGCTATTTCCGTGCAGCTTGTCGATCTTCCTCCGAGCGTCGTCAATGAGCGGCTGCGACACCTTATTCAGCGCGGGCTCGTCACTGCCACTTTGCTCGAATACCGAAGCCAATTGCGCTTCCAGGCGCTCCACGATTCGCTGAACCTCTTGCTGCGTTTGGAGCCATGCGCCGCGAGGCCCGGGAGACCTTGCCAGCGATTCAAGTTGACGGAATTGAAACTGAACAGATCGAGGAAGCCGAGCCAGAATCCGCTGGAAATCACCCTGCGCGGACTTTGGCGAGTCGCCAGCCGAGGCTGCCTTGGGCGACACAGGCGCAATGCTCACAGGCCACTGCGGGCTTTCCGCAGCCGGAACAGTCGAGGGTGCAGACGCAGGCGTTTTGGCCGTCTTAGGCACTGTGGCAGGAGCTGGCTGAGGTGCAGGCGTTCGTTGGGGAACGGGCTTGGACGCTCTCGGTTTGGCAGGTTCGGCCGGAGCAAGCTGAGGTGGCGCCATGTTCGATGATTTATCCTTTGGCAGGTCGGGGGCGTGCTGAGGCCGCCAGACCATGAATCCGATCGCCATTCCAACAATGAGCAGTAGCACGCCTATCGGCGCCTGGGGACCGGGGAGCCAATCTCGGCGTTCTCGCTTGAGGATCTTTCTGATGGGCACACCGGGGCGATCATCAATTTCGTCCCAGCGCTGGTCCTTCAGCCGCATCAGCCCCAAGACTGTAGCACCCTCGTCATTCTCGACTCGGACTACCCGGGTCAAATTGAAGTCATGCTCCCCCAACTCCACTTCCACCTTCTGCCCGATCTTGCACTGGACCGGTTCTTCAATCCGCAGCGAAAGCCCGCCAGCCGAGGTATCCAGGAGCCGCGCAACGAATGTAGCCCCATCGACCGTGACCATGGCTTGGTCACCGCCGGGGGGAATGCGGAATCGGTAGGACTCCCTACGCTCGTACATGGTTGCGATACGCCTGAAAAACCGGGGGCTGTGCGCAAGCTGCCAGAAGCGTTACTCAACCGCTTCGGCATTGATCCCTGCAACAACAGTTCGTCCCTCTCTAGTTTAGGCCGCTCGCTGCCACATGCGGATGGCGCGCATCTTGCTGAATGTATCGAGAAATATGGTACGAAAGGGGGGGCCAGCCCCAACGCAGCCCATATAACCCGGTTCGATTTTGCCCTGCTTTTCGTGCCTCGTTGACGCTCCCGCCGTCGGCCTGTAAACCAAACCGCGGCATAATTCCCCAAAGCCGCGACTTACCTCGACGACTTCGCCGCCAGAATCTAAGATTGTCGTGCCGCGGCGGTCTCGTTTTGACCCCGCCCAACCGAGGAACGCAGGAATGCCCGTTAGAAACAGTTCGCGACGTGTGGTGATCACCGGCCTGGGCCTGGTCAGCCCGCTGGGTGACGATGCCGCTACGTTGTGGGATGCTCTGGTGGCCGGCCGCAGCGGCGTAACGCCCTTGCCCGAGATGCCCCAGGACGGGACTCTACCCACCTATGCCGCCCGGGCAGAAGGCTACACCGGCAGTGTGGATAACTTCGGCCCCCTAGAAAAAGAACAGCAGAAGGCGATTCGCAAGGGCCTGAAGCTGATGTGCCGCGAATGCCAGATGGGGGTCGCCGCCGCCCAGAAGGCGCTGAGCGACGCCCAGTTCGCCACGGCAGGCTACACACCCGATCGGCGGGGCTGCATCTTCGGCACCGACTACATGCTCACCCTGCCGGACGATTTCATTGCCGGTGTGACTCGCTGCTCGGCTGGCGGCGGGGAGTTCGACTTCAGCCGCTGGGGCACCGACGGCATGAGCCAAGTCACTCCGCTCTGGCTGCTGAAATACCTGCCGAACATGCCTGCCAGCCATGTGGCGATCTACAACGACATGCGGGGGCCAAATAATTCACTGACACATCGCGAGGCCGCCGGCAACCTGGCCCTGGGTGAAGCCGCGTTCACCATTTCTCGCGGTCATGCCGAGTTGATGGTGGTTGGTGCCACCGGAACACGGATCCTGCCGATGAACGCCATTCACGCCTTGCAACAGGAAGAGATAGCGTGCAACGGCGTCGATCCGGCTGCCGCCAGCCGACCCTTCGACCGTGAGCGTAGCGGTATGGTGCTGGGCGAGGGATCGGCCGCCGTCGTGCTGGAAGAGTACGAAAGCGCCAAGGCCCGCGGAGCAAATATCCTCGCCGAGGTGATCGGTTGGTCCAGTTCGGCGGTAGCCAGCCCGCAAGGCGTGGCCAACCGGCGCGCGGCCCTGGGCAATGTCTTGCGTGGCGTTCTGCGATCTGCCAAGCGAGATGCTGCCAGCGTGGGACACATTCACGCTCACGGCGTGGCGACAAGATCGGGCGACGCCGCCGAGGCAGCCGCTATCTGCGACGTCATGGGTTCGGCGGAAAAGCAGCCTCCCATCGCCGCCGCCAAAAGCTACTTTGGCAACCTCGGCGCGGGCAGCGCCCTGGTCGAATTGATCGTCAGCGTGCTGGCAATTAATAAAGGCCAGCTTCCCCCCATTCTCAATTACGAAAATCCGGACGCCGACTGCCCGATTCGGGCCGCCAAGCCGGGCGATCGCGCAGGCGAGAGCTTTATCAATCTCAGCGTCACGCCGCAGGGCCAGGCCTCAGCCGTGATGGTGGCTCGATTGTAGGGTACGCGCAGCGTACCATGTCCTGGCCTACAAAAGTCACAAACATCCCACAAACGGGTTGAGAAGCTCGGCGCGGGTTCGTTATCCAAGAATTGGTATGCTGCGCATACCCTACAGGATGCCACAACCCTGCTAGCATTGCCGCCAGCCTCTCAAACACCTGCCCTTTGAGTCTCGCGCCCGCGCTGTCATAATTCTCCCTTCCATCGGGCGGCAGGAAGCCGCTCCCAGCCATACCAGGTCAAGGAAGACCATCTCGCCATGCATTCTCCGCACACGGTTCGTTTGTGGGCTGACGACGAAGCCTATGTCGCTCCGCCTGAAGTCGTTCTGTTTCAACTAGTTCGCAGCCGCGAGCCGAGTGATCCCCTGCGGCGAGCCATTGCCCGATCCCGCCAGGCTCTGCTCGCTCGCCAACAGCCTGACGGCAGTTTTGCTGAATCGCAGCCGCTCGACCCTGGGTCTCTGGCCACGCTGGTGCTGTCCACCGCATTTCTCGAATCGCACGAGCCCGCTCAATTCCGCCCCTTTGCGCGTGGTTTACTCGAAGCGCAACGGGCCGATGGCGGCTGGGCGGCCGGCAACAGCGGCCCACTCGACCTGAGTGCAACCGTACTGGCTTACTTCGCTCTGAAGCTCAGTGGACAATCCCCAGCCAGCGAGCCGATGGTTTGTGCTCGGCGGGCCATCCTTTCACGCGGCGGTGCGACGCAGATCGACCCATCCGCACAAGTTTGGCTGGCGCTATTGGGACAGATGCCCTACGAGCGAGTTGACGGGATTCCATCACTGGAAAAATTGCTGCTGCGACAACTCCTCCAACGAAATCAGGGGCAAGCGAATCTCTTTCCGATGGACACATCGATTCTCTGCCAGGCCATTTTGGCCGCACTCCGGCCGCGCAGGCACATCGCCACGGGCTGCGGGATTCGCGAATTGTTTTTGGCCGCACCCAGACTCTCATCCAATACTATCGCAACTCTCAGCCGCTGGTGCCGGAAACGAAATCTGCTGCCCCTTCGCAAACGAGCCCTCGACGCCGCGCGCCGTATTCTGCTTTTGAATGTTCAGTCCTGGGCATCGGAGGCACAAGACTGTCAGCCAACGCCAGATACTGCGGCCTGGGCACTCGTGGCGCTCGACGCCTTAGGCTTCACCGCCGATACTGGTCCCCGGCAAGCAACCAGCCTCGCCCTCCAATCGCAGTTGGACACCGAAACGGACACACCTTTGTTGAGTGCTCGGTCAGGGACGTCGGCTAGCTTGGCCCTTGCGGCGCTGCGGGCGAGCGGGCTGGACGATCAGCACCAGGATGTTCGCCTAGGATTGTCCTGGCTGCACGGCCGTGAACCGCAAACAACAAGCGAAGTGGCTCAAAGGCTGCTGCTGTTAACGGCTCCCCAACCGTCTGCTGCTGCGCTCCATGATGTTCTCCCACCGCCGCTGCAAGCCTGCGGGGCCGAGTCGTGTGATGAATCGATCGATGATTATTCTCACCCAACCCAGGAAGTTGAGAGGCTGGCACAACAGCTTTTGGCAGCGCAACGGACGGATGGGACGTGGTCTGAATTGCTGTCGAGACACAGAGTCGGTGCAGAGCACTATCAAACCAACACGAGCGCCACGGCCCTGGCGGTCATGGCTTTGGCCTCCATCGACAAGAAACTTCACCTTCCAGCTTTGCGCCGCGCTGTCTCCTGGCTTCGCACCCGGCAACAGCCAAAGGGGAGTTGGCCGGCCTGCGGATCTGAAGGTGCGGTAGCTGTTACATCTCGCGTATTGCGCGCATTGATCGCAACTGGCACGAACAAGTCGGATGAGGCCATAATTGCCGGCGCACATTGGCTTATGGCTCACCAGCAGTCCGATGGCGGATGGGGAGATGCCGGTCCTGGACAGGTGGAAGCCATAGCGGGTGAAGGCCCTGCGACCCCTCGAACCACCGCTGCCGCACTGCTAGGACTGCTAGCAGCCGGACGGAGCGACGGAGAAGCGGTGGCCCGAGGCGCGGAGTACTTAGTGTCCAGCCAGTCTCGCTGTGGCGATTGGGTTTCCCCATCGACTGGATCCTTTCAAGATGTAACGCCTGGAGAAGGTTCGCTGCTCGACACTGCCGAAGGGCTCCTGGCTTTAGGGTGCTATGCTGCACGCCCAAGAGATTCAGAGTCTGAGAAGCGTCCCCAGGTCCGCGTCATTCGGTAAAATACAGGTGGCCGATGTCCTGAGACTTCGGATCTCCCAAGCTCCCGAACTCTCACAAGCTCGGCTACGGCAGACAACCGGAACGTACGCATGATCTGGCAAAACCTGATCCGCGATTGGCTTCGGCGCACGGCGGAGCAACGTGTGCGGGAGGCAATGGCAGCGGCGGCCCGGGGAGAGGTTCCTCTGGGGGCCGATTTTAGCCAGCCACCGGATGCAGTCGAAACACCGTTAAGCGCTCATGTTGGCCTGATCGCGCCGGACCACCGGGAAGCGGTGGGAGTGATCGATCGCCTCGATGGTTTGCTGACAATCGAAGCCGATCGCGCCAAGGTATTTGAGGGTGGTCTCAATGGTCGGCGAGTGGCATTGGTCGTTTGTGGTCCATCGCAAGATGCCACGGCCGAAGCCACCCAGGTGCTGATCGATGGACACCACCCTGACTTGCTGGTCGCCATGGGTTTTGCCACAGGTCTTACAAGCACCTTGCAAATCGGTGATTTCTTGCTGGCCGAGCAGGTCGTTTCAGAAGTAGGTGAAATTCAGACGGACGTGCCCACCGTGGCGCCAGTGGACGCAGCCTTCTGGCACACCGGCCGACTCCTCTCGATCCCTCGTGCCCCGCAGGAAAGTGCGGAGCGAAAACAACTGGCGGAAAAATATAGAGCGGCGGCCGCCGACAATCATGCCTACTCTGTGGTGAATGTCGCACGCCAGCAAGGTATTCCGTGTGCCGCGCTGTGTGTGGTGCGACACGCATCCGAGCAACAAGCTGACCAAGATCTCGATCTGTTGCGCCGCAAGCAAAGTCTGACCCGAAAGATCGGCCTGCTGACGGGCCTCGCACTGAACCGGCCCAGCAGCCTCAAGACCGTGTGGAACGAGAAGGAACAGGATCTCATGATGGCCGATCGCCTGGCGGATGGAATTGCCAAATTGATCTCCGTGATGACTAGGGTAGCGTGCCTGCTCATGGCAGCAGGTATTTTTTCGGTTGCGATCTCTGGATTCGCGCTGGCTCAATTTCCCGAACCGCCGCCACTTTTGCCTTTGCCGCAGGAAACCACGGATCAACGCCCCTCCGATTCACCCCCGCCGATGCCGCCGGGCGAAGTTCTGCCGGCGGAACCAGCTACACCGGCCGCTGCCGCCGGCATGATTCCCGACGCGAAGCCTCTCTCACCGTCTGTTCTCGCCGAAAACGATTTCTCAACAGCCGGTCTGCGCAGGTCCAACGAAGCACTGCTCGCGCGCTACGGAGGCGATCCGCGGCAAATCCCGCTGGCCGAAAAAGCGGAGCACTTGGAATGGGTGTTGTGGCGATATCATCGCAATCCCTATGGACAGATTGCCACAGGAGCCGAACTGCCCTCGAAGCCGGGAGCTTTGCCATGCTGGCCCGCCGACAGCGACACTTCTACATGGAACGGCGTATTGCTCTCCGCTTTGTGCTGGAAATATGCCGTCACTAAAGACCCACAGACTTTGTCTCGCATCGTGACGCTGCTGGATGGAATGGAGATGTATACCAAAATCACCGGCAAACCCGGCTGCTATGCGCGGTGTGTGGCGATGGCCAACGACCGTGTGGAACCCAGCTTGCAAAAGTTTGGCACAACCAAGACGACCGGCCCGGCGGGCGAGCCGCTGGTTTGGATCGGCGATCCGGCCAGGGGCACATATAACCAATTGGCTGGAGGCTATGCCACACTCATGTTGTACGTCTACGATGACCTACCCCCCGAGGCGCAGCGCAAGGCCCGCCAACTCTCGGGAGACCTCGTCATGCACTTGCTGGACGGCGACTACCAGATTCGCAGACCCGACGGC
Organism: Planctomycetota bacterium; assembly: GCA_021413705.1. Lineage (GTDB taxonomy): Bacteria > Planctomycetota > Planctomycetia > Pirellulales > UBA7805 > JAIOPX01. The sequence goes on along the minus strand of JAIOPX010000105.1, from coordinate 94,886 downwards.
CAACCAACCACCTATGGCGATCTGACGCCGCTAGTAGCCACGGTAGGCATTCCATTTAACGCCCAAGTAACCTACCTGATTGTGGCGTTGGGAGAACAATATCCGCCAGCCGATGTCGAACAGAAGGGCTCGATCGAACATCAGTTCTATCGGCTGCGGTCGAAGCACCATGCCTACTGGGCTAATCCGTGGAAGAATCCGATCCGACCGCAAAAGGTCGGCGGCCATCCACTGGTCAAAGGAATGAATGACCGCTTTCATCTCGTCACGGCGGCCTACCACGGCCTCGCGTTGGAAGTGGCCAGAGCAGGGAGGGAAAAGCGGGACTTGGATCAGACGTTCATGTATCGCATGGGGCAATCGCTGGTCTGGACGATGCGGCGGATCGGCGGCGAGCGCAATGCCCTGTGCAACTTCATGTATGCCGGCATGCTGAATGATCCGGTGAGGTTCAAAATGATTGTCGAGCCGGGGGAACAGGGTGAGGCCATATTCCAGCTGAATCGGGGCGTGGTCGATGGCTTGGAGCAACTACGCCGCTATCCGGTAGACCGTTTTCGCCGTCCCGGACAGAGCGAAGCAACAGGCGAGCCGCAATGGATCGACCAGCAACGGCCCGACGATTTTCATTGGAAGGGGGACCCGACTCTGCGGTTCGTCGCAAGCGGGCCCGCCAGGAACGACACCGTGGCGTCCATCGACTACCTGGCCGCCTACTGGCTGATGCGTTTGCACGCCTTGGACCGCCAAGCGGACGCCGTACGTCAACATGGCGCGGTACTGCCGTAAGCCTGGCGAGATCAAGAAATTCGTAGGCCGCGCTCTCTTTGAGCAGGTTGCCATTCGAGCTATGATTGCGGTTGAATGATTGGAATAACCATGAAGAGTCCGGCTCCTGTGAACATCCCATGAAAGTCCTGCTTGCCGCGCCGCGAGGGTTTTGTGCGGGCGTGAACATGGCGATCGAAAGTCTCGACCTGGCGCTTTCCGCGTTCGGGGCGCCGGTTTATGTCTACCATGAGATTGTCCACAACCAGTATGTGGTCGACCGCTTTCGTGGTCTGGGTGCGGTTTTTGTCAATTCCCTGGACGAAGTGCCTGCAGGATCGAACTTGCTGTTCTCGGCCCATGGTGTTTCGCCGGAAATACGCCGAATTGCCCGAGAGAGAAAATTGCGGGCGATTGACGCCACCTGTCCGCTGGTGACGAAAGTTCACCTGGAAGCGATCCGCTATGCCGGCGAAGGGCGAACCATTGTGCTCATCGGTCACGAGGGGCACGACGAAGTGATCGGCACGATGGGAGAAGCGCCGGAGGCGATCGTGTTGGTGGAGACGCCGGAGGACGTCGATCGACTGGAGGTGAAAGACCCTGGCCACATGGCGTATCTGACGCAGACGACGCTCTCGGTGGATGATGCCAACCGGGTGATCGCCCGGCTCAAGGAGCGATTCCCGGCCATCACCGCGCCGCCGAAGGATGACATTTGCTATGCCACGCAGAACCGGCAGGAAGCGGTGCGGTTACTGGTGACAGAGTCGGACGTGGTTCTGGTGCTTGGAAGCCAGAACAGTTCCAACAGCCAGCGGCTAGCCGAAATCGGCCGCGAACTTGGGATTCCTTCCTACTTGATCGACGGACCACAGGACATAGACCCCGCATGGTTCGACGGTGTGGACACGGTGCTGGTGACCGCCGGTGCGAGCGCTCCGGAAAAGGTCGTCGAGCAGTGCCTCGATTTTCTTTGCCAGACATTTCAAGCAACTGTCGATGTGCGCACGGTGCGGCGTGAAGACGTTCACTTTCCGCTGCCACGCGAGTTACGCGGAGCGAGCGCCTCTCAAATCTGAATATACTCCTTCAAAAAATGGTTCTCCATCGTCAACCGGTCGTGTTGGGCTTTGACAATGTCACCAATGGAAACCAAGCCGATCAGGCGGCCTTCTTCCACCACGGGCAAGTGGCGGATTCGCTCCCGCGTCATCACTCCCATGACGGTTTCCACTTCATCTCCTACGCTGCCGGTCACTAACTGCTCAGACATGACTTCCACTACGCGCACCGTATGCAGCGCTCCTTGATTGGCGGCGCAGGCGCGGAGAATGTCACGCTCCGTGATGATGCCGACCATCGTCATGCTGCCGTCATCGCGACAGACCACCAACGAACCACAATTGCGCGCTACCAGCGCCTGCACGACGTCGTCGAGCGTGGCATCGGGCGAAATGGTGAAGACCTGGGTTCCCTTACTGCGCAGTATTTCATCGAGCGTCATCGACCAGCCCTCCTGCGAATGCGGCGAGCGCCGCGTGGATCGAACAAGCAACAGATCCCTGCCACAAAGCGTGGCCACTGTCGCCAACGGTAAGCATAGTCGATCGGCGGGGCGGCCGTCAAAGTAATTCTACGTCGCCCAGCACGATTCGACTTGCAAGCCTTCACGGACCCCGTTGAAGTCGATGATTATCTGATCTCGTATTGCGGCGGCCTTTCAGCAGCTGCACGATTCTATCCATTGGCTCCACGGGGAGCGAATTCGACGATTTTCAGGTTTCTGAACCGCAAATTCGTGGTCGGATCGTGTCCCTGCAATTGAATCGTGCCGGCTTCTCGTCGCAGCCCTTTGCGCGGATTGGCATTGGCAGCTCGGCGGTCTGTGAAATCTGTCACAAGGATTCCGTTAACCCAGACAGCCAGGTGATCGCCATCGGCCACGATGGTCTTGGTAAACCAGGTCTGATCGTCGGCCACCACCCGGCGGGCGTTTTGACGACGATAAATGGCGCCGGTGCCATAATCCTTAGGAGTCCCCCGATCGCCGTTGAGGTACTCGTTTTGGATCTGACTCTCATAACCCATCCAAAACTGGCCTGGAATGCTCCGAAAGAAGATGCCGGAATTGAGCCCAACAGCGCCGACAAAAACCTCCGTCTGCAAGATGAAGTCGGCGAACTGTTGCTTCGTTTCCAGTTGGCCGGGTCCGTTGGTAATTTGAAGTTCGCCCGCTTCTGTCACGCTGAAGCGGCTGGCCTTGCCAGGATATTCCTGCCAACCCGTCAGATCGCGGCCGTTAAAGATCGGTTGTAAGCCTAGCGGCTTGAGTTTAATGTTGCGAAACGTAACCGGTCCTTCATTGAGCTGCAGGCCGATGTGGCCACGAGCGATGGGGCGCGGATCGTCGTATTCAAGAGCGAGGCGACCATCGATTCGCACCTGGAACTTTCCCCCCTGGGCGGTGACATGAAATCGGTGCCAGTCGGCATCGACCCCGTTGATCTCACCTCGCTTCCGGCCAACGAAGCTCCCCGTGGGGAACTTGGCATCCGCGGCCGAGTGAATGTTCAATTCATAGCAATCTCGAACGGGATCTCGCGGGTCGCGGATCGTTCGCAGGAAGATGCCGCTATTGGAGGTAGCCGGGGCACGGAATTCGGCTTGCAACTCAAAATCGGCAAATTGTGTCGTGGTATTGAGCAACCCCGGCTCTCCGCTGGAGACTTGGATTGTGCCATCCACCACCTTCCAATCGGCCTTGGTCGCAGGTTGCCAGCCGTAGAGCGATTCACCGTCGAACAGCAGGATCCAGCCAGCGGCCAATTCGGCCGGAGTGAGCTTATTCTGCTTCTGGTGGTCCGTGACGAGGGGCGGGGCAGGTTCGGCGGCCGTTGCGGGCAGCAACAGCGCGAGGCAAAGCACGGGCGACAAAGAGAGGGCAGGGGGGAGCATGGTGGGAGTGTTCCTCGGGGGCGACTACAAAAGCCTATTTCACAAATCGTGCTCATGTCCAATATCGTGACACTACGGAAGATTCGGACTATGCAATATCGCGGATTTCGAGCCTGACGGAGGTTGGTTCGGGTAGGGGCTCCTGGCCCGGACAGGCGCTCAATTCAAAGCGGATTTGGTTACGGGGGGCTAAGAAGGTGGTGATCTCGAACTGGTTAAATCGGTGGGGCGTAAGCGACCCGAGTGGGAAGTCATTGAGATAAGCCGTGCCGGAAGCGGGTAAATCGTCAATTACTAACCAGACCTGCTGACTGCCATCCAGCCCCGTGGGACAATTGAAGCCACGCACAATACTTAGGGTGCCCGGAGTGACAGACTGGGTCCAGGGGGAACGGAGTCGAATAACGTGGGGCGGGGGCATGTTGGCCAGAATAGGCTGTAGAGACGAAGAAAGGAAGAAGACCAGCGGAATCCAGGGAATCGTTTACCATTCGCTCTGCAAAATCTGGACTTCGCTTGGTTTCGCCCCGCCCGACCCCATGCTCGGCAAACGTCCGCCGGGATGCCCATGCCGGAACTTTCCCCGGCTCGCTGTGGTCAGTACACTAATACTGTCCCGACAACCCCACCCTCGAAGGAACAAGAACAGTGGCGGATTTGGCGAAAAGGTCGGTCTTCGTAAGTGCTTACTGCTTAACGGCGCTAACTCTGGCTCTGGCTTCTGCGGGCGCGGTTTTGGCGGAAGAATCGTCCAACGCGGCCAAGCTGAAATTCAGCGCCGCGGCCGAACTCCAGAACGAAGGGCAATTCGGCCTGGCTATCGACGAGTACCGGGAATTTCTCAAGCAATTTGAGAAGGATCCCCTGGCCGCCAAAGCCCGGCACTATCTGGGGGTCTGCCTGATCCAGGAAAAAAAGTATCCCGAGGCCGTCGAGACGCTGCAGGCAGTGGTGGAGAAGCACCCCGGCTTTGAATTGCTGGACGATACTTATTTGAACCTCGGTTCGGCTCAATACAATGTCGCCGTGGCAGGGGGCAAACCAGAGGGTTTTGCCGCCCCGGCCAAGACCTATGGGACGCTAATCGAAAAATACCCGGACAGCAAACTGCTGCCGCTGGCCTTGTTCAATCATGGGGAAAGTCTCTATGCCTCCGGGGATAAAGCGGCCGCGGCCGTGGCCTATGCCAAATTCCTGGAGAAGTTTCCCCAACATCGCCTGCGGGCCGACGCGCTCTATGCCCTGGGCCTGACGCAGTTGGAACTCAAAAAGCCCGACGCGGCGGGCGCCACGCTGGCCAAATTTGCCAAGGAATTTCCCGATCACAAGCTGGCCACCAAAGTGGTCATGCATCAGGCTGACGCTCTGTTTGAGCAAGGGAAGTTCTCTGAAGCTGAGCCGTTGTTCGCCAAAACGGCCGGTGCGAAAGATTTTGACCAAGCCGATCGGGCGACGGTGCGCCAAGCCGATTGCCTCACCATGCTCAAGAAATATGCCGAAGCCGCAGCGCTATTGGCGGCAGTGCCAACGAAATTCCCCAAATCCAACTTCGTCAAGGAAGTTCCCTTGCTGGCGGGAAACCGCTACTACCTGGCCGGCGATCTGCCCAGCGCTGTGAAGTGGCTTAAGCAATCGGTGGAAGCGGGTGGAGGCGATGCTCCTCAAGCGGCCCACTGGCTGGCCAGGGCCTACCTCGACCAAAAGAAGCCGGCCGAAGCACTGGCCGTGACAGAGAAAATCATTCCCCAAGCGAAGAACAGCGAGTACCTGGTCGAATTGAAGATCGACCAGGCCGACGCGGCATTTGACGTGCCTGAGCGGCGCAAAGACGCGGTGGCTCTGTATGCCGCTGCGGCCAAGGAACACGCCAAACACCCCCGCGCGGCACAGGCCCAATACAACGCAGCCTGGGCGGCGCTCAATGTCGGCGACCATGCAGCGGCGCTGCAACATGCCACGGCTTTTTTGGAGCAGTATGGAGCGAATGATCTGGCCATTTCCGCCAAGGCCATCCAGGCGGACAGCCTGTTGAACACCGACAAGGCAAGCGAGGCCATCAAGGCTTATCGAGAATTGATCGAAAAGAATCCCAAGCATTCTGACAGGGAGCAGTGGCAGGTGCTGCTGGGGTGGGCGCTGCGACGGGACCAGAAATATACGGACGTGATCGCGCTGCTGGAGCCGCTAGCGCCGAAACTCAATTCAACGGAAAGACAAGGTGAAGCCTTTTATCTGATCGGGGCCAGCCGCTATGCCGAGAAGCAGTATCCGGCGGCCCGCGATGCACTCACACTGTCGCTCAAGGCCAATCCCAAGTGGACGCAAGCGGACGAAGTGTTGTTGCTACTGGCCCGCAGCCAGCGTCAGCTCGACGACCTGAAGGGGGCAGAAACCACACTGCGGAAAGTTTTAAAGGAGATGCCGCAAAGTTCTGCGTTGGACCGGGCCCACTATCACCTGGGTGAACTGCTTTACGCCTCGAAAGACTACAAGCAGGCTGCGGCGGAGTATGAGTTGGTGCTGAAAGAGTGGCCCAAGAGCAGCGTGGCGCCGGCCGCCCTCTATTGGCTCGGCTGGTCTCGACTGCTGGAGGGGGATCATGCCAAGTCGGTTGCCGCTTTGACACAACTGATCGAAAAGAACAGCGGCGATGAACTGGCCGCGCCGGCCCACTTTGCCAGGGCCAAAGCGCTGCGGCTGCAAGGAAAAAACAAAGAGGCCATCGCCGACATCGCGGTCTTCATCAACAGCAAACCATCGCGAGAAGAGAAATCCGCCGCGCTGCTGGAACGCGGATTGGCTGAAATGGAATTGAAGCAACACGCCGAGGCTGTGAAGACATTCGATGCGCTCATGGCGGAAGACGCAAAGTACGCCGCGGCTGATCGCGTGCTCTACAACCTCGCCTGGGCTCAAAAGGAACTGAAGCACGACGCGGAAGCCGTCGCCGCATTCAACCGCTTGGCGAAAGAACATGCCGCGAGCCCGTTTGCGGGCGAGGCGCTCTATCACGTTGCCGAGGCGGATTATCAGCAGAAGAAATATGATGAAGCAGCCACTGCTTATGCGGCCGCGCTAAAGCTTTGCACGGCCTCAAAGCAAAAAGAAATCGCGGAGATGGCCGCACACAAGCTGGCCTGGTGCCACTACCATCGAAAACAATATGACGAGGCCCAGCAAGCCTTTGCTGAGCAACTCAAGGATTTTCCCCAGGGTGAGCTCGTAGCCGATGCGGCCTTCATGGAGGCGGAAAGCCTGATGAAGTTAGAGAAGTTCGCCGACGCGGCCAAGGCGTATGAAGCGGTGCTGAAGAGCCCCCCCAAGTCGGCCGAGTTTCAAGCTCTGGCCACACTGCACGCGGCCCAGGCCGCAGCCCAACAGAAAAAGTGGGACACGGCATTGAAGCTCAGCGAACAGGGGCTGGACAAATTTCCAGATTCACAGCACAAGCCGGAAATGCTCTACGAACAGGCTTGGGCATTGCAGAACAAAGACGATCTGGATGGCGCCGCCAAGATCTACGAACAGGTGACGAGCCTTACCGGCCGCGAAGTGGGGGCAAGAGCCCGGCTCATGCTCGGTGAAATCAAGTTTGAGAAGGGGGACCACACCGCTGCGATCCGCGACTTCTTTAAGGTCTTCCGCACCGACTACCGCGATGCGCCGGAATCTTATAATCCCTGGAAAGCCCAGGCCATGTATGAATCAGCCCGTTGCTTTGAAGTACTCAAGAAACCGGACCAAGCGCTGAAGTATTACCAGGAATTGCTGACGGCATACCCCAAGAGTTCCTGGGCGACCACCGCACAGCAGAGGATCAAGGCCCTCAGTTCGGCAAAATAGTCCACCCCCCGCCACCTCGATCCGGCCGCCGAACCCCAGCGGGCGGCCTCATGCAGGAGAAGTTTCATGAAAATGTTGCCGAGTTCTAAGTTGCGCATGGGGCGGCTCGTCCTGATGGCGCTGCTTGCCGGAGGACTCGCCTGGGCGGCGTCCGGATTGGCCCAAAACGCAGCGCCACCAGTTCCGCCGAAAGACAAGGCCGAGGCCAAGTCCAGCAGCGAAATCGACGAGGCCCTCAATGCGGCTGCTAAGTCCGATGCCCCAGCCGCAGCCCCTGCGGATGACGAAAAAAAATCATCGTCCTACCTGACTACTGGCCGAGGCTTGTTCGATTTGATCATTATCAAGGGCGGTCCCTTGATGATCCCCATCTACATTCACGGCTTTCTCTCGATCGTGTTCGCCATCGAACGCTATCTGGCGCTCCGCAAGAGTCGCGTGGTGCCAACCGGGTTGGTGGATGAGATCGGCGTGATGGTGCGTTCTCGGAGCGTGCTGGACCCGCGCGAAGTTTATCGCGTATGCCAAAAGTATCCCTCGACGGCATCCACTGTGGTGCGCGACATGCTGTTGAAGATTGGCCGACCGCACGCCGAAGTCGAGCAGGCTGTCACCCAGTCCAAAGAGCGTGAGGCCGCCAAACTTTATAAAAATGTTCGCTGGTTGAACCTTTCAACCTACGTGGCGCCGCTATGGGGACTCTATGGCACGGTGTGGGGCATGATCGTCGCCTTCTATGAGACAGCCAATTTACGCCCCGATCAAAACAAGACCGAGGCGCTTGCCTCCGGCGTCTACATCGCATTGGTGACGACCCTGGCTGGCTTGTTTGTGGCCATTCCTTCGGCCACGGTCGCCCACCATTTGGAAGACATCATTCAAGATCGTTTCCGCGAGATCGACGAACTATTGAGCGTCCTGTTGCCGCTGGTGGAATGCTATGAAGGCCGCCAAAGAATCAGTCATGGTCAACTCGATGAGGAAACGGCCCAGCAAGCCAAACGCGAGACCAAGCCTGTCTTGGCACAGCCGGTTGGAAGAACTACTTAGCGGTGTAGCCTGAGTTCGGCGGATAGGTATAAGCGGTGATCCATGGACCATCGCCAAAATCACACGAAGAATAGGGTTTGCGATGAGCGTCAAAATCGAAAAAGGAATGACCGGCGGCGGCATAGGCATGACGTCGTTTATGGACATCGTTTTTCAATTGCTGATTTTCTTCCTCGTGGCCTCGAAGTTTGAAGAGGCCGAACGGGATATGAAGGTGGTGCTGCCGGCAGCCAGCGAGGCTAAACCGGTCACAGCCAAGCCGAAAGAACTGACGGTCAATATCACCCGCGAAGGTACCTTTATCGTGCGGCTCAAGGAGATCAAGGCCGAGCAACTTCAAGAGGTGCTCAACCAAGCCGCCGCAAACAACCCTGGCCAGCAATCGGTCATCATCCGCGGCGACAAAGGGTGCGAACTACGCTGGGCCGTCGATGTCATGAACATGTGTAACAAGGCCAAGATTTCCGATTATCGACTGGCGATAGAGGGCCAAGGTGATTCGAGTTAGTGTTTTCATAGCTCGATCAACGATCCTACAACCGTTCGGCAGGCAAAAAAGTCTGCCCACCTATCGAGTCCACAATGGCCAAAATCCGCCGCGTAATCCGCCGCTTGAAATCGGACGCTGTACCGGCGTTCGATGAACAGCTTTGGCCGATCAACATTGCGCTGATCGTGCTGGGGGCTTACACGACGGGTGAGTTGTGGATATTCGCGAGTTTCACCACGCTTGATGTCTGGAGCAACGGATTTACGTGGTTGGCTGTCGTCTGGATAGGCATCCTGCTGGTGATGTGGGCGGCATGGCGGTTGGGCGATTATCGAGGTCGCCGGCTCCAGTTTTCTGCCGTATTGGCTATGTTGTGCGTTCAGTGGATGCTCACTGCCAGTCTCATCGTGCCGGCTTTTAATGCCCCAGAAGACGAAGTCCCCAATAAACGGCCCGAGGTCGCTCGTCAGGAAGAAAAACGCCCCCCCGTTACCCTGCCCGAATACCACGTTGTTCCCGAAGACCAACCCGAGCAGCAGCTTCCGCATGAGAAGCCTGTGGAGACGGAAACCAAGGAGACGGAGAAAAAAGTCGATCTACCGCGGCCGGAACCAACGCCCACCGAAGTAACGCCCAAGCAGCCCAGCCCTGAGCAGGTTCAGGACACCCCACGGCGCGTCCAGGCCCAACCGATCGAAAAACGGGAGATGAAGCAGGCCACGCCGCGGCACAGCAATACGGCGTCAAAACTGAGCCGACAATTGCAGCCGACGCAGCAGGCCCAGCCCGATCAAGTGGCTTCTCCCAGCGTTGCCAAGTCGCAACCCAAAGCGGCCAACCAGGTGGAAGCCCAGACGCCGGCGGTGGCCCGCCAGAAAACGGCCGCCGAAATGCAGCGGCCCGTGGCCAAAGACACGCCACAAACCATGGTGCAGCAGCCCAAGGTAGCCGAAGCTCGCCAGCAACCCGCCACGCGTCCCGAGGCCGCCGTGGCCAAAACCGATCCCACTCCGCGTCGCGAAACTGCACAAGCCCAAACATCAACTCAGCCGGTCGCTGTTCCGAACTTGGCTCGAGCGGAGCCCGTGGCCGCCGCAGCCAGCGCCGCCGAGCCGACGACCAGCCCCAAGCGGCAGCAATCGCAAAGCCCTTTGACGGGACAAGCACCGGCCGAAATTAAAGTTGCTGATGCAGCGCCGACGCCCGCACCCTCCAAGCCGCGCGATCAACCCGCTCCGGCCCAACCGACATTAGCCCGTGCCGCACAAACGGCCGCGCGTGCGGCTGAGCAAGCCAGCGCCGCGCCAACAACGACGCAGGCAGTCGTTCCCCAAGTCGCCACCACGCAGCAGGCTCAGCCTCAGAATACGCTCGCAGCACGGAGTGAATCGGTATCCCGCCAAGCGGCGGCCAGTCCCAATCCGGCGCCGGCAAAGCCGACAATCGCCGAGGTCGCCAGCAATGCTCCGACTGCCGCCTCCGGCGCCACGCGCCCCCAGAACTCCACGACCTCGGCAGTACCGAGCATCCGTCCCACGGCCGAGCCCGCTGCCCAGGCCCGTACGGCGCTGCAGTTGGCCCAGGCCACGGCATCGCCCGTACAGATATCCAGCCCAGCACCTTCGCAATCCGCTGAATCGAACCAGCGAGCCACCGACGCTCGCAAAGTGGCCATCGATCGTGGTGCGCAGGGCACAGCCGGGGCTGGGGTGGAACGTAACTTTGACCGAGGAGAAGCGGCACCTCGCTCGGTGACGGATGTCGCCTCTGCAGCCGCTCGACGCGAACGAGCCACTTCCGCCTCGCCGGATCCCTCAGCACTCTCCACCAGTGGCCAAGCCCAGGTAGCCCGCGACAAAGCCATGGCCCAGGTGGCCAGTTCCACGGCGAAAGCGGAATCGCTTGAGGTGGCAACCCAAAGCGGCAGCCAACGACCAGCAGATGTGGACGCCAGCGCCTCGGCCGCCGTGCAGCAGAGTTCCGCGGCGACGGCCGTCGATCGCACAACTGCCGACGTAGGCACAACGGACGTTGACTTTGGTCCTTCCCAGGTGGCGGGCCACACCGGCGTCGCCCGTGCGGCAGGTGGGGGGGAACCCGTTCCGAATCTGAGCACCCAGGTGCCCGATGCTTCGAGGCTGGCTCCCACGGGTGGGGCTGCCTTGGCCGCATCGGACACGGCCGCCGTAGCCCCGACCCCAGTCGATGTAGCGAGCGCCACCGGTGGCGGACGTCCCAACGCGCCTGAAGCCGATAGCCGCGCCACCGCCGCCACGCGCGCCGACAACTCCACCGGCAAGACGGCCGACGGTGGGCCGGTGCCGCCGAGCGATGCATTGGCAGGAGGAGGAGCGACGGCCGCCGCAGCCGGAACGTCACAACCGCAAAGGGCCACGGCTACCGACGCGCTGCCCGGCGCTTCGATGGGTGGCGGAACCGGACAACCTTCCCGTGAAACAGGGGTTCAATTCGCAGCAGCCGCAAAGGCCGATGTGCCCAGCGCTGCGAGCGGACCAAGCACAATGGCCCAAGGCGCTCCCGGCGACAGTGCCGGAACTCAACCCGCCGGCCCAGCAACCGGCGTTGTGGCTCGCCAGGAAAATGCCGCGGTTGGCGGAGCAGCGCCAGCGGTCCAAGGGGCCGGTGATGAGGCCGCCAGTTCGCCTGTTGCCGCCTCTGGCAGTGGGCCGGCACGAGCGGCCGGCGCTCCTGAAGCCGCGCTTGCCACAAGCAACGATGCCGGCGGGGCTCCGCTCAAAAATGTTGGCGAAGCTGGGCTATCAGGTGTAGCCAAAGTCGATTTGCCCAACATTGATGTCGCCGGCGGCGGTCCCAAGGCCGCAGCTGATGCCAAGCAACTGGAAACAGGGGCCGGCGAAGGAGCAGTCCAACGCCAGACCAGCGGGGGCACGACTGCTGTCGTGCAGGCAGATGCTGGGGTTGGCGGGCTGGGCGATGTTGCGACTCCCAGCGCCGGCAGCGTCAGCCGGAGCGCGCAACCGTTTAGTGAAGTGATCGTTGTCACCGATTCGCGATTCCGCAGTCGTGATGTCGGTGGTCCCAAAGTTGAGGCCAATCCCTACGCCCTCGACGGTCGCGGGGCGTTCATCAAGCGCATCGAGCGGCCCGGCCCGCCTGGGCAGCAAGGCTCTTCAAGCCAGCGATCGCGCCAGCAGGATCCTGCCGTGGTGTCTGGCCTGGAGTTTCTCCGCCGCCATCAATCGAAGGATGGAAGCTGGAGCCTGCACAATTTTGGCGCGGGGCGCAAGGGCTATGAGAAAGAAACCGCCTCGATTCGCTCCGACACAGCCGGCACTGGGTTGGCGCTGCTGGCGTTCCTCGGCGCGCGTCATTTCCATATGGAGACGGAAGGCCCCTATAACGACACGATTCGCGGCGGCCTGGAGTTTTTGATCGGCCACCAATCCCCCAATGGCGATCTGTACTTTGAGATCGACCCGGCATCCTCCAACAGCGCTCGATTCTATAGCCACGCCATTGCCACCCTGGCCTTGTGCGAGGCCTACGGCATGACGGGCGACCCGAAACTTCGCGAGCCGGCCCAAAAGGCGATCGATTTCGCCATCGCCACGCAGCACAAGACACTGGGGGGCTGGCGCTATCGGTCCCAGATCTCCAGCGACACCTCAGTCACGGGTTGGATGTTCGGCGCTTTGGACGCCGGTCTGCGGGCCGGGCTCACCGTGCCTCCATCGGCCTTTGCCGGTATCGACCGCTGGCTAGAAACGGCCTCCGTCCCTGATTCCGGCGGATCTCGATATGTCTACGATCCCAACGCGGTAAGCGACGAAAAGTATGTCCGCGAGCATCTTCGCCGCGCGTCCCCCGCCATGACGGCCGTGGCCCTCTATGTGCGGCTAACGAAGGATTGGAAGCCGGAAGATCCTCGCGTGAAATCTGGCGCCGACTACCTGCTCGAATACCTTCCGGAACACACCCCCGGCTTGCGTAATACCTACTACTGGTACTACACGACGCAGGTGATGTACCACATGCGCGGCCCCTACTGGGAGCGCTGGCAGCAGCGGCTCTACGACGAACTTCTCGCCACGCAGGTCAAGCAAGGCCCGATGGCCGGAAGCTGGAATCCAGCCGGCGCCGTCCCAGACCGCTGGGGCGCACACGGCGGGCGGATTTACGTGACGGCGATGAATCTACTCTCGCTGGAAGCACGCACCCGAGTGAATGAATCCCGCGCGGGTTCTGACTCTAAGCCGTCGCCCTAGACTAACGAAATCACCTTGGTCCGTCCGTCTTCTTCGATGGCGATTTTGTCTTCGCGGGCCAGCCAGCCAAGGGCTTGCATTACGAGATCCTTTGGAGCGTCAACTTCCTTCGTCAACTTGGTCGGCGAGAGTGGGCCTATTTCGCTTAATACCCGCCACACATGTCCTGCTGTTTCGCCGATCTGCTCGATCCCTGTCGGGGATGGGGCTGTAGCCATGGCCGAAAACCTCCCTTGATAATTCGTGGTCGATCGTTTCATGCGATCGAATGCTGCCGAATTATAGCGTTTGGACCGTGACCGTCAAAAGCGTCCGATTATGGCGAAATTGCCGACTGGCGCATAGAAAAAGGGCCCAGGCGGCTTTTGCGGGTTAGCCGGCTGGGCCCTTGTCACCGTGAAAAACTGGCTTGTTCCCGTAGCGGGATAACGGCCGCGACATAAAGCGGCCTGATTGTGCCTAAGATCCACGGAGCGTCGTGTTCGTTGGTTTCGCGTGGCTCGGCGGTTGCGGGGCCGCCAAGCCGAGTTCTTGGGTCGATCACGACTGGCAGGTTGATAATGCAGTTGGCGTGCCAAACGCACCGAAAAATGAACACCTTCAATAAAGCATTGAATTTAGGGGGATTCTACTCGGCACCCCCCTGCGCGATTTCGGGGTTAGGTAGAAGTTGGAACAAAGGACTGTAATTACTACAAGGTCATTTGTGAAAGTTTTGCGAGCCTACGAGAGTCTCGAGAACTGAGCGCTCACAAATGCAACTACTGGGGAATTCACGGAGTGCCCTTACCCAGCGAATTGCGAAGCAGACTGATCGTCATGGCCCGAAATACAGGTCCTAGCCGCTCGTATTCACGATCCTCGGCCTGGGCCACGATGACAAAGGTTCCAAATGGAGAAGGCACCGCGCGAATCTGGGCAGTATTGGTAAGATCTAGGCAATAGAAGTTGGCCTCGTAACCAATCATATCCCAGTCTTCTACTGTCTCCCGCACTGGCTCCTCGTCGATATCGGGATATTCCTGCCGTAGTGTCTCTAGAACGCTATCGATCAGTGCCTGTGGTTCGCCATCGTCGGCAGGCTGGAGATTGACCGACCAGAACGCCCCGCTGGGCGCATAGACTGTCGCGGCATTGCGAGTGTCGCGTGCTTCCTCTTCATCCAGAATCCAGTTTTCTGGGTATTCAAATCGAATCCCCAGCTTTGCGTAGTTTACCGGCATGGGACTATCGTATCACGGCGATCTATTCGGGTAAAAGTGGGGGAGTGCCCTTCGTGGGATGCGGCAAGCATTGGTATTATCGCCCCGCGCCATTGCGCGCCAACGGTAGATCCGGCGGGAGGTTCTGCGCACTGGCAGGATGCCGGTGACACTCTGCGCGAGGTTCTCGCCGATAAGGATTCCGAGTCTCCAGACATGCGCCTTTTTTCCGGTCCCATTGCTGTCGCCTGCCGCGGAGTCGTCTGGCTCTTGCTGCCGCTGATGCTGGTTGGATGTCGCGCATGGCCCTGGCGACCGGGGCCGGTATCGCCATCGGTGGCAACATGCCGCGATCTTTCCCGACAAGGTCTGGCCGCGATCGAACAAGGCCAATGGACGCAAGCGGAGCAATGCATGTCGGGCGCGGTGGCGGCCTGTCCGATCGACGTTGAGGCTCGACGCCATTATGCAGAAACACTCATGAAGCGCGGCGCATCGGCCGAAGCACTCGTCCAACTTGACGAGGCTATGCGACTCTCCCGCCACGATGCCACTCTGGCAGTGCGAAGCGGAGAAATCTATCTGGCCACGGGGCAGATGGATGCCGCCGCGCAGCGGGCTGAGCGGGCATTGCAAATCGATTCCACGTCGTCTGAGGCCTGGGCATTGCGCGGTCGCATTATGTCTGCCCGCGGAGACCAGCGCCGCGCGTTGTCTGACTTTCAGCTCGCTCTGGGCTATCATCCCGATGATCGAGCGCTACTCTATGAGATCGCACAGATGTATCGCAAACTGGATCGACCTGATCGGGCGCTCGTTTGCTTGCAAACCCTGGGGGAAACCTATTCGGCAGGCGAGGAGCCGCGCGAATTGCTCGTCGAACAAGCACAAATGCTGACCGCTGTGGCTCGGCACGGCGATGCGGCGGCAATGTATGAACAGGCACTGCGGCGAGGGGCTCCTTCGGCCGAATTACAGTTCACCTTGGCCCAGGCGTATCTATCCGCCGGTCAATCGCATCGGGCGACTCATGCGGTACAAGCCGGACTGGCGCTGGCGCCGGACGATCCGCGAGGGCGCGAGTTGATGTCGCGATTGACGGCGCGGCCAGTCGATGGGCCGCTACGGCGTTGAATGGCTCGGCGTTCGTACATCAGGCGCACGTCAGAGGGATTGCCCCGTTTTGCCGGGGTAAAATTGATACACTCCCCGGGTCGCTACAATCGTTACGATCGACACGATTTCTTTGACGCCCCGGGTTCTGTGGCCTAGAGTTTCATGGCCGCAGATGGTGTTAGCTCTCCGCGGTTGGCGATCAGCAACTAGCCTTCGCGCTGGTGATGCAGACCGCTGTAAGCTGACCCGGGCCTCAAAATTAGCGAGAAGTAACTATGTCCCAGGCGACCGCAGACACGACTTCAGAATTGTTTATTGACCGTCGCAACTATGACCCGACCATTGGGGCGCCCGGTCGTGAACGACGCCAGTTTTCCAACGGCCACGACGAGTCAACTCCCGACGCGCAGGAACTGGCCAAGGCGATTGACGAATACAAGCTGCATCACCGCCGCCGGTTCATCACCTATGATGAGATGCTGGGCGTCATTCGGTCGCTGGGGTACCACCGCTAGTCTCCGCGGCAATCAAGCCGTGACTCCACTCAGCACGGGCTCTCTCAGTTGCTGTAGCGAAACATAACCCAGCGTGCGATCGGCATTATCGACCACCCTGGCTATCGGTGCATTGGAACCCTGCATTCGGACCAGTGCCGTGACATGGGGCTCGCTTTCGTGGATCGCCAACATCGGCCGCACCGGGCCCACGTTGCTGCGTTCGTCAAGATAGAGATCCACGACTCGCACATAGCCCAAAGGCTTGGCCTGCGGCGTGGCGGAGACCACCGGGATCGCTGTCAAATGAAACCGCCTCGCGAGCCTTAGCACATCCTCTTTCGAGGTACCTTCACGAATAGTCACGGTGCGGCCGGCTGGGGTCATGGAATTACGGACGGTCGCCTTGGCCACGGCAAACAACCCCTGTGCCATCGCCCGTTGGGCAGGACGCAAAATGCCTGCTTCGTGCCCTTCTTCCAGCACGCTCTTGATTTCTTCTCGCGCCAATTGACGTTGCACCACTTCCGGAGATTCTCCCAGCAGCCACTGCAGCAATCGGCCCACGGCCCACAACGCGGCCGTGGCGGGAAGAAACAGTACCGTGCAAACGAGAAACACCGGCCCCGTGAAACGCAACAGCCGCCCAGGCGATTGTAGAAACAAGCTTTTGGGCAACAGTTCTCCGTAGACAAAGATCAGCGGCGTTAGCACTAACGGGAGTATCAATTCGGCCGCGAGCCCGCCACGAGGAAACAGTTGACCTGCCGCCAGCACCATGGCTAAGGAGATCAATTGATTCGCCAGGTTGTTGCCCACCTGCGTGGTGGCCACAAAGAGCGATGGATTGGCGATCAGCCAAAGCAGCCCCCGAGCCACGCGACTTCCCCCGACGGCGTCGATCACCAACCGGATGCGTGAAACTCGGTAGAAGCCCGATTCACTGCCGCTGAACAGGCCCTCCAGCGCCACTCCCAAGATAAACAGCAACACAATGGCCAACATCATGACTCGGCCTCCTCGGCTGCTGGCTTGGGTGCCATGGTCATGCGGACCATGACGTGGCCGTGATCGGGAGTGCCGAGGACTTCAAAAACGAACGGGCCCCAGCGACAGCGGTCGCCGGGCAGCGGGAGACGGCGGAGTACATCCTGAATGACGCCGGAAACGGTGATCGCCCGGGTCGAGGGGAGATCGACTTCAAACTCGCTAGCCAAGCGGCGGAGGGTGGTCATGCCGGTGACGCGCCATGCGCCTTCGTCGATCAGTTCGATCGGGCTGCGCTTCAGCAGGCGCTGGCTGCGGCTGGCGTCGGGACGAAAGACGGTGTCCACAATATCATCCAGCGTGACAATTCCAATTGTTTCACCCAGTTCATTAACCACGACGGCCACATCACGATCTCGGCTGCGTAGCAGATCAAGCGTTTCGCCCGCGGTACTACACCAGGGGACGTAGACGACGTCTTCGGCCAGACGTTCGAGATGACTGCGCGGCAGATCCGCCACGTTCTCCAGCGGGATTGCGGCGGCTACCTCATCGGAGTCGGGTTCGGTAACCAGTACATAGCCACTGGCCGGAACGCGACCTTCCAAATCCTCCAACGAAACGGGGGGACGGAAGGAACTGAACCGCATGCGGGGACGCATCACTTCATCCACACGAATTTCCGAGAGAGCTACGATATTCTGCAGGACGGTTTTCTCCTGTTCCAACAGGGCCGTATCCGTTGTGGAAAGTTCGACGGCACGTTCCAAGTCCGACAATTCCAGATATGGCTCGGGTGAAAAACGTGGCCAAACCAGCCTTTGGGAAAGCAACAAGACTAGTCGAGAGAACGCCAGTACCGGATCCAATACCCGCACCGCCATCGCCATCGGCACCGCCACCAGCGTGGCGATCAACCGCGGCCGCAGGACTGCCAGTGATTTGGGAACCGTTTCAGCCACGAACGTGAATATCAGAAACGCCAGCACCGCAAAAATACCGGCCGTCGCTTTGTGCCCCTGTTCGTGCAATTGCCGACTGACGATGGTCACCAGCGCGAAATAAGTGATGTTGGTCACTAGATTCCAAAACAACACGGCCGTCAGCAGCCGATCGGGCAACTTAAGTAATTCGGCCGCGATCCTCTGGGCGCGATGCCCCGCGGCAAACAATTTCTGGTCGTGCGGCGTGAGAAAAAACAGGGCCGCCTCGCTGGCCGAAAAGAACGCGCAACCGCAAATTAGCAAACCCAGTGCCAGCAGCCAGGGAATAAGTTCAACGGTCATCGGCGGCGTGTACTTCCAGGTTCAATTCCGAGGGTGCGCTAGGTAGGTCATTCGTTGCTGTTGGAGCGGCCCGAGGCGACATCAAACTCGGAGAGCGCCGGTATGAGCATCGTGGCCGTGGTAAACCCATAGCTGGCCACCATCACCAGGAACACCGCCAAGGTGTAATCCAACAGAAAGCTCGTGATCGCCCAAAAAGTGAGAAACGGACAGGAAAAGGCCGCCCAGAAAATGGCAGTCGATGCATTGCGGGCGCCAAGCGACACATACAAACCCACGCCACCGCCGAAGATCAACGCCAGAAACGCCGGCAGTTGATATTGAAACGATTGAAAAGTGCCCCCGAAGGCTACCATGATCCTCATGCAGATGGCCACGCCAATAAACAGAAAGAACACCGTGCCCAGGCTGGTACCGACCGCCACGCGACTATTTTCGTGAATCAATCCGCAATGAATCCCCAACACGGCGACAAACACGTCCATCACCAAGAGTCCGACCACGATGTAGAACGTGTTTTCCGCGGAGATAGAATCTCGCCACCACAGGCCAAGGCAGATTAACAGCGGCAGCAGCACCATCTCCTTGGCGTTGTACAACACGCCACCCAGTTTGCCAAAGATAAATTCCCGTGGCGTTAAATCGGTCACCAGCAACAGGTCGAGCGTTCGCCCGTCGCGCTCGGTCGTCAGGGCGGTCACGGCTTGAGCGTTAACCAGCACCAGACTGATCAAAAATAGCGGCACCAGGACCATCAATCCTGTCGTGCGAGTCACCTCCATGCCGCCGAAAAGCGCCGCGGCGGCCATCGCTGCCACGATGACGTAGGCCAGCCGGATTGCCACAATCTTACGCCCATAGGCCCAAGTTCGCATCTCGCGCCAGGCGACAGGGTTGTTCCAAACGTGACGACCAGCACCATGCTGCTTGGCCAGAGCGGCTGACTGCGTAGGCTGCTGTAAACCAGGCTCGGCATCCGGTTCGACTCGTGTCGGGCGCAATTCGCGTGTGGGATTCCAGATGCGCACTCGCGCGATAGCCAAACCGCTGATCGCCACCGCCAAGGCCGTGCCATAGAGAAGGAACCAAGAAACGGGATCGAAAGGGCGCTGGCCTTCGCTGGCCGGACGAATCATCGGCTCCGTCGCAACCAGCACAGCTCGCCAGGGACTGCCAATGGCCGCCCAAGTTACAGCCGGCAGCCCAGCAATCTGTGTTGTTCCACCAAACTGTGCGAGAGCTTCCCACGCGCCCAGGTAGACGAACAATATCAGCGCTGTCAGGGCCAGCGCTTGAAAAGTCTTTTCTCGCCAGAGGGCCATCGTCGAACCGAGGCTGCCGGCAATCGCGGCGGATACCAATGTTACTCCGTACATGCGCACGACCTGCATGACTTCTACGCCACCCAGTAACACCAATCCCATAAACACCGGAAGCGCCGAGACGAGCAACACCATCACGAACAACAAGGCCGCCAGTAGCTTTCCCAGCACGAGTTCGCTGTTTTTAAGATCAGACATGAGCAACAGCAGCAATGTTTGGCGATCTTTCTCCTGGCTGACGGCGCTAGCCGCGAATAAGGCAGAAAAAAACAGGACCAGGGCCAACTGCAGCGGGGCCAGAACCTGAAAGAGGATGCCGCCGAAGCGTGCCAAATCTCCCAGATTGCGAATGACCTGTGTGCCAGCCAGCACCATCCAGGCGGTGGCGATCAGCAGCACCAGGGCCGCCACATAGGTGGCTCTGGCCACGAAATGGCGCGACCGGCGGGGGGCGGTCGAAGCCTCACGGGAAAATACAGGCCCGATCAACAACGGGGTGCCTATGAAATCGTGGGAAAGGGACGTGTCAGGGCCATTGTAGGGGACTTATCCACTCTCAGCCACCTATGGCATGAGGCATGGTAGAACAATCACAAAGCTATTGCAGGTAAGGGATTGCGCTCGTTCCTGCGGATGGGTGCCTCAGCCAATTCTGAGGAATGGTTACAGGCCCGACCACCACCCCAGGCTAAAAAAGTGAAAAATCGGCTCAAATAGCTTGCAGTAAACGGGCATTCAATTTAGGATAACCATCACAGGCAGGACCAGTGAACCCTCGTACTGCCATGACTTTGCAATCACATAACCCTTAACTTCGAGACCGGCCAGTGGAACGAATCGTCGGCATCTCACCTTGGGCGTCAGAGGTACGACAGCGCATTGCGCAAGTCGCACCGTTTGCGTCTAGTGTGTTGATCACCGGCCCAAGCGGCACAGGGAAGGAGCTGATTGCACGCTCCATCCATATGTCGAGTGGCCGTGCTGGCGGTCCGTTCATCCCAGTTGACTGTGCGTCGATACCCGGCACTCTGTTTTCCAGTCAATTGTTTGGCCACGTTAAAGGTGCGTTCACTGGCGCTGCTGCCGCTTCCTTGGGTTGTTTCCGTGCTGCAGAAGGTGGCACGATCTTTCTGGACGAAGTGGGCGAGCTCGATCTGGAATTGCAATCGAAGCTATTGCGTGTGATCCAGGAGCGTAAGGTCACTCCTGTTGGTTCGCACGAATCAATTCCAATCGACGTACGGATCGTGGCGGCCACGAACCGTGATTTGAAGAAGGAACTGGCCGCCAACCGCTTCCGTCTCGATTTGTATTATCGCCTTGATGTGGTTTCGGTAGAGTCGGCGGCGTTGAAGGATCGCACCGAGGACATCGAGTCACTGTGCGAATACATTCTGGACAAGATGATTGAAGAGCGTGAGATGCCGCGCAAACGACTGTCTGCCGCGGCACTGCGGATGATGCGGGCCTACGACTGGCCGGGTAATGTTCGCCAGTTGCAAAACATTCTGGAACGGGCCGTAGTCCTCTCGCAGGACGACGTGATCGGGCCAGAATGGATTCCGCGGCTCGATGACACGGCAATGCCGCTGCCAACGGCGGCCGAGACGCTTCCCAGCGCCACAGCTGAAGCCAACGCCAGCACCGAGGGTTGGCTCAATTATTCCGAGAATGAGAAAGAACATCTGCGGCGCACGCTGGAACACACCGGCTACAATCAAAGCGCTGCTGCCCGCCTGCTCGAAATCGACTATCGCCTGCTACTGCGGCGAATGAAGAAGCACGGGCTGAAGCCGGGCCGCGCAGCAGCCAAGTAGCTCGCACTTCTTAGGGCATCAAAAAAGAAACGGGCGACTCGTTGAAGAGTTCGCCCGTTCCCGTTTTACCCGCCCTGCGCCCTTCCATACTCCCCAGTAGGTCAGGCGTTGGACGAATTGGAGACTCACATCGAAAATCCACAACCGAAGTCGTAGGACTTCGGTGTGCTGGCTAAAGTCTCATGACTTCAGCTACTGCCCGCACGCACCTTGCCCGCAACTCGCCTTCGCCCCGCAACGCTTGCCACGACCATTATGGCACTTCTTCGGGCAGTAGCCGTCCCAGATATTCTGGCTGCAACTGCCGTAGATCGGATCGTAGCCTACAAACCAGTTCACTCGTTGATAGCCGTGATCGCTTGGATAACTCACGGTGGGTTGGTCCAAAAATGAGTTGACCCCTTCGTCCGCCGACATCAATCCGCCCGCCAAGCCGACGCCCGAAAGACCCAAAACAAGAACCATCGATAACAGTGCTATTTTGCTCATGGCATTTGTCACTCCTTTGTGTTCGCCTTGCTCAGTCCACCCTGAAGACCCACGGGGTAAGGAACTTGTCAGGTTGTGGGAACTGCCACACATTCGCAGGCTGGGTACCGCGAAGGTGTTACCTCCATGCGCCTGAGATAAGCATGCCCCCCAAATCGACGATGTGCAAATGCCTCGCGTATGTTTTTTTCGCCTGGGGAAAGCCCCCGCCGATGTAAATCGAGCCCGGGCCGCAGTCGTATCCTCTGTTGTACCGCCATGTTGCTGCTATCATCTCTCTCAGCGGCGATTGCCAAACGGCAACAGCCTCGACCTTGCGACTCTTAGCGGTCGCAACATCACGTCGGATCGTAGGACCACGCCAGGAGCAACACGCGGGTGGCGGCATCCCTGTTGAACACCGCTTTGGGGCTTGCACTAACGCTGCTATTGATGCAGAGCGGCAAGCCCTTGCGCGGTAGTACGCTGATCGGCCCCTGGCTGTGGGGGATCATTTCCGCGGCAACCCTAACGATGGCTTCTTTCGCCGCATTGCCATCGCTGGCGGCCGACGTCCCCCTGACCGCATTATTTACCTACGCCGCAGAGGTTTCCACCCTGTGCCCCTTGGTGGCGCTGTTGGGTGCTCGACGTCCGCAGCACAATGCCTGGCAATTTGTAGTGGCCACGCTGTATGCCATCCTGCTGGTGCCCGCGTTCCAGGGGGGACGAACCGGTGGGGAGATTGCCATCGAAGCGCCATGGTCGTGGTTCATGCTGGGCCTGATCGGCGTGGGGATCTTAAACACCATGCCAACCCGCTACTGGCTGGCGGCGGTCGCTCTGGCGTTTGGGCAGTTGATCTTGCTGGCACCCCATCTCCTGACCAGCAGCGGGCCAACTTGGGCGCCTCAACAGTCTCGCATGACGGCCGGGCTGGGCGTGTTGATTGTGGCAGTCCTGCTGCTGCGATGGCGCGCGGCAGCCGCGCTGATGTTGCCGGCTTGGCAAGCTCGCGATCCACTGGATCGCCTATGGATCGACTTTCGTGATGCTTTCGGCGTGTTATGGGCGCTGCGCGTGCAACAGCGGGTCAACGCCGCTGCCGAACAATATGGCTGGCCGGTCGAATTAACCTGGGAAGGATTTTACGACCGCATCAGCCATCAGCCTGCAACAGCCATGCCAGCCGATGTTCGTGCTGCACTCGAGCACATATTGCGCAGCGTGTTGTGGAGATTTATGTCTGAGCCTTGGATGGAGCAGCGGTTGTCTGGTTTGCCGGAAGAGAGATCGTAAACCGGGCACCATGCCCGGCTTCGCTGGCCACATCAATGCTCCCGCCGTGATTGGTGACAATCCGCCAGCATTTGGAAAGGCCAAAGCCCAACCCGCGGCCGGCTTCGCGCCCTGAGAAAAACGGATCGAACAAATGACGGCGCACCTGCGGAGCGATACCGGGCCCATCGTCCCGAATAATGATCTCGGCCGCGTCGGAGACACTACGATCGGCACCGTGCGAAAGTCCATTCTGCGGTCGCACCGCGCGTTGGATCGTGACATCGATGTTGCCATCGGCCCCAATCGCTTCGAGGGCGTTGACGCACATCGCCCGCAGAGCCGCGTAGATCTGCACTCGATCAGCCCGCACGACAATCGGCGCCTCGCCCGGCAGCCGAAGCAGCCGCGTGCTGCGGCGGGCAGCTTCTTCGCTGAGGCCCGCCAGCGCTTCGTCCACCAAGGGAACCAGATCTACCTCAGCCATGACCGGCTCAGGAGGCCGGGCAAAGAGCATCATGTCCGCGATCATCTCATGCGCGCGAAACGCCTGCGCATTGATCTTGGCGAGCGTGCGACGCCGCTCTTTGTCCGGTTCATCGCGCAGCAATAGCTGTGCCCAGCCGGCGATGCTTCCCAGCGGATTGTTGATCTCGTGGCCTGCGCCGGCGGCGAGATTGTACATCGCCTCCAACTTGGCCTGCTCCAACAACTGATCGAACCGGGTTTCCAGTTCGTTCAGACGGTGCAGCCGCTGAGCCAGATCATCGGATGGCTGAGTGTGAGTTGGGTCCACGATAAACTACGTCGTGGCGGTAGTCTCAATGTCCAGCAAATTGCAGATCCGATCGACCAGCCGATCGACCTCAAACGGTTTGCGCATGAAATCGTTGGCGCCAGCCGCTTTGAGTTCGTCCACTTTGTCGTCTTCCACCATGCCGGAAATGCAGACAATTTTGACCGAGTCCATCGACTTATCGCTGCGCACTCGCTGGCAGACTTCCTTGCCGTTGATGTCCGGCAGCATCACATCCAGCACGATCAAATCCGGCTGATAGTCCTTGACCATCATGCCAGCATCGAAGCCGTTGTTGACGCTCCGCACTTCAAATCGGCCGTCCCGCTCCAGAACTTCGGTGATCAGTTCGACCAATTCGACATCGTCGTCCACCACCAGAATCTTCCGCTTGCCGCTCTCCAGAGCGTCGGTCGGAATGCCGTTGTCCCGCATAAAGTTGAAGAGCAATTCGCGTGGTATACGGCGAAAACGGCTCCCCGGCACGCGGAAACCCTTGAGCTGTCCCGAATCAAAGCAACGAATGATCGTCTGTTGGCTGACCTTGCAAATTTTGGCCGCTTCTCCGGTCGTGAAAACTGTTTTCATGCGTTCCTTAACCACCTTCCTAGCCCCTTGAAGGGGCTAGACCAGCGGGACCGTTGCGCATTAGCGCGCGTGCGTTCCTGCAAGCGCTACACAACGGCTCCTAGTCCTCCGTGTTTAGCCAGATAAGAATCTCGCCCCATCCATGTATTGGCGGTCAAGCGCCCTGACCCCTACAAGGCATCTATTCCGTTGGCGCTCCCAGGCTTGCCGAGATTGCCATTGCTGCCGAATTATATCGGGCGTGGCCGGTGCGTCAATATCGATCTCTTTAGCGCAAACGACGCATACGTCTAGGCTTATGACTTAACCCGATTTGCCTCAATTACCATGCTTTTCTGGGTTCTAGATATTTGAGCCAATCCGGAACCCGCCGAAGAACACATCAATACCTGCTGATGTAATCTAGCGTCGGCACCAAAATCAAAAATCGCTGCGGATTGCCGAGACTATGGAGACAGCCTTGAATCCTCATCGTACCGCATTGTTCGAGGTTGATTGAGATGCACGACCACCAACGCCAAGTCGGCAGGTGTGATCCCACTGATTCGCCCAGCTTGCGCAAGTGTGAGCGGACGAATCTTCGAAAGCTTTTCCCTCGCCTCAAGCCGCAACGAATTAATTTTCGCATAGTCGAACGTCGCCGGTATTACCTTCTCCGCCATTCGGTGCTGACGAGCCACTTCCGTCTGCTGCCGCTCAATATATCCTGCATACTTAATGTCGTAGGTCAGTTGCTGGGCGGCTTCGAGGGAAGTCTCGGCAAGCTGCGGCATCCTCGCAACAACGTCGGGCCACTCGCTCTCACTGCGGCGAAGTAATTTGGTCAGCGTGACATCCTCGGTCCAATGGGCATCGAGTATTTTCCGCACCCGCTCAATCTCCGCCTCTTTGATCGCCAATCGCTCGGCACGCCGCGAATCGGCCAAACCCAGGCGATGGGCCAGCGGCGTCAACCGCCGATCGGCATTGTCCTGCCGCAATAGCAACCGAAACTCCGCCCGGCTGGTGAACATCCGATAGGGCTCATCGACCCCCACCGTAACCAGGTCGTCCACCAAGACGCCGATGTAGGCCGCATCGCGCGACAGGATCATTGGCTCACGCCCCGCCACCGCCAGCGCCGCGTTGGCCCCCGCCACCAGCCCCTGGGCGCCCGCTTCCTCATAGCCAGTCGTGCCGTTGATCTGCCCCGCAAAATACAAGCCTGGAACGCGCTTCGTTTCCAGCGTCGGCCACAATTGGTCGGGCGGACAAAAGTCGTACTCCACGGCATAACCATAGCGCATGATCTGGGCCTTCTCCAGCCCCGGCACAAGGCGAATGATCCCCTCCTGCACATCGCGCGGCAGGCTGGTCGAAATCCCGTTAACGTAGACCTCGCATGTGCTGCGCCCTTCAGGCTCCAGAAACAACTGATGCGATGCCTTGTCCGCAAACCGTACCACCTTGTCCTCGATCGACGGGCAATAGCGCGGCCCGCGCGATTGGATCTGCCCGCAATACATCGGCGCCCGCGACAGGTTTGCCCGGATCAAGTCATGAATCTCGGCGCTGGTGTGTGTGATCCAGCAAGGCATCTGCTCGATCGAGATCCGATCGGTGAGAAACGAAAACGGCTGCGGCTCGTCATCCCCCGGCTGAAGTTCGAGCTGCGAGTAGTCGATAGTTCGCCCATTGAGCCGCGGCGGCGTGCCGGTTTTGAATCGAGCAATGCGGAAACCCAGTCGATCGAGCGCGCGGCTCAGCCCATGTGTGGTCCCCTCGCCGCCGCGCCCGCCGGGCGTCTGCGCTTCGCCGGTGTGCATCACGGCCTGAAGAAAAGTTCCGGTCGTCAGCACAACGGCCCGGGCACGATAAACGACATCGCCCCGGCAACGGATGCCGACTATCTTGACTCCGGTCCCCTCTGGTTCTCCTGCTCCAGTCCCCTCCTGTTCTCCTACTCCGCTTCCCTCGTTTTCTCCTGCTCCTCTCCCCTTTGGGGAGAGGCTGGGAGAGGGGCTAAGCGAGTCGGTTTCGATACCGCGAATCTCTTCCTGAAGACCCTCCCCCAACCCCTCCCTAAAAGGGAGGGGAGTAAGAGATGTGGTCGGGAGGTGGGCAAGAGGTGTGAAAGGGACGGGGGCTGTTATCAAATCCTCCACCATCTCCTGCCGCAAATCGAGATTCGGCTGCTGCTCGACGACGAACTTCACCTGCTGCTGATACAGCTTCTTGTCCGCCTGGGCCCGAGGACTGTGCATGGCCGGCCCCTTGCGGCGGTTGAGCATCCGAAACTGAATCCCCGTGGCATCGATCGCCTGCCCCATGGCCCCACCCAGGGCATCGATCTCGCGCACAATCTGCCCCTTGGCCACGCCCCCGATGGCCGGGTTGCAGCTCATCTGAGCCACGGTGTCGAGATTGGTCGTCAGCAGGGCCGTTTTCGCCCCCAAACGGGCCGACGCCAACGCCGCCTCGACCCCGGCATGGCCCGCGCCGACGACAATCACGTCATAGTCATAGGTGGAGGAAGGTTTGGTCATAGAGTGATTGTATCCGCATCCAGGCTCCCGATGGGGGTCCGTCAGTTGCGGATCTTATTTACTTACTCCGAGGTCGGAGCCCACTTCACAACGCTGCCGCTGCTCGCATCTCTCGCAGAGCTTTCGGCACTCCTCGTGTTCTCCGGCGCAACTTGTTGCTCGACAACAGGTTACTCATTCTGTTCTCCGCCTGTTCTCCGCCTGTTCTCCGCCTGTTCTCCGCCTGTTCTCCGGTCTGTTCTCCGGTCTGTTCTCCGCATTGGATAGTGAGGAGGTTGATCCAAAGAGAGCACAGAAAAGCGCTGAAGAAGGCAGAAGACGAGGAGAAGGCCGAATGCTCCAACCTGCCTTTCAGCTCTCCCTTCTGTGCGAGTTCTGTGTTCTCCGTGGATACCCTTGCTCGTCCGATCCGTGTTGCGTCCGTGTTCATCCGTGGCCAAGCTTCTTCCTTCAGCGCGCACCTTCAGCGCAGTCGTTTCACGAAATAATTCAAAGTGCCACGCGCTTCTCTGGCTCACACCAAAGACTTTCCTGCGTTGTTTTCCTTTTTCGTGATTTCCTCCTTTCGCTTTTTCGTGATTCCCTTTCTTCTTTGCGCGCAGCATGTCCCGGCGCGCCGGGGTCTTTGCCCCTTCGCGTCTTTGCGTCGAAAATATGCCTTAACGACGCAGGCTAAAGCCTGTACTCCAACGCAAAAAGCCCACCCTACTACGCGGTGAAGCGTGTTAGGGCGGGCTCTTCTGATACCTGATCCTGAAGTGTTTAGGCTTCAGCCCAAGCTCTGATAGGATACCTCGCACGTGTCAGGCGTTTCGCTCTTCGAGGAGCGAATACCGCCATTTGACACCCCCTCACCATATCAGATTCGCCGCAAAAATCAAGTAGGCAAAAAAGCCACCTGCCATGTTGTGACTCAGCCGCATGGCGCTAGCAGAGGGAAAGGTCACCGTCGGGCTCGCCCCGGCGGAACCCATGACTGACCAGCTAGAATACAACTACCTACCTTTTGGCTTTGCTATGCCCTCTCCCGGGCCTGCCGCCGCAAAGCGGCGGCAGGCCCGCGGGAGAGGGCATAGGAAGGTTACGAGAGAGGCGGTCCATTCTAGCTGGCCAGTCGTAGCACCGCCGGGGCAAGCCCGGAGCGGAGGCGAAACATTCTCCGCGCCATAAGATAATTTGGAACGATTGCAGTGCGGAGGCTACTTGGCGGTTGACGTCGATCACAAGCACGCGGTCGTGCAATACGACAGCGGCTCATGGCACTCGAAGAAGTGTGCCCCATCGCTGGCTGGTTATTTGCAGAACGTGGCCGACCGCGCTGGCTAGGGCAAGCTGAAGCTGTTTGACTTGAACCAGTTTTGAAGCGGGGCCTCCCCTGGCATGATTGGGAGAGATATTCCATGGGATTTTTAAACAGAATTTTCGGCCGCCAAGAAGATGATCGAGGCGCGACTGCCGCGACCGCCATCGTGGTGGGCAGCATCGAAGAGGAATACGAGTGGATCTCGCGCCATTGTCCCGGCTATGGCTTAGTCAGCCAAGCCTTGGCTGAAGTTGACGGCAAGCCATATGACATCCTCACCTGCCAGGATGCCGCGGGTAGCACTCGGGAGATTTATTTCGACATCTCGAGCTTCTTTGGTAAGTGACAGACTCGCTCCACCGGCTGGGTGTCCCCCACTGTGTTGTTAGCGTTCAATCTTGCAATTCGGCAACGCTGCTTGTAACCGTGCCATGCCAGCGTCGGTGACTTTGGTGTTTATAAGACAGAGGTTTTGCAGGGCAGTCAGCCCCTTGAGGTGTTCCAAGCCTGCTTCAGTGACATCGGTATTTGAGAGGTCAAGGACGTAGAGGCTGGTCAGGCTCTTGAGGTGTTCCAGGCCACCATTGGTAATTTTCGTGTTGCCGAGGTAGAGAAAATTCAGAGAAGTCAATCCTTTGAGGCGTTGCAGCCCTGCGTCCGTGATATGGGTTTCCCGGAGGTCGAGTGAGTGCAGGTTCAGCCCCTTTAGGTATTCCAAGCCGGCGTCAGTGATTTGCGTTTCGCCGAGGTAGATGTCTTGTAGGGCGGTCAGCCCCTTGAGGTGCTCCAGCCCTTCATCGGTGACTTTAGTAGCATGGAGGTTGATCCGCTGTAGGCCAGTCATACCGATGAGGTTTTTCAAGCCCGAGTCTGTTACTGGCTTGCCGCTGAGGTTGACTCCTCGCAGATTGGGTAATCTCTTGAGGGACTCAAGAGATTTGTCAGTGATCGGGACGTATTTGGCTTGTTTAAATGAAACTACATGCGTGACCTCGCGGGCACTTGCAAAGTAATCCCTGTCAACGTGATCTAACAACCATCTAGGCCATTTCGGCGGGAAGTCCATGCCGCTCGTCCAAGGCAAACTCTCATCATATACAACGACGAACCCAGCCTCACATGCACCCGCCACCGCATCCCTTTGCTGCCGTGCCTTATTCCACCAGCCCAGCCAGACGGCAATGATGGTCGTGAGAATCAGAATCGACCGCAGGCGAAACTGAAACAGCCGACGCCAGTTGAAGCCGCGTGAGGATTCGGAAGGCTTAGCAGTTGGCTCGCTCATAGCTTGCAATATACATACCTGCTGCGAATGAGAACTAGTCGAAAGTGGCGACGGGTGCGCAAAACGTAAGGCCAGCCCCTTTTCCTGACATGGAAATTGCCATCAAGCATCAGCCTCCTGCCGTGCGCCCGTGCCGGATGGCTGGCCCTCCCGGTTCCCTTTACGAACGGCAATCAATCGCCGGATCAACAGCTCCGACGCAATTCCGACTGCAACCAAAATGGCAAGTCCAATGAGGACATCTACCACCGCGCGCGCGGTGTCGGTTACTGGAAGGTCATGGGATCCCATCTGCTCATCGTTCAACCAGTAAAGTGCAGCATTATGGGCCGCGTAGTTGGTCTCGGCTCTTGTGTGCCAAATGGGCCAGCCCCGATCC
This sequence comes from Planctomycetota bacterium, assembly GCA_021413705.1. Classification (GTDB taxonomy): domain Bacteria; phylum Planctomycetota; class Planctomycetia; order Pirellulales; family UBA7805; genus JAIOPX01. The sequence continues at coordinate 64,684 of JAIOPX010000105.1, read as the reverse complement.
TCGTAGAAAGTGATTGTCATTTCTTTCAGGATATACGGGGGCGGATGGGGAGTGCCGGCATAGTACGGCTTTGTCCAGGTTGTCCTCTTGCGCACGTTGAGGCCACACAGCACGCTCGCGGCTGTGATGACGACCAATAATGTCAGTATGCTAAAACGGGGAGCGGTTCGGAGATATTTGCCGGCGAAACCGGGACCGTAAGAGCGGCGCGGGTTTGCGATCGCAGGTGATGGTTCGGCCTGGGACATGCCCTGATTCTACCACTCTGAGCAGGGGGGGCGAGTGCCTGAGGGACACCCATTCGTCAGTTGGGTATCCTCTGCTGCGCAAAAAAAAAATAAAGCAGGAGCAATAGGCCATATAGCGGGCCACCAAAATCGAGTGGACTCTGCAAATCCGCCACTAGGCCGTGCCCACGTCAGCCCCGCCGCGCTGCGTCGATGGTGGCGATGTCGATCTTTCCCATGTTCATCATCGCCTCAAAAGCGCGCTTGGCCTCAGCGCCACCCGCCGCCAGAGCGTCCATCAGCGTGCGCGGGGTGATCTGCCAGGAGAGGCCCCAGCGATCCTTGCACCAACCGCAAGCACTTTCCGCGCCCCCATTGCCGACGATCGCGTTCCAATAGCGGTCGGTCTCTTCCTGAGTGTCGGTCGCAATCTGAAAGGAGAAGGCCTCGCATTGTTTGAACGCCGGGCCGCCGTTGAGACCCAGGCAGGGAATGCCGACCACGGTGAACTCCACCGTCAGCACATCCCCCTCCTTGCCGCTCGGGTAGTCACTGGGAGCCTTGTGAACCGCGGTCACTTTACTATCGGGAAACGTGGCGGCGTAAAACTGTGCTGCCTCCAGCGCGTCTTTGTCGTACCAGATGCAGATGGTGTTCTTGGGCTGCATGTTCGTGGGCTCCTTGTGCTAAAGCCAGGGTGGATGCCGTGGTCCGGGGGTCTACTGCATACTATCCGCCATCACGGACGACAGGTAGGCCGCGAAGCCTAGTCGGACAGCCAAGAGTCTGAATGACTGGCCCAGGCCCGTGACGCTCTGTACGATACTGCTATGCCTAGGAGATCATTTCTCTATCCCGAGGACTCGTATGAACATCCTGGTGATCGATATTGGCGGCACCAACGTCAAGATCTGGAAAAGTGAGGAGGCGGAGAAAACTAAGTTCCCCTCGGGCAAGGACTTGACCCCTCAAAACTTGATGGAGGGCGTACGAGAAGCTTTGAAGGATTGGCAAATCGAACGCATCTCGATCGGCTATCCTGGTGAGATTCGAAACGGCCATCCCATCGTAGATCCGATTAACCTCGCTGGCGGCTGGGTCGGATTCGATTTTGCCGGTGCCTTTGGCTGTCCAGTTCGTTTGATGAACGATGCCTCAATGCAGGCGCTCGGCAGCTACGAGGGGGGCAAAATGTTCTATTTGGGGCTCGGCACGGGTGTGGGCACGACGTTCATCATGGACGGCACGATCGTGCCGCTGGCGCTGGGACATCTCAAGCTCTGGGAGAACGAAACATTCGACTATTATCTCAGCCGCGAAGGCTTGAAACGACATGGCAAAAAGCGGTGGCGTCAGGCGGTGAGCGACGCCGCTAAAATGATCAAGTCCGCATTTTTTGCCGACTACATTGTCATCGGCGGCGGCAATGCGGACGAGGTCAAGGAACTCCCACCCGACTGTCGCCGCGGAGGCAATCACAATGCCTACTTTGGCGGATTGCGCATGTGGGAGGATGTCACCGAGGTCAAGACGGTTCCGCTGGCGGTTGTTTCGGCAATGGAGTCGGAATCCGCCTGATTCAAAACGATATGGTGCGCCGCCCACTGCGAGCTCGCCTTGCGCGAAGAGGAATTTCACGATCTTCGCCACCCTTGTTCTCTCTCTATCCCTTCCTAACGGCCGCCGTAGCGGCCAGATCATGGAATGCGCGGTTGCAGTTTTCACCCCGGGAGAAACTTTCCCGGCTCAACTTTCTTGCGTTTCACGTCGCTGATTCGTCCCATAGTTTTTATGCAGAATCGCGGCCAAAATAGTAAGAAAAGCCAGCAGACGAACCAGATAGATCCAAGGGCTCCCTTCATTCGGCCGAGCCACGAAGAGAAGCGCTGTCCGATTTATGCCTTCGATGAAAAACGCCAGGGCAAAGGCGAAAAACAGCGAGTCGCGCGTCCGCCGCCAAAACTTCAAGAAAAAGAGGCTGGCCGTAATAGACGCTGTCGCAATGACACCTAAGAGAAATGGCTCGAAATTCATGATTCGCTTTCCCAAACGAGGCCATAAAGAAGGACCATCATGGCCAAGGCAGCCGTGCTGAGGCGCAAGAAGTAGAGGTCCGCTTCCGGATACAGCACCAAATCAACGAAAATTAATGAATTGGAAATAGCCAGCCCCAAGAAACAAATACCGCTCCACAGAAGCAGCCGGGCGCGGCTGCGAACATAGCCTCTGAGCAGCAATATGCTGCACATCAGCGTGACAAGCGTGCCTAGAATATATACCGCTGGCCCCATCATTTTTTCTCCTTGGTGAAGCGAAAAGCGCGGGCAAACTCGCGGACGGCGGAGGGGGCTTTCGAGTGGATTAATTTTGAAATTCTAACGAGTTCATGGCGGTACGTCTGATCAAGATGTGCCATGAACTTTTCAAGCTCGGGCGAGGTTAAACGGCACTCATAATGCCCGGACGACGCATCCTGTTCTTGCACGAGCCCCCGTCGCGCCAGGTCATTGAGAATTTGCCCCGCCACTTCGGTTGATACATAAAGCGATTGGGCCATTTCCCGGATCGACCACACTTTGGGACGCCCGTTCCAAACCAACAACAGGGCTTCCAGATGTGAGACGGAGTCGATCTGCTGGAGAACAAACTGATCGACGGTGCGAGTTGTGATATTCTCCTCGGCCATGGACGTCGATCACGTTGGTAGCGGAATGAGTGCAATCTCGCGGACAATCCCGCTTTCGTAATGAGGGCGTTCGAGGAATTGCCTGCAAGGTTAAACCAGGCCGCGGCAATCGTCGAAAGGTGGATGGAGAATCAAGCCATCCAGCCTCACCTAGTCTATCAGGACACAATGATTTTCAAAATCCCCGGACGAGAAGCCAGCTGCCATACCCATCGAGGAATAAAAGTATTCGACCGTGGCCCTCCTCTTTTCACCCCTATCGCACACTCGTCTGCGCGACCCCCACGGATGACTTCCCTAAGAGGAGGATCGACTGGACGGGCTCGGTCACGGTGCGGTTCTCTCGACTGAGATCTCCCCGTCCCAGTTCCATCTTCATCCCCACGCGCACCTGGTGCATCAACGTCATTTGCAGTCCGCCTGCGCCGCTCTGACGGCCTTGCGTGGCGCCGAGCAGCCATAGCCGCTGCGGCGGGCCAAACGGCCGACCTCGCGAAGATTTGGCGACCACGCATTCGCCCGTGTCAGGATCGATGAACTCACCACGCATGACATGGTGCTTCGTGACGATTTCAAACCGCTGGCCGGGTTGAAGTCCACGATGTTCCATGCTCATCACCGGCGTCGTGCTCGCCACGGGCGTCGATGAAACCGGCGGAGCGGCAAGGACAACCGACAAGACCATCGTTGCAAGAGACATTGTTACAGACTCCTGTGATAAACCCCGTGGGAAAACGCTTGAACCATGCTGACGATGCTGGCAGTGAGTGCAGATTCCAAAAGCCAAGAATCCAGTCGCTACCACACGGCCGGCTGAGGATAAAGCAAACGACGCGCCGAACGCGCGAAACCCGCGCCGCCGGGTAAGTCGGCAAAACAGGCAAAAACTCCCGCCGCGCGCGGAGAATGAAGATTTTGCAGGCTATGCAACCGTCAGAGTCGCGGTTGTAAACACGGGATGTGTTGAGGTCGCGCTGGCCGAACGAACACCACGGAGAGATCCTGCCGCATCAGATTGGCTTTGCTAGCGAGTTATTCTAGCCGGCCAGCGAGGCCACTATTTCCGTGGCAATGCGTCCCGTTTGACCGGAAACTCACAAGACGCTGCAACGCTCTTCACCGAACTGCGGAGGCAACAATGCATCACTCTTGGCCGTCACTTCCACTCGCTGGAATACATAAAAGTCGCTAAAGGACGTTTCCTGGGGATCCTTGGGATCAAAAGGATACCTGTTGGAAATGTGTCGGCTCAGTCGCCAATGGGGGGCAGCAACTTCAACCCAGCTTGTAAAGCGACGGTGCCGAACGTGGGGTGAGGACGCAGCGGCATTTCCGTCGTTGGATGAGTAAACAATCACATACTGCTTTGCTTGCTGAAACAGGCAGGTCATGTAGGCGTGAAACACTCGGTCTTCGACCAGATGATAGATCACGTCCAAAGAGAGCGCCAAATCGGCACGAAGCAAGCCTTGATTGTCCACGAACGATTCGGGATCAAACAAGAAGAAGCTTTTGGTATCATCGCTGCCAAAAGTTTCGCGGCACAAGGAAATCGCCTGTTTGGAAACGTCGAGGCCGATGTAATGGGGGTACTCGGCCAACGAAAGTTGATGGCCATCTCCGCAGCCGAATTCGATCACACACTCCACTCGCTGTTCCGCCACGAACGCATTGAGGAACTCCGCTTTGAATTCGGCGAGTCGGCCATACGATCCGGCTCCAGACGAGCCTCCGACACGATAGCGGCGCTCCCAATACTGCGCCGAGTCGTGAAAAGGTATCAGCACGCGTTGCAACATTCTCGACATGCCGGGAACCTGGGTCAGCCACTCTCGAAGATTAGCTTTCATGGTAAAACCTCATGGGGATTTGGAGGGATGAGCTTGTGAGTCGATGGCCGCATCCAACAGGGTGCGGCCCACGTCCTGGCCGTCGAGTTCCAGCACACTGCGGCTAGGCTCAGGGATAATGCGGTCTGCGGATGCCTGCCCCTCTGAGTTGAATCTGGCCGAAAGTGCTACCGCGCCTTCAAGGCCCGGCACTTCAAGTGCGACCCCTTCGGCAGTGATCGCGATCCGCGTCGGTTGTGAGTCTTCAAACATCTTGCGCCATGCTTGGAACGAAGCTTCGTCAGCGAGATTCGTACCCACACGCACCCAGAGCGCGATGTTGGCGTCAGCAGCGCCAGTCTTTATCTCGCGCAGCGGCTCGCCTGCACCATGCTCGGCCGTAAGTCGAATGCAGTTATAGGAATTGTCGTCGTCAATCAGGGCTAGAGATGCTGTGCGCCCCTGTCGGGTAGCGGCGGTCAGCACTCGCAGCCCCACGGCCGCCGTGCCGTAACGAAGTACAATTGCCTGGCCGGGAAGGACGGAACGCTTCTTGTTTCCGTCTAGGGACATATCCACCGGATCGCCGCCGATCGTGATCGACTGCGCCTTGCGGGGGAGGACGAGGTGGCTCTGAAGCTCCTCCAAGCTGTCCGCTTTCGAATCGTAGATGGCCATCACTAATGCGTCGCTGGAACGCTGCGCGCCGATCCAGAAAGGCGTTGGGTGGGTAGCTTTCATCTGGCCGCCCGGGCCGCTGGCGTGCTTCTTCATTCCATAGGGATTCTGTCGGTCATCGGCGCGGAAGAATGCCCGCGGCGTTCCGCGCGGCCCAAGGATGTCGATGGCGAGCGGAACGTCCTCGGGACCATAGCCGGCGCTGAGCGTGGAGAGGGCGATGTCGCGGTAGAGCATGTACGTTCGCGACTGTCCCAAGCGGTCGCCCCAGCTTTGACGAACCAGCCGCGGCACGCGCTGCAAGCTCATGGCGTGAAGCTCGGCCGGGGGAGTCCACTCATGCCAATAGGGTTCGACGCGATGGGATTTTCCAGGCGTCGGCGAGTGAAACCAATCGTTCGACCACAGATGCCAGTCCAGTGCGCCACGACCGGCGAGATAGTCATAGGTTCGGCTGTTGGCTCCCCCCAGCCGCTCGGACGGCGGAAACCAGTTGAGCGCAATATCGGTCCAGAATAGCTTCAATAGCGCGTCCGCCTGACGCCGGACACGATCGCTCTCGCTCAACGTGGCAATGAGCATCAGGGCATTGATATCTACCCCGTAGTAGGTTGGACTGACACATTCTCGGATGCCGTGCGCTGCCGTCCAGCTTACCAGCTCATCCAGCCGCTGCTCTCCCTCTTCCGCAACATCCCGGCGGCGCAGCACCTCACCCACGATGATCAAATTGGCGGTGCGCGTCAGGGCGATGTTCGTGTACGTCGCTGCGACGCGATGCCGCCGAACTCCTTCCATCGCGTATCGAATGAACATTGATACTTGCGGTCGGACTTCCGCGGGAATCCAGTCGCGATGTCTTTTCCAGAGCAACAGCGCATCGTGCAAGCAAAACTCCACGGCGTTCAGATCGTTGACTTCCGTATCCCCCCAACGCCATCTGAGATTGCCGAAGGTCTTGCTTTGGCGATCGCGGTCCTGCATCCGCGCCAACAATTCAAACAGCCTTCCCAGCCACTCAGGATTTTGCCGGGCTTCGGCCAACGCCAACGCATGACCCATGATCTCGCGGCAGCCAACTTCTTCGCTGGGGTCCGACTCTGCCAGATTAGCCCAGAGCCGCTGCTGGCGATCGAGTTCTGCCAGGCGGACGGTGTCTCGCGGCGATTGAGCCGTTACCAGCGCCGGCCATGCCGCCAGTACAGACGTTATCATTACCAGGATGAAAAGCCGGCCGCCCATGTTGCACTGACCCTCGAATCAAGTTCCATTCTTTCGGAACGAGCGATACAGTCCCCGATTGGTGTCCCAAAGATAAACATTCCACATGTGCGTCCGATGCATGACCTCGGTGTTCTTGCGCAGGAAGAGTTCCATCCGCGCGCCCGCATGGGCAAAGCGTATCCGCTCTCCACGGAACGGATATTGTTCGCGATCAATAGCGATCCATACCCGCTCGTGCTCCGCACATAGTTTCTGAAACTGCTCGACGGAATAAATCACTCCGGCCCCAGCGCCGCGCTCCACCAATCGACCGTCCTGTCGCAACACAAAGTCGTAAACCATGGGTATGTGCAGTTCGTAGTTCACGCGACCAATTTCCATCAGCGCGCCTTTGGCATGCGGCTGAGTCACTACGATCAAATCACCCGGACGAAGTTGGCTTTGAATGTATTGAAATGCTCCGTTGGAATCGGCCAGAAGCTTCGTGCTGTAGGTGCCCGGCAATCGCCACGGCGACCAGGAAACGATCGTCGCGACAAACAAGACGCTCCAACATGTCATAGAGGCAAAGTTCTGCCGCCCTGGGACGATTCGCTCCAAGCCCCATACTCGGCTGCTGAGCTGCAGGGAGGCAGTGTGATTCTTCTGCTGTAAACCGGAGACTGCCAATCGCCGATGTTGTCCCCGAATGGCGCCAATCAGCCAGGCAAGTCCTGCGCGGCCGTTGTCCAACGCCAGCAGCATCAGCAAGGGAAAGAGCCAATACACATAGCGAACGCTCACCTGCGTGACCATGAGGTTGAGCATGATGATATTGCCGAAGAGAAGCATGTGGAGGGCAAACACCACGCGATTGCGTTCCCACAGAGCTGCTGGCAAGCCAAGCAGGAACATGAACGTCAATGGCAGATGAATTCGCGAATAACTCAGAAAGACCGTCACTAGATTGTACGGATCCCAAAGATGGGGGCCGATGTCGGCTTGCATCGTGGTTGAAAAGCCCTCCAGGCGGGTCATCGTGTGTGTTGCATACAACAGATAGTCAATGACGATGACCAGCAGCGCACATCCCGCTCCCACTATCAACTTGATATTCTCGGCGATGGTTTTTTGACCCGCGAAAAACAAATAGCCAACGGCCAGCGGCACAGCTAAGACGGCTGTAATCTCTTGGCTTAAAGTGGCTGCCAAGAATCCCACGACCGTGAGGTAGCGGTACCCTTGCGATTGGTCTGTCACAAACCCCTTGCAGAAAAAGTAGGCGGTCAACAAGCCGAAGAATTGTTGTTGCTGATAAAACCGGATCATGTGTCCGGTCATGAACATCTGCGGATGAATGAGCGTGAGAATCATTGCCGCCATCCCGATCCAAGGACGCTTCAGCAAGCGAGATCCGCACATGTACAGCAGCAGAGCCGTGGCGACGCTGAACAGAACGGTCGGCAGCCGTGCCGCCCAGAGGTTCTCACCTAGCAGCCACACGAAGGCGCCGGTGATGTAGTGATACAGAGGGCTGCGCGTGTACCAGACGGCTTCAGGCACATAGCTGGGAATACCAGTGCGGGCCACCGATTGCAGAGCCAGCAGCGACGGATTTTCATCGTAATCCAGTGGCTGGAACTCCTGGCGGTAGGCCCGCGTGAAGAATGTCAACAGGCAGAAAGCGATTACCGCAATCGTCCAGAGGCGGGTGTTGGGAAGGTCGCGGAGCCATTGTCCCGCGATGGCCGGAGAGGTGCTGAGATATCTACTCCCGGTCAGTCGCGCCACTCGCACAACGGCCGCCAGCACGCCCAGAGCCACTGCCGCAACGATGCACCACTGCCAGGTTGTCGGCAGCATAAACCACATTTGTTCGCTGCGCTCGCCGAACGCCGCTTGCACGATTATGGCGCCAGCGAGGACGGCGGTAAACGCCAAGAGCGCATCGCCAACGACGTTCATCCCTTGGCTCACAATCGACTGCGATGGTGTTACTACAGTTTGCGACTTCCGGCTGGGCCATGCTGTTCCAAGGAACAGTAAACCGGTGAAAGCCAGCAACCCTGCTCCCGTCGTTGCTCCGGCCACGCCAACCCAGGAGGGAAAGAAATCGATGTGCGTTGGAGAGCCGCGATACTGTAGCTTCGACAGTCGCTGATCCGATTGCTGCGCCGGCCCTATCTGCTGCGCGTCCACCAGTTCCGGCGGCAGCGAGTTCGAGCCCGACTTACGGGATTTCCAGGTGCCATCGGAGATCAGGGGCTGACGAGTACCGTCGCGAAAAGTAACTTCCCCGTCCGCGGCAATCTGGCCAAGCCAATTGACAGGATCTGCCGTAGCAGGGCGGTTCAGTCGCACCTCAATGGTGTTCGCGCCTTGGCGGAGCATGCCGGTTAAGTTGTAACCGACATAAGCGCCTACCGAAGCATCATGCCGCAGCATCAGCGGAGTTCGCGTTTCGATGGCCCAATTGGGGTCAGGGAGTTTGCTCTTACGCGTCGCGTCGTCGGCGATTGTTTTAAACTGATGCTTATCGACACCGAGCGGCTCCTTCGGCGGACCGATGTATTGATGGGCGATAAACTCGTCACCCACGTCATGGGAAAACATCTGCTCCGGGTCGAGCCACTGGTCGCCCGTCCTCTTATGGCCGTAGATCCATTCTCCCGTGTCTTGGCCATGGTCGTCCGGGGTTTGGGGATAGCCCCGCCGGCCGTTGACGTAGAGCTCGAAATTGCGATTCGCAGCCAGCCGCAACCATGCCTCGTCAGGCTGTCGATCAATCTGCCAATCGCACTGGAACCAAACTGAGTCCTGGGCATTGGCTTGCGGATGGCGGATCCAATTGCCACGAAACGGCGTGGAAAACAAACCCGGATGAAACGCGCGGAGCGACTGGCCGGGAGGCGCGTCTGTTAGCGCAGCCTGCCGCCAGTTGAGCGCCGCGTAGTTGGTGCTCCACCATTCGATGTTCTGATAATACGGGGGAATGACCTCCGCCTTCCAATCGACGCCGCTGGCGAGTGAAATCGTTTCTCCGCTGAATAACGTAACGGCGCCGTCAAAGCGAACCTTGGCCGGAGCCTGGCGGGATTCGACGCTCACGCCTACCACATTTTTTCCAACGTGAAGATACGGAGACAGATCGATAAACACGGGCAGGAGATAATTTTGATGATCCGTCCATTGATACTCCCTCGCGAAGTTAAGCGAGAGAGCCACTTTGGGCCACTCCAACCATTGCCCGCGCTCGCTCAGTCCCGTTTGAAAAGGCCGCGTGGGTCGCCACATGTGCTGCCACCCGATGGCCCGGCCGTTCACCGTCACTTCAAACCCATCGCGAGCAGCCACGGCAATCCAAGCATTGCGCACATGGCCCGGGAGACGGAGCTCGCGCCGAAAAACGCCGGTGTAGACGTCCATGCCCGAGGCGGAAGTCGCTTGAATCCACTGGCCCTTCATCTCGCTGTAGGGGCGCACGGGTTCACCGCTGAACTCTCTCCACTTGGCCACCGCATAGGTTCCACAGAAGGCCGCAGCTGCGATCAATCCCGCCATGACGATCGTCTGCCTGGGAGTGATCGGCAACCGCCACCTGCTTCGCGGAGGACTCGCCCCAGGTTGCGCAGTAGGCTGTGAGTCGTCCGATAATGGCGCCTTCTCATCGGGAGGCAACGCACGCCGAAGCGAGGGAGCTTCCGGCAGGCGACTCGTTTTTCGCAGCTTGGTCTTTAAACCATCTGCAGTGCGCTGCTGGGGAGTTTGCACATCGGCAGCGTCCGGCAGGAGCGTTCGCTGGATGGCCAGCGGCTCTGCACCCTGGGTAACAGTTTGGAGTCGCCAGATTTTCAAGGTTTTGCCACCTTTCGTCCGTGGGCCACGGCGAGCTTGGTGTTTCCCTCGGCGGCATCAGCCACTACGGCGTTTTGATAAGACGCGGAAACAACCGCCAACTTGGAAGGAAATTGAAAAGAGCGATAAACTGCTTCCAGCCGGAGAGCCAATTGAGGAACCTCTTGATAGCGCCCCGCTCGCAGACAGGCAAGTTGCAGCGCGTAGTTCGCCTTAAGATTGCACGGCTCGGTAGCTAGCACCTTTTCCAAGAGTTCCGCAGCCGCATTGGTTCGTCCGGCATTGAGCGCGTCGATGGCCGAACGGAGCATCGCTCGGCAGGCCTCACGGCGAATAGCGGCCGGGGTTTCGGCATCGTCCACGAGGCGCTCGTAGGCAACATCAGCCCGCGGCAGTCCGCCTGCCTAATGCATCTTCCAGCAGTCCCTGCTGAGCAATGAAATAGCTATCTTCTGCCAGCGAGGGAAGTTTGTCTTTCGCGCGTTGCATGGCATCCAAAGCCATCTCATAGTCACCCCGGGCAGTGCTATTGGCCGCTACTGTGAGGTCCGACGCCGCAGCAAAGGACCAGCACCAGGCGGCCAGGGCAAGTAGAAGAATGGATGCCGAGAGGATGCCAGACATCCTCACGAAGCGCCCTATGTCGAGATGGCCAACAGGAGCCCCGATGGCCACCAGAATCAGAATGCTTCCTGCCAGCGCGGCAACCCAGCCAGGACGAATGAATTCGAAAAACTTGTTGGAGTAGCCGAGTCGATCCACCAAGTTAGGCAACCGCGCCAAAGTCAACTCACTGGGCTGCCATTCGCTAACCTCCACGGGATTGACGCTCCGCGGCGTCTGGGTCAGCAGGATCTTGTCCATCACACCGTCAATGCGGTGACCGAGACTCATGTTCAAATCGCCGCCAGACCAAATCAGATTGCGGTGTTGAGCTTCGAGCCAGGCCGCATCGCCGGCGATCCTAGGCTCCCAATTCATGACGGCGTAGGGAAAGGTGAGCAGTGCCGAGAGCCACAGGCAGGTTGCCAGCAGACCCCATGAACCGGCTTTTCCCAGTGCCCAACAAATGACAATGATTGCCAACGCGACGACCGTGACCAGGCGATAGGTCATGGTGAACTGCGGCTGATCGGTGTGAATTGCTTCCGGCGATGCAAACATCGGTTCAGCACCGACCGGAATGGCAAACCACATCAGTCCACAACTCAGCACACTGACGGCCACGCCGGCAATCGCCAACAGTTGGATCAATAAGCGGCGCATGCTCGTTACCTGCCCATCAGTGTTGGAGTAACAACTTCAATTCCCTGAGCAACCTTATTGGGCTGCTCAGCAGGGCGAGCAATCTTCTCATTTGCCGGAGACGATGCGCTCTTGGCAGGTGTACCAAGAATGCGGTCTCCGGGGCGAAGGATCTGGTGTCCGTCGACGATGATTTCAGTGCCGGGCGTCAGACCGGACAAAATCTCAATCCAGCCGTCGGATGCCTGGGCAATCGCGACTTGCTGCGCGTGAAACTTATCTCCTTCCACCACATAGGCAATCGCCCGCCCCGCTGCAACCGAGGTCAGGCTGCCATCGGGCACGGCCGTGCCGCGCCGCTCCACTTTGACTTCAGCAAATCCTGTCAGGCCGGGGACAATACCTGGCAACTCACTCCCGGCGACCAGTTCGATCCGCGTGGTGAATGTGGCGGGCCATTCGGGCGAGCCGGTTCCCATAGGACGAATCGGTCGAGCAGCTTCAGGCCCGCCAGAGTTATAGGTGACCATCGGCTTCACTTTGCGAACTCGACCTTCAAACACCCTGCCGGGAAAGGCTTCCAGCCGGACGTGTACAGGGGCTCCCTCGGGAAAGCGGCCCATGGTGGTCTGGTCGAAATTGCCGCCGAACCATTGTCCCACAGCCAACACGAAGGCCGAGGTTCCGATGTTGCGGTTGTATTCACCTTCGTGAATCAGCACCTGAGCTACCATGCCATCGGCGATCGCGCGAATCTTGAAATCCTCCAATTCACGGGTGTAGACTTTGTGCTTCAAGCGAGCTTCTTGCAAAGCCAGTTCTGCCGCCTGCACGCTCAAGGGGCGTCCGGCCTGCGAGATCTTGGTGTTCTGCTCCGCCTCGCTTAGCGTTGCCAAAGCCTGATTGGCGGCAAGCTCCTGTTGCAGCATCGCTTCGGCGGAAATGACGTTCTGCTTCTGCAATTTGCCATAGGCTTCCACGAGTTGACTGGTAATCTTGACCTGCTTTTTTGCCAGTTCCAGTTGAGCACGCACGATCTCGGGGCGTTCCATCTGCATTCCGTATACAGAACCAACCCGTGCGCGTTCTACCTGGACTGCTGCCGCATCAATGGCGTTCTTGGCTTCGGCAATCTTGCTCTCCTGAACCGAAGTATCGAGTTCCGCCAGAACCTGCCCTCGCTTAACGTGATCTCCCTCCTCGACGAGCACGCGGGCGACACGCCCCTCAGGCACGATGGGCACGCGCACTGGTTCCGTCTCGATGATACCTTCTCCCAGAAACTGGTGATTGAGCACTCGCTCGGTCGCGTGTCCGGTTGTCACGGGAAAGGGTTTTCCCTGCGCTCGCAAGATGGCTGGGTATCCCATTCCCGAGGTATAGGTGCGATTACTGGGGTGCATGTAGGTTGGCCGCACGACATACCAGACAATCGCAGCGGACGCAGCCAGGGTGAAGAAGACCACCACCATGGTTCCCGCGTGATTGCGGAGCGGCAGGATTCCCCAGCCTCGATTCGTCAATTGATTCCGCGCCTTCGTGGCTGCGCTCTTGGAGTCACTGTCATCGTTGCTTTGAAGGGGTACCATTGTTTTCACCTGTCACATCTCAAAGTTACTTGGTTGACTTGGTTTCAAGTGTTGAAAGACCATTCCACGGCTCGGCTGGCCTAAGACGACGTGCAAGCCGCGCTCCCAAGGATTGGGGAACGTAGGAGCCGGTAACACACACCACTTCCACTGCCATTTGCACCAGCCGCCACAACACGGCGATCAAAACGGCCTCCGCAGGGGGCATCCACAAGCCCAACTGCAATGCCAGGGCCGCTTCGCGCACGACGAGTCCCCCCGGCGCCATGATGGCCAGAAGCCCCACGACCCAGGCCAGTGCATTGATGGAGATAGCGGCCAATAAAGGAACGTGATGGTCCGGAGATACCGCATCGATGACCGCATAAAAGGTCAGGCCGTTGAGCATCGCGAGTGCGATGTACACCAGGAAGCTCATTATCGTGGGAATCGCCCGCGGCCTGACGGCTCGAAGCGAGACCAATCGTTCTCTCATGGCCAGTAGCTTCTGAGGAAACCAGCGCGCGGAGAGCCAAACGGCTGCGCCAAACAGAATCAGCAACAGGACGCCCGAGAGAATGACCTCGATCGTTCCTGCCGAAAAGATTCGTTCCACCTGAAACTGACGGTTGCCATACCAGGCCATTCCCATCACGCCGACGACTCCCCAGGCGGCAATCGTCAGGAGCAGTTCCAGCCCCATGCTGGCCACGGCCACCGTGGAAGGCACTCCCTGACTGATGGCCTGCAACGTGCGAGAACTGTAATGCCACACCCCGCCAGGCAACCAACGGCAGGTTTGAGTCGAAACCCAGATGCGAATGGCCGTTCGCGTCGGCAATGCATGGCCAAGCGCCCCTAGTACCAAGTTCCAGCCGTAGGCGCTGGCCGGCCAGTAGATAAGAGCTAACCCAATAGCAATTCCCAGCGACATCCAGCGGAAGTCGGCAAAACGCCCCGATAACTGCTCCATCAGCGTCATCGCTGCCGGCAGCAAAAATACCGCGACACTGGCAACAATGGCGACTGCAGTTGCTATTTTCACGATGCGCGCGTGTTGTGGCTTCATGGGTCGATGGCCTCTAGGGTTTCGGACGTTTCACAAGCCAGATTGCCCCGCGATGAGGGATAGAGAAACGGCTTGCGTAACAGAGAAAAACGCGAACGCACAGGCCGCTCGGCAGGCTGCTTTTCTGCGAGCGTTTCGTAATACATATCTTCCAACCGTCGCGTCAGGTTGGACCAGTCGAAAGTTTCTTGCGCAAACCGAAAACCTGCGTCCGCCATCTGCGTCGCACGCTCGGGATCGTCCAGAATCGTGACGATCGCATCTGCCAACTGGCGCGAGTCTTTCTCGCGAACCAAGAGCCCGGTGATCCCGTGCCGGACCGCATCTGGGATTCCGCCTACGGCCGAAGCCACCACCGGTTTGCGGTGAGCATACGCTTCGATGGCTCCCACTCCCAAGCCTTCGGTATCGCCGTTGTCGTCGATAATGGATGGATTAACCCAGACATCGCACCTCGCATATTGGGCTTCGAGTTGTTTGTTGGTGACGAACCCCAGAAATCGCACGGAGTCGTCCAAGTGCAGCGCGTGGGAAAGAGACTCCAAGCTCGCCCGTTGATCACCGTCGCCGGTAATGATGAACTCGGCCTGTCGCCGGGCCAGTATCAACGGGACAGCTCGGAGAAGATATTCCACCCCTTTGCGCTGGATCAACCGTCCCGTGAAGAGAACTCGCGAGATCCGGTGCTCGGATGCGACGAGGGCTGGCGTTTCATTCTCAGGCGGGAGAATCGGAGCCGCTGCGACCGTCGATCCAAAGGGGAGAACAGCCGCCTTGCATCCGCTTAGACTCTCGATATGCTTGGCCGTGTCTGTGCTATTGGCCAAGAGAAGATCGGCACGCCGCAACGAGTGTCGCAGCAGCGGGCGCGTCCAACGCTTTCGGCGGGCCATCGCGAACTCTGCCCCGTGGCAGGTCATGACTACTTTGGCCCCGCATGCGCGGGCAGCCGCAAGTCCGATCGGGCCGTGAGGAAACGGCCAGTGAACGTGGACGATGTCGAAGGGTTCTCGGCGAGCAAGGCGAAACCCGGCCCGCAAACCCAGGCAAACATACGGCAGTCCCATCAATTGGTAGAGAGGATGATTGCGAATCCGGCTCGGCGCACCTTCTTCGTGGGTCAACTGCTCCCAACACGCCGGGCCATACCTGAAACGGTGGACCATCACTCCATCAATCTGGTGACTGCCAAGTCCCTTATAGGATGGCGCCAACACCGACACCCGATGACCTCGCTCGACCAGGTGTTGAACCGAGGTGCGTAGCCAGGGTACTGCGTAGTCATCCTCGTGGCGCGGATAAGTGGAGGCGATGACCAAAATGCGCAGCGAACGAACAGCCTGAGTGCTTCCAACAGGAGAATACATGATTGTCTCGCATGTGCGTGTGATACATAGGAATGTCAGATGGACGAAATGGGCTCATCGGTGTCTTCGCAGATCGGCAGCTTTCGTTGCCGGTGCAACGTGCTCCTATTGAGAAGTTCCGCGATAAAACCCAAGGTCCAGATGACGGGAGTGGCGGCGAGCAGCGCCGCTCCCATTCCCACGGCTGCCAGGCGGGGCGATTCCGCTCCCGCCAGTGGCACACCGCAAAACAAAATAATTCCCATAAGCAGCATGACGGCTCCCACCCCCCCACAGAAATGTGCAGGGCGTTCGCTGAAATGCCGCAAGAAATAGATCGTGAGCATGTCAAAAAATCCGCGCAGAAACCGGCCGACACCGTATTTACTGGTGCCATGGAGTCGCGGATGGTGCAAAACCTCGATTTCTGTCGAACGATATCCCTGCATGGCGGCGAGGCTGGGTATCATCCGGTGCAAATCGCCGTAGACCGCCAAATTCTTGGCCACTTCCGCCCGGTAGCACTTGAATCCACAGTTGTGGTCGTGCAACGGAACCCCGCCGAGGTGGCTGATCATGCGGTTGAAAACGCGGCTTGGCCAGACCTTGTGCCAGGGGTCGTGGCGCACTTTTTTCCAGCCAGAGACGAGGTCGTAGCCCTCGTCCAACTTGGCTAAAAAGCGGCGAATTTCGTGAGGATCGTCCTGAAGATCGCCGTCGAGCGTGAACACGACGCTCCCCCGGGCCGACTGAAAACCGGCGCTCAAAGCAGCCGCTTTTCCGGCATTGCGGCGAAACCGAATTCCCCGCACATGGTCCGGCTTGGCCAGAGCCAGCTCCGAGATCATCTCCCAGGAGCCGTCGCGGCTGCCATCGTCCACGAAGATCACCTCAAACGCGGAGTTGGCTTCGACCTCGCGTTCGATCAGGCAGTAGAGGTCCACAATCGAGTCTTGCTCATCCTTGATGGGGATCACAAAACTCAACATCCTGCTGACGACTGGGGCGTCATCGGTCCGACGACGAATTGCATCGAACTCTCTCTTTCCCTGTTGCGTAGCACTGACAGCGACAGGCGATGCTTTCGGCGCTGGCGATAAGACTGATGGAGGAGTCATGGATTTTCCGTTCCGTTGAGTGCAGCCCCCTTGCGGGATTGGTCCACCCTGCAAGGCGAATTACATGCCAACTGTCGTAACATCAACAAATCCACAAAATTTTTCTTTTCTTGTTGCAGGAATTGATCTCCGAGAAACCGGTTCGGTTTCCAAAACGTCACTCGTTCGCTGATGTGTTTCACATCACAGCTAGTATTGGCAGCAACCTCTGCGTTACGACTGGGCAAGGTGTGCCGCTGATTTTCGGACTCACGCTGCAGCGTAAATCACTGACAATCTTCATTCACTGTTCAATCATCGTGACGCAAATCGTACAGAGTGGAGCATAGTCATACACGCATCAATGGATGCCGTGCTGTCTCGATGTCTCGTGCTTGCGTGCGCGCTAATGCCCCCAAAAAGTCGGGGAGACCGTCCCTGCTGGCGCTCGGTTTGGAGCGTGCAGTTGCTCTTGCGATTTCCAGATGCTCCTCCCTACACTTCGCCCCCGCCGAAACGGGCTCGGCGAACTCAGGTCGTACTTCTCTCAGCGCTATCGCACCGATTCACTTCTCCTTGGTCGCAGCGAAATCTGCAAACTTGCCGATTGGCTCCCCCGAGTTCTCATCCTTGCTGACGCACCTCCAGTGGGCTCACCGCGACTTTCAACCTATTTCGCGAGGATTCTGTCACTGTGGCTTGGCTTACTGGCATCTTTCAGCTTCTCAAGAGGTGTCGCAAACCGCTGCGCCCCCGAAATCGCCCATTTTCACAGCGGCTCCAGTTGGATGAGTTGGAGCCGCGGAGGATGATGGCGGCATACCATCTCGATTTCGGTACCAGTTCGTCCTCGGTGGGTAGCGGTTATGTGAGCGTCCCCGTAACCCGCTACAGCCTGGCGACTGGATACGGCTGGACAGACCCGAGCAGCGTGCGGGAAGTCCTTCGCAGCAGCGGAACCTCGCTGACGAGCGATTTACACGCCGGGAAAGACCGTACCTTTCGCTTGGACCTTCCCAACGGCGACTATCTGGTGACTCCCACCATGGGGGATAACGCAATGTTGCGGGACCACATGGATATCTATCTCAATGGCAAGCAGGTGGCCTCCAACATCACCGTTGAAGCGGGGCGCCCTTACCGTCCCACGTACCGCGTGGAAGTGACCGATGGCAAGCTGGCGATGAGGCTCGTAGATCGCGGGGGGGTCACCGTGCGTTGGGCGATCAGTGCCCTGGATGTCGTGAGCACGACCTCACAGGCGCCGAGCGTCGCCATCAGCCCTGATCAAGTTGGCTCCGAAGGTTCCGAGTTGACCTTCAAAGGATCGGCTATCGATCCGACAGGCTTATCGTATGTGTGGGATTTTGGAGACGGTAAAACTGCCACAGGAACCTTAGTCACGAAACATCGATATGCCGACGATGGCGCCTATCTTGTCACGTTGACCGCAACAGATTCCCAGGGCCGAGTTGGCCGGGCCGTCTCGACCGTCATCGTGAAGAACGTGGCGCCGCGCATCGGCCTCAAAGGCGCTCCTGTCGGAGAAATCAGCGAGGGATCCAGCATTACCTTGTCGAGCAGCGTGAGCGACCCCAGCGCGGCCGACGTCACCGCCGGGTTTCAGGCATCCTGGTCGGTCACCAAAAATGGAAGTCCGTTTGCCTCCTCAACCGGCGGTTCAACAAAGTTCACTTTCAAGCCGGACGACGAGGGGACGTATGTCGCCAGGCTGACCGTCGCCGACAAGGATGGCGCTAAAAGCTTGACCAGCGCCGTCACGATCACGGCCGTGGACTCGCCGTTGCGCGTGAACATTCTTGGTCCCTACCAAGGGGCCGCTGGCAAGTCCGTATCCTTTGCCGCCTTGGCCCGCGACAATGGGATGCTCGATTCCAATGCCGGGTTCACTTACGCTTGGAATTTTGGGGATGGCGGCACGGCTTCCGGTGCCACGACGAGCCACAAATATGCTGCCCCGGGAACCTATACCGTCACACTGAAGGTCACGGGAAGGAACGGCGATTCCCTGATCTCGAAGACCACTGCCAAGATTTCCGCGGCAACTTCGGCGAGCTCGCTCAATGATCTCCAACTTCTGTCCGCAAACCTCCTGGCGAACACCGTCTACGGTGATTTGACCTGGGACGAGATGGTTTCTAGCGGAGCTTGGGGAGTGAATGCCAAGTGGGAGCAGGGCACATCCTCCAAGTGGTATATTGAGCAACAGCGATACGGAGAGTGCCTGATCATCGACGGACTCCTCCACAACGATCCAGCGAAGATAGCGGCTGGCCTCAAGGCTTTCGATTGGGGTTTCAAACAACAGGCGGCCGACGGCAGTTTCACAGGCACTCAAGACCCATTTCACAGCACCTCGTTTTTTGTTCAGGCCGTGGCCCGGTCCTGTCTCCTGCTCAAACAATCTCCCTATGCCGATCAGTATCAAGCCAAGATCGACATCTATAAAAACCGAATCTACAAGGCGGCGCTCTGGATGGCCCGGCCGGAGGTGTGGAGCCGAGGTATTTCCAACAACAGTCCGTATACGCACCGTCGCTACCTGGTTGCCACGGCAATGGGATTAACGAGTCGGCTGGTGGGAGGCAATACTCTCTTGTCGAGCCTGGCGCGATCTCAGATCAAAGAGGGCGTTTCATGGCAATGGACCAATGGAGTGAATCCTGAAGCAGGCGGATATGACAGTAGTTACCAAGCGGTCGGCCTTACCTACGCTCAATTGTGGGCCACCTACTTCCCCAACGATGTTACGACGTCGGCAGTCAAAACCATGCTGAGCAAGGGGCTGGCCTGGGAACAATCGCGAGTTCTTTCCAGCGGACTCATTTCGACGGACGGCAATACTCGAACCGGCGTTGAGACCGGGCCAAGCGGCACCATTAAGAACGTCAACTGGCAATACGCCGTTACCACTTTCAGTTGCAGCGCCCAGTCAACGGGCGATACTCGTTGGCAAGCGATTGCTCAGAAGGTGGCTCAGTACTACTTCAAAAACTACTGAGCATGCTGGAGAAGGAAATCTGAAATCGAATCGATGGCACGGCCGGAAGCCGAATTTGAACGAAACCATCAACATGAATGAAGCATCACGCGGAGCGTAATGGGATACTTTACGCCCAGCGTTGTCTGCCGCTGTCACCCCTTTTAAGTCCCGAGGTGCTCGATTCGCTGGGGCTGGGGGCTTCGCCCAGCACCTTCGAGTCACTCACCGCCAGGCCTCCGTCCGCCACCACAGGCGTGGCGCCGCCGCTGATGGCGGTGATGTACTGCCGCCAGCTTTCGATCTGCTCCTGGCTGAGGCTGTTCTCCCGGGCGATCTCGTGCTTCAGCTCCTTGCTGGTTCCTTCCACATTCACCGTAATCGTTAATCGGCCGTTTTCCAGGTAGCGAAAGCGAACATCAATGGGCGTCTGGGCCGGCAGCGTCTCGGGCAGGTCGCGCACCACACACTTGCCGATCTGCGAGCAGTCTTCCGGCGAGGCGCTCTCCCCTTCGACAATTTGCACGAGGATCGACTTCTGCCCGGCTCGCTGTGTTTTGAAAACCCGGCGGGCGCTGACGGGGAGGCCCGTGTTGCGCGGAATGAGGATGGCATTGCGGAGGCGCCCCGTCTTGGCGTCGGTAGCGACAACGCCAAGGCTGTGGGAGTTGACGTTCTTGATGGCGAACGCCGGCGGGCTGCCGTCGTGCTTGGCTTGAATCAGTCCCGCCCGCAGCGCCGCCCCGTGAGCAACTGCTTCATCGGCACTGACGGATGAGTCGGGCTCTTTGCCGGAGAGCTTCACCAGCATTGCGCGAATCATCGGCATTCGCGTGCTGCCGCCGACCAACAGTACGCGGTCGATGTCTTTCCACCCTAACCCGGTCGCTTGCAGCGTTTGCCGCGTGGTGAATTCGGTTCGATCGAGCAGGTCGCGGGTGAAGTCCTCGAACATTTCTCGGGTCACCTCGACGCGGACGGCTTTACCCTTGTAGTCGAACGGAATGGCCGCCTTCATGCGGGCTGAGAGGGTGCGCTTGGCGTCTTCGCATTCGCGCCATAATCGGCCGGCCGTGCAGGCATCTTCGCGCGGGTCGAGCTGGTGAGTTCGAATGAACTCTTCCGCTACGAAATCGACCATCCGCTGATCCCAATCGTGGCCCCCCAACAGCACGTCGCCATCGGTGGCCAGCGCCGTGAACTCTCGAGAGCCAATCTCCATGATGGTAACGTCGAACGTGCCGCCGCCAAGATCGTAGACCAGAATGCGTTGCTGTTTCTGGCCTTCTCCGTCCGCGTTCATGAAGCCGTGCTGATACCCGAAGGCCACAGCCGCCGCGGTGGGCTCATTGATAATGTCCAGAACTTCCAGCCCAGCCATCTGGCCGGCGTCCTGCGTAGCCTTGCGGCGGACTTCGTCGAAATAGGCAGGGACCGTGATCACGACTTGCTTGAAGTCGCCAATCTGCCGCTGGGCGTCTACCTTGAGCTTGTTGAGAATCCAGGCCTGGATGGCCTCGGGCGGATACTGCCGTCCTTCGAGTGTCTTGTGGAACGCGCGGTGGCCAAGATCGCGCTTGGCGCACTGGGCCACCTGATCGGCTTCGGTCGCCAAAGCCTTGAGTGCCTCCTTGCCGACGACGACATTGCTTCCCTCGAACAGCACCGCGCTGGGAGTGATCAAGTCTCCCTCTGCGTTGACCAATGTCACCGGTCGGCCCGTGTCGTCCAGATGGGCGACGGCCGAATAGGTGGTGCCTAGGTCGATGCCAACTGCTTTGCGTGGTGTTTTGCTCATGATGTACTCGTTGGCGAGCGGGGGGTGTAAGCCCCCTGTTACTTTGCCGTGAGGAGAACGGGGGGCTCACGCCCCCCGCTCGCCGAGATTACTACTTAAACCAGCCCAAAAAGTCCGCTTCCGGACGGATCTTACAGAGAATAATGTAACCCAACAGCAGACCGATCGTCGATGCCACCACATGGCCGACCAGGTTCAGCAGCGTGCGAAACCGGCGTTGGCCGCGTTTTTTTCCCGGAGATGTCACCACGCGGTCCGCACGTTGCGATACTTCCTGGTGCGCGGATTCCGCAGCGGATTCCACTGGCATTTTCCAGGCGGCCGTCCCCCCGGGCGTGCCAACGCCAGCCAGCGGCAGGGAAGCGGTTGACGTCTGCGGCGAGTCGAATTTGCCCGCTTGGATTGGCCTCTCCTGCGCCGGCAGCGGCATGGCGGTAGTTGCCGCGGGCTGGGACGGCTCGACGTTTCCGAGAACAGGGGCGGTTGCTGAAGCCGGATCGCTCTGCGGGGTCAATTGCAACGCCTCGGCCAGCATTTTGGCCAGGTCCATTTCCCCATCTTCATTGCCGGCCAGAATCTGCTTCCAACGATGGAGACGCTGGTCGTCGAGCCCTCGCTCGCGTTCCAGCTCGATCACTAGTCCATGGTTCGAACCCGGCACACCAGCACGCACGTTGAGCCGGCCGTTGATGCCATATTCGAATGTTACGTCGATGGGAGAACCCTGGGGCAGTCCAGGCGGCAGGTCGCGGAGTACGCTCCGACCGATTCGCGAACAAAGGTGCGCCTGGGTGCTCTCTCCCTCCAGAACTTGAACCACAATCGATCGCTGGCCAGCCGTCTGCGTGGCAAAGCGCTCCGTGGCCTTCGCAGGCAGCGACGTATTACGGCGGATGACGATCACGTTCTCCTTGATGCCGGTAGCCTGATCGATGCCCTGGATGCCCAGACTGTGAGAGTTGACATCGGTCACCTTGAACATGGCCGGCGGTGTGCCCACATCGTTCTGTTGAGCCAGAAGATAACCGGCATAAATGGCCGCGCCCCGGGCGACGGCTTCGTCAGGGTTGAGGGAAATATCGGGCGTCATCCCTGTCAAATGTTTGAGCATCCCGGAAACCATCGGCATCCGGGTGCTGCCGCCGACCAACAGGATGCGGCTGATATCGGAGAACTGAACGCCAGCGGCGGCGATCACCTGCCGGGTGGTGAAAGCGGTGCGCTCCAGCAGATCTTCCGTCAGTTGTTGAAATTGCTCGCGGACCACAGGAACCTCGGCCGATTTGCCGCCATGCTCGACGTGCATCACGGCTCGCTCCCGGCTGCTGAGCGTGTGCTTGGTCTGCTCGACCAGTGCCATGAGACTGTTCCAGGCGGCCGGTTCCTGACGCAGATCGAACCCACTCCGCTGTCGAAACTCGGTGGCAATGTGGGCGGCCAATCGCTCATCGAAATCGCGGCCCCCCAATTCCACGTCGCCGTCGGTTGCCAAGGTGCGGAACTCACCCGGGGCCAGCGAGATCAAAGTGACATCAAATGTTCCGCCACCGAGATCGTAAACCAGCACAGTGATCGGTTCGCGAAACTCACCGCGCGGCGAAAGGTAGCCCAGTTGCTCGCCGAAGGCCAAAGCGGCGGCCGTCGGCTCGTTGACGATATCCAGCACGTCGAGCCCAGCCATTTCGGCGGCGTCGGCCGTGGCCTTGCGGCGAGGTTCGTCGAAGTAGGCCGGCACGGTGATCACGACCCCGGCGGTTCCCAGTTCCGGCCCCGCATCGTGTCGCAGTTTTTTGAGAATAAACGCCTGTAACACCTCCGGCGGCATCTGGCGGCCCGCCACGGTGCGCGAGAAGAGCGGCCGGCCCATATCGCGCTTCACGCATTCGGCCACGCGATCGGGCTGGGTGGCAACCGCCCGTTTGGCGAACTTGCCGACCACGACTTCGTCCGCGTCCAGCAGGACGACGCTGGGAGTGAGGACTTCCCCTTCGGCATTGCGGATCATCACCGAGCGGCCGTTGGCGTCGAGCGTCGCCACGGCCGAGTAGGTGGTTCCTAGATCAATGCCTACTGGCTGGCGACGGGGCATGGGGCAGGAGGGTGGTGAGATAGCGGAGTTGTGGGGATGGGTCTATTTTAGCAGCGGAGGTGGGTGGCACCAACTGGATCCCCTAGTGACGGGCTGGGAAGCCCATCCTACGGTTCGGCCTTCTCTCGCGTGATTTTGCACGGCGGCAGGGAATCGAGGAATACGCGACCGTAGGGCTTCGTGCTGATCCGAGGGTCGAGAACAACCACGATCCCCCGATCGCGGCGAGTGCGGATCAGGCGGCCGAAACCTTGCTTAAGTTTTAGCACTGCCTCGGGCAATTGATATTCATTGAAGGGGCTGCCGCCGGTAGCGCGGATTGCTTCCAGTCGGGCTTCGACCAGCGGCTCGGTCGGCACGGCGAAGGGGAGCTTGGTGATGATCACGTTGACCAACGCGTCGCCTGGCACGTCCACACCCTGCCAGAAACTGTCGGTGCCAAACAACACGCTGCGCGGGTTTTCCTTGAACTGCTCGATCATCTGGCTGCGCGGTAGCCCCTCCGCCTGGCTCAAGAGATTCAAGCCGCTTTCGGCCAGCCAATCGGCCAGGGCCGTGGCCGTGCGGCGGAGAAGGTCGTAGCTGGTGAAGAGCACGAATGCTCGGCCGTCGGTTCGCTCCACATAGCGGCGGACCAGCTTGGGCACCAGACGCTCGAAGCCGGCTTTGTCGGCGGTCGGATCGGGCGCGCCTTGGAGCAGTATGAGTTCGGCCTGATTGGGATAGTCGAACGGACTGCCCACTTGCAGGGTATCACACTCATCCAGGCCGACTCGCGTTTGCAAATGCTCGAACGAGCGCTGCTTGCCCACCGCCAACGTGGCGCTGGTCAACACCACGGTGGGTACTTTGGAAAACAACTCTTCACGCAGCGCCGGGGCCACGTCGATCGGCGCGGCGGAGAGAGACACCTTGGGCCGTCCGCGCCTTGACCGCGCCACGTCGATCCAATATACGGCCCCCTTGACCACCTGTTTCCGCCACTGCTCAATCTCGCCGGCCAACCCATTGAGACGCTCCTGAGCAGATTTGAGATCCTGCCGCTTGACTTCGTCCTCGATCCTGGCGGCTGCCTGCTTGAGCATCCCAGCCAACATGCTCAGCGCCGGGCTCAAGTCGTTCGGCACACAATCGGGCAGAGCGACGCGGCCATTCTCCGCCGCATACGATTGTCGCCAATCCAGCACGCTATCGAAAAACTCGCTGGCCGCGTACCGCACATTCACAACTTGCTCCTCGGCCTCCTTGAGCTTAAAAGGAACCAGTAGCCCCTTGTTGGTCTGGTCGTTGTAGAGCTTATTCAGTGCATATTCCACCTGGGCGGAGGAGATGCCCAAACCCAGGTGGTCACTGGCCACGCTTTCCAGAGTGTGGGCTTCGTCGAAAATCACCACATCGTAATCGGGAAGCAGGCTGACTCCCGCGCGGCGTAGCGCCAGATCGCTGAAGAACAGCGCGTGGTTGACCACCAGCACCTCGGCCCCTTCAATGCGCTTGCGGGCCTTGAAGTAGAAACACCTGCCATATTGGGGGCACTTCCGGCCCAGACAATTGCCGCTGTCGCTGCGGGCTTCGTCCCAGACGGTGGAAACGGGGCGGTAGGGCAAGTCGGCCAACGAGCCGTCGCTGGTGGTTTGCGTCCATTGGGTCAATGCACGGAGCGCTTCAAACTCAGCGGGATCGTTGAACAAAGAGGTAGAGCGCTCGCGTGCCGCCTCCAAGCGACGCAGACTCAAATAGTTCGACCGCCCCTTGGCCAGCACCGCCGTGAACTCGCGCGGGATGGCTTGTTTCAGGAGCGGCAAATCTTTGGCGATTAATTGTTCCTGGAGGCTGATGGTGTGGGTCGACACGATGACGCGCCGCCGTGGTGTGTCGTCTTCATCGTCGTCGGTTAACCTGCGTGGTTGGCCCTCGGCTTCTTCCGTGGCGGCCAGGATGGCGGGCACGAGATAGCCGAAGCTCTTACCCACGCCAGTGCCCGCCTCGACGATCAGGTGCCGGCGATCGCGAATGGCCTTGCCCACCGCGTCCGCCATGGCCAACTGCTCCGGCCGGGATTCGTAATGCGGCAACTGAGCTGCAATCCGCCCCTGCGGGCCCAAGATATCGGAGGAGTTGAGCATGAGAGCCGTAGCACTGGATGAAGAATACCACCCTCAGCCTAACAGCATAGCCGGAGAACAAAAAGCCGCGACCGGAACTCAAGGTTCCCACAGGCTGCCAATAGATGGTGCCTCGTAGACCCCAAGCATGATCTACGAAATTTTAACGATACGCTGGCGGACAGCCAAAACGTGTGATAATCTGCTGAACGATTCCTTTCCTCATGGATCAACCACTCCACCTCCGGGGCTAATCACCATGCCAATCGAATTTGCGTGTCCGCAATGTCAAACCCGTCTCCGCGTGGCCGATGATGTCGCTGGACGAGAGGCTCGCTGTCCAAAATGCTCCATGACGGTCACCGTGCCTCAGGCCACCCCAAACGCGTCCCAGCCAAGTCCGACTCCCGCACCCAACAACCCTTCTCCTCTTTCATCCACGCCTTGGCTCGCTTATGAAACGAACCATTCTCCGCGGGCTTCCGCCGAGATTAATCCTTATGCATCTCCTGCCATGGCGGCGCATCCACCAGAATCGTTTGCTCCCTTGCGTCCGGGTGTGTTGGATTTCGGCCGAGTGTTTTCCCACACCTGGAACTTGTACATTACCAGGCAGCTCTTAGGTTGGTGCATCCTGGGAGTCTTGATTGCCGGGTTGTTGCAACAAGGATTCAGTTTTGTGGCCGGGCAAATCATGCCGATGCTGGCCTCTGTCACCCGGGCTCCGTCCTTAATCATCGGCACTATCATCATCACATTGGTCGCTCAGTTGGCTTTTCAGCAGTGGCTCAACTTTGGATTGATTATTTTTATTTTTCGCATTGCTCGGGAAGGCAAAGCGGACATCGCAGACTTATTCCGTGGCGGTCCCTACGTATTGCGCGGAGTGGCTTTCATTTTGGTAATCTATCTCGTGTTTTTTGGCTTGGCGCTCATCCTCTTCGGCATACCCGCGGCTGTGGCCAGCATGATTGTTGGCAAGCCGGATATCGGAATGTGGGTTGGCATGATTTTGATAATCATCCCCATTTTCTATCTGGGCCTCGCAGTGTCTCAAGTGATGTATCTATTCGTCGATCGCAATGCTGGTTTCCTGGAAGCGTTCAAAGAGTCGTTCCGGCTGACCCGCGGCAACATGCTGATGCTGTTTCTCATCTATTTTGTTATGGGATTGGCAATGCTTTCGGGCGTCTTTGCTTGCGGTATTGGATTGCTGTTTACGATTCCATTTGGTGTTCTCGGTTTTGCGGTAACCTATCTGCATCTGGTATCCGAAGGGACTTCCTCGGAGAATCAGATCCTTTAACATCGAGTCTTGCGCACGGAGCAGGAATCGAGGTCATCTCCATCTGGCACTGAGGGCCAAGCCATGTCCATTGAATTTAATTGTTCTCAATGTCAGACCATGTTGCGCGTGCCAGAGGCAGCGGCAGGCAAATCCGTGCGCTGTCCCAAGTGTTCGGCTGTTGTCACTGCGCCAAATGGCGATGGCCTTCAGCCGCCGACACCGTCACCTTTCTCAGTAGTTCCTCCACCTCCATCTGCGATACCTCATGGCGCCGAAGAGAATCCCTATGCGTCTCCCGTGCCTTCCACCGTTCCAACCTCATCCATCCCTGACATGGTCGGTGGGCCGCTTGAGGCTGGCTATGTTCTTTCGCGAACCTGGGAGATTTTCAAGATTCATTGGGGACTCTGCTTGGTTGCCGCCCTCATCCCCGGCGGCGTCCAACAGTTGGTGAGTATGGTATTGCAGGTCTTCATCGGCGTCGCTGCGCAAATCGATCCGATTCTTGCCGTCATCATCCTGTTTTTGGCTGTCCTGATAGCCATACCGCTGATGGTCTGGCTCAACGTGGGGCAAATGCTGTTCATGCTCCGAGTCGCTCAAGGCGAAGCGCCGGAAATCGGCATCATGTTTCGCGGCGCGCCGTGGATATTGCGCATGGTCGGCTTGTGGTTGCTTCTGTCCTTGTTACTGAATGTCACGCTCTGGATCTGCATCGGAATCCCCGCCGGCGTAGGAGTGGCCCTGGGTGCGGCGTTGGGTGAGCCGGGAGGGGGGGCTCTGGTCGGCGTGATACTTGGGGCTGTAGTGGGCTTGATAGTGTTTGCTTACCTGACGTTCGCCTTCTCTCAAGCGGCGTATCTGATGATTGACCGCAATGTGGGAGTTATGGATTCCCTGCGAGGATCCTGGCAAATCACCCAGGGAAATAAGCTGGCAATTTTCCTTGTCTACTTGATGTTGATGCTTATCAACCTGGGCGGGCTGGCGGCGTGCTGCATCGGGGTCATGGCAACCATGCCATTCTCCATCCTGGCCCTCGCGGTGATGTACACCATCATGGCCCGTAGTTCGCAAACGCAAATGGCATAACATAAAAGGCCGAAAGCATGTCCATAGAATTCAACTGCCGTCAATGCCACACTCATTTGCCGTAGGTCAGGCTATTGCCTGACGAGAAACGGCGCACCCTCACTGCAACACTTTTTACCAACGCTGCCCCGCGACAACAAAACGTAATCGTCAGGGAATAGCCTGACCTACCGAGGCCGCACGGTGAACAGCCCTTCGTCGGGACTGCTGGCGGTGGCATATGGGCGGCGCGGGATGCGGCCGGCTTCGTAGGCCAGGCGGCCGGCCTCCAACGCGGACCGCATGGCGACCGCCATCTTCAGCGGATCGCGTGCATGGGCAATGCCGGTGTTCAGAAGCACGCCATCGACCCCAAGCTCCATGGCGATCGTCACATCGCTGGCCGTGCCGACGCCCGCATCGACGATCACGGGATAGTCGGGATCACCCTCTTTGAGATACTCGAGCGTAATACGGATGTTGTTCGGGTTCAGCACACCCTGGCCGGAGCCGATCGGGCTGCCGGCTGGCATGACGCTGGCGGCTCCCGCTTCCTTGAGTCGGCGGGCAATGATCGGATCGTCGGACGTATAGCACAACACTTGAAAGCCGTCGGCCACCAGCAACCGCGTGGCTTCCAGCGTGGCCACCGGATCGGGGAGCAACGTCTTGGTATCGGCCAACACTTCGAGCTTCACCCAGTCTGCGCCGGGGTTTTCCAGGCCATCGAGAATCTCTCGCCCCAAACGGGCCGTCCGCACGGCATCCTCCGCCGTAAAGCAGCCAGCCGTATTGGGCAACAGCGTATAGCGGCGCGTATCGATGAAGTCCAACAGATTTCGCCCCTGTTCGTCCACCAATCGTTCGCGACGAACCGCCACGGTGATGCAATCGGCACCGGACAGTTCCAACGACTGCCGCATCACGTCGTAGTCGGCATATTTGCCGGTGCCGACAATCAGCCGGCTGCGCAGCACGTGGGTGCCAATTTTCAAAGGCGCTGCCGGCGGCAAGGTGGGTTCAGCGTCGGGTAAAGTCGCTTGAGACATGTGGATTTTCGCTTCGAGCACTGTCGCAATTTTGCCCCAGCCGCAGTAATATTGTTTTGCAGAGCAAAAAAGTGGGACTGTCCCCTTTGGGTTGTGTGTTGGAATTACTCACCCACCGCCGACCAAGGTAACAATTTCAATCCGATCGCCCGCCGACACGGATTGTTCTGCATGTCTGGCTCGCGGGACAACGTCGAGGTTTCGTTCCACGGCCACATGCCGTGGTTCAACCCCTAGTTCGGCTAACAGGTCCGCAATCGTGGTGCCTGCGGCAACCTGGCGCGACCGGCCATTGAGTTCGATGGCTAGTTCTTGACCTCGGACTTCGTTATTCGAACTTCGGATTTCTTTCGTCATTCGGATTTCGACATTGGGCATGGTTCGCTCACTCAAGGGGACAGCCCCATTTTTGGTTCCCAAAAACTGGGACAGTCCCGTCAATCGCGTACCTTCACGGTTCTAAACTCCACTCGATCGACCGGCAACAACGGAGCGGCCGACTGAAAACCCAACGCTGTTTTGGTTTGGACCGACGGCACCCCGTAGGCCACGCAGATTCCCGAGTTCAATTCGGCCACGTAGACCACCGCCCGGCTCAACCGCTGGTTGCCGGCGCCGCGTTGCAAATCGGCAATGCCGCTGACCATCAGATAGCGTGGGTTCTTCACATCCTTGACCCCCAGATCCTGAAGGATCGACCGCTGATAGAAAGCTTGAAAGCGATGGCTGCGAATGTTGAGCGCCGCCGCCCGCAAATCCCCAGTCAAATAGTCCAGGAAAAAGATGGCGTCGATTCCCTCCTCCAATTGACCGGTGCAGATGGCAAAGTTGTCCTGGCCGTGCGTGGCCGTGGCGAAGACCGGCAGGGGAGGTTGCTCCTGTCGCCCGATAGCCAGCACCCCAATCAACACCCCAATCGCCAACGAAACGGAGGCCGCCGCCAAGCCCATCGCCCAGGGTGCGGCACTCCCTCTACGGAAACGCCGTTTCATGTTCCAGTTCTCCTTGGATTGATTGCCCATGCTTCGCGGTCGGCGCGAGTACAGCTTGAACACTGGCCTACCGGGGAGCGGTCGTTGGATATCGTACCGCGCTGCCGCCGAGGATTCTAGATCGCGCCCCATTCTTCGGCTTTCATTTGCTTGGCAAACCCTGGACGTTGGCCCAGATTCTGCTAAAAAAGAGGGTTCGCAGTTTGCCTAATCGACAACCTTTTCAGGAGTGACAGTAGAACATGGCTACCAATGGAGCGCTCAATCGCAAACTTCGCATGGGTTTGGTCGGCGGCGGTCAGGGCTCTTTTATCGGACGCGTCCACTCGATTGCGGCGGTGATGGACAACCGGGCCGTCCTGGTGGCCGGCGCGCTGTCGAGCGATGCCGCCAAATCGAAGGCTTCCGCGCCGGACTATGACATTGCGCCCGACCGCGCCTATGGCTCCTATCAGGAACTGTTCGACGCCGAGAAAAAGCTGCCGGCGGACAAGCGGATCGACTTTGTCTCGATCACCACGCCTAACCACATGCATGTGCCGGTGGCCAAGGCGGCCATCGCGGCTGGCTTCAACGTGGTCTGCGACAAGCCGTTGGCCTTGGATCTCAAGGAAGCCGAAGAGTTGATGGCACTGGTCGAAAAATCGAACGTCGTGTTCGCTGTCACCCACAACTACACCGGCTACCCGCTCGTGCGGCAGGCCCGCGAAATGATCCTCGGGGGCGAGTTTGGTGAGATCAACGCCATCCGTACACGGTACATCCAGGGTTGGCTCCGCACGCGGCTGGAACTATCGGACCAGAAACAGGCCGCCTGGAGGACCGACCCCAAGCGCAGCGGTGCGGCCGGTTGCTTCGGCGATATCGCCACCCATGCTTACAACCTGGCCCGCTATATGACCGGCGTTCTGCCGACCGACATCAGCGCTCAGCTTCGTATCTTCGAGCAGGGACGGGCGCTGGACGACTATGGCAACGCCGTGATCCGTTTCGAGAACGGCGCCCTGGGCACGGTTACGGCTTCGCAGATCAGCCACGGCCGGGAGAACGATCTGGAAATCGAGATTGACGGCACGAAGGCGTCGCTCTTGTGGCGGCAAGAAGAACCGAACAAGATGATCGTCCGCCGCAACGGCCAGCCCCATGCCATCTACACGCGCGACCCAAACGCACCGTACGCACTAGGATCGATGCAAGGCGCCTCGCGGCTCCCCAGCGGCCATCCGGAAGCCTATTTGGAAGCGTTTGCCAACGTCTACCGCAGTGCTTACGACGACATGGTCACACTCTCCACCGGCGGCAAGATCGAACGGGTCAACACGATCTACCCGAACGTGTACGACGGCGTGGAGGGAATGCTGTTCATCGAGCAATCGGTAGCCAGCAGCCGCGAGGGTGGAGCTTGGCTGCCGCTGAAGCATCCGAAGGCCAGACGGTAGGTCAAGCTATTGCCTGACTCAAAACGATTTAGGTTGACGCCGGGTGCCATGCCCATGCCTGATTCGGTGTCGTTACACGGATCGCATCAGACCTACGAAGGTTCTATGAGCCCGATCGCATGGGCATGGAAGCTGCCGGACAATTGTCACCTGCAAATCATGCCCACGTGAGGAGAGTCCCGCGGATTACTGGTTGAATTCGGCGGACACCAATCAACTACCTCCCTCAAACGTGGGCATGCCACCCAGCCCTTACGGCGATGCCCGTTGCGCCTGGTCGCGTAACTCCCTTGCCTTTTGCAACTCGGCTGCCAACTCCTCGCGCCGACGACTTACTTCGTCGGAGCAATAGTTCTTCGTCGAATTGACTTGCCCGCACTGAGGGCAGGCCACGGAAGGCCACGAAAATTCCGAGCCGTCGGTAGTGACTTCCCCTTTTTCATTCACGAGAAACTGCGGCACGCGCACGCTATATAAAAACGGTCGCTGTGCTGTGGCCAGTTTTTGCCCGGGACAGGCCGGGTTCACGCAAGTCCGGGCACTCCAGCAAAGCTTCCGATCCTTCGGATCAACATAAGGTTCCCCTTTAAAACCTTCCGTGGTCACGAGCGTTTCTTCGCCGTCGCGGATGTAAACGTGGGCCAGCGATGAAACTTCTTTCGCAATCGCCGAGGGCTGGCGGACCACCACCACTTGGCCGGGGGCAACTTCCAGAACCATCTTGTCTTCGACCGCGGCCATTCCTTTGACAAGCGACACTGCCGCCCCGCCGCTGACCCGCGCCGCAAGTACACGGGTGCTATCTCGCTGGACTTCCAAAGCCGGCTGGTCGGGCAGACGAGCCCAGCCTTCCTCCGCGCCAGGCGCAGAGGAAATCTCATGATCGCTGCGCCGGCAACCCGGCAGCAGGAGCAATAGTACGAACAAGTTCAACCAATGAGCGTGCCGCAAAAACATGGAGTGCATTTTGGAGTTTGGAACGGGGCGAAGGCCGTTTATCGAGGGAGTTGTCATTGTTGGATTTGTGTCGATCGCGTGCCTTACGCCGAAGGCGTTAAATCTCCCAGCCCAGCCCCCCCCCCGACGCTCAGGGGAGGAGACGTTTTTTTCCATTGTTTCCCAGGGTGGCACCGGCGCTCGTGTTACTCGCGGCGGCTTACCGCTGGGCTGGGCGATGTAATGCCTTCGGCATAAAATGATCTACCCGTAGCCGAACTCGTAAGAGTTCGGGAGGTCCGGGAAAACCGAAGTCTCACGACTTCGGCTACTGGTATACTGCATTCGGTCACCAGGGGGCTTACGCCCCCCGCTCGCCTACTTCACGTTCGCCCGACCGTTCTCACGGCCCCCCAGTCCACTGATTCATCGCCTGCTGAATCTCAGCCTGCGTCAGCACATAGTTGTAGATGCGAACTTCATCGAGCGCACCGAGATAGAAAAATGAGGGTGCCGCGCCCCCTTCTGTGGCCGATCCCATCCGTAGCGGCATGTCGGGATTGGGCGCATAGGGAATGTTGGAGTTGGTCGCGACCAGGGTGCCTCCAGAGTAAATCTGCTTCTCGACAGTCCACTGACCGCCG
Source organism: Planctomycetota bacterium (assembly GCA_021413705.1). Lineage (GTDB taxonomy): Bacteria > Planctomycetota > Planctomycetia > Pirellulales > UBA7805 > JAIOPX01. Next base: position 31,469 of record JAIOPX010000105.1, on the reverse strand, counting down.
CCCAGATTGGTCACTTTGATTGTCGCCGCCGCGTGCCGCCATTGTTCCAACACAAACGGACTTCCATAAAGATTGTCCCAAAATGCTCCCTGCCCGTTACGGCCCGATTGAATTTTGATTCGGCTTCCCTCGTTTTCAGGGGTGCGATAGAGAATCCAGCCGCTTGCTGTGGGTGAGACGGCTCGATTGCAAACCATGCCTCCATGGTTGGTCGTGCCGCCGACCACCGCCCAGGTATAGGGCTTGTACCAACACATTACCGTCTGACACGAAGTTTGCAACGAAGCAGAATAAGGCACATCCAAGTAATTGGCTCGATTAAACTGCATCGCAAACCCGCCCCCCGCTGTGGCGATTGCCGTCGGCGCCGGGCTACCATTGAATCCCGTCACATGCCGCCCATTGCCCGACGAATCTTTGCCGTAATCGGTCGCATCGTCGAAGGAGTAGTAGGCCAGCATGGCCTTGTTGAGACTATCGCACTCCGGCCCCTGCGGTGCACCTCCCGTGGTAGTGCCGCCGGTGGTCGTACCACCGGTAGTTGTCCCGCCGGTGGTTGCACTTCCTCCCGTAGTTGTGGTGGATGTTGAGCCGCCGGTGGTTGTAGTAGCTCCTGCGGTGGTGGTGCTCGTGGGGGCAGGCGTTGGAGAAAGGGCCGCATCAGCCGTGCAGCCGGACTTGAGCAAGTTAAAGTCGCGTGTGGGGCGCCAGAGACGATCGTGAATCTCACAGACGCGCGGATCGAGCTGATCGGGCCGCAGGCGTTGGGTGCTGCCGTCGGCTTGCAGAATGTTCATCTGCCCCCGATGCCGGGGCGCAGAGGTGGCATTGAAGTCGTCGGTCCCCTGGGGTCCGACAACATTGGCCACGCCTACCTTGTAATCCAGCGCCACGAGCTTGTGACTGTCGCCGCCGCTAAAGCGAAACGCGCGGCTATTGAGTCCGTAGCTGATCACCGGGGTGGTTGAACCTGCCGATAAATCGTCTGGACAACGCAACACCTTGCCCGCGTCATCGAGATAGGGAGCCAGCTTCGTTGTCCACTGGGAAGGGACTGCGGTCATGCGGGCCATGTCGGCCTTGGTCAGTGAGGCTCCGATCTGGGCAAGTTGCTCCGCACATTGCGTCGCCCGGGCCGACGCCCGCGAGGCGCTGACCGCCGGCAGCAACAGGGCGATGAGGATTACGATGATCGCAATGACCACCAGCAGCTCAATAAGCGTAAACGCGATACGATTGGGTGTCCTCAGCATCATCATGACTCCCTAGGAGCGGCCTTAAGCATTGTGACTTCACTTCTCGGCGATCACCTCAATGCGCACATTGTCCAGCCAGAACCTGCCCCCTGCTTTGCCCATGATCGGCGCGGGGAAGCCGAAGCACACTTGGCCCAGCGGAGCGTCGACGAGCTTCGGCGCGGGGAGTTGGACCGATAAGTCGCGCATCCAGCCGCCAGAAGCTCGCCACTTAAACCGCTCGACGGTCGCGCCGCGCGGTGCGCCGCCATCCAAGTCCCACACGACGCGGAGCCGGTACCAGTGGTCGGTCTCCCACGGGATTTTCTCCGCAGCCGGGTCAGCCTCTTCCGAAAGCGCCAAACCGGGCGACAGGCGGAGCGGATGGTCCGCCGTGATGGAGATCGACGGCTCAACGATTGACGTCCGTGGCGAGATGTCGCATTCCAGCAGCAATTTGCCCCTCGCGGGAAGCTGGTTCGAATCGAGATCGCGCGACAAGATCGCATTGAGTTGTCGCCGCTGTTTGCCAATCACTTTGCCGGTGTTGGCGAACTCCATTGCTCGGTGGCTGGTGGAGGGAAGCACGGGGGAGAGGCCAGCGGCGGCCGTGCTGGGATCGACGACACGTATCACTTGGTGAGGATCCGCGATATATGCAGCTCTCCAAGGACCGATCGAATGGCCGCTATCGCCGACGTTCATCGACTCAAAATCTTCCGTCAACAACAACTGCCGTGACTGGCCCTCGAAAACATCAGTTCGAAACCGAAACGCATCGGCGGCCGGCAGGCGTTCCAAGCCGGAGTGGTCGATCATCACGGCTTGGCCCGAGGTGAGAATTTCTGATTGATGACTTTTGATTTCTGAGGGAGGGAGATTATATCCTTCAGCGACTTCGACGCGTCCTCGGAAGACGTGAACTTCTGTCGAGGTCGGAGATCGGGGGTCGGAGGTCGGCTTTTCACTATCCGACCTCCGATTTCCGACTTCCGACTTTACAAGGACGCCAAACTCTGTTCCAAGGTCGGTCGCCGTGCCATGGGAAGTGTGTACCGTAAATCCGTGCGCTGCCGCTGGAATGAAGGCGGTCAGCATTCCAGAAGCGAGGAAACAGGAGTTCTCGATGCCGGATTTGCGAGTTCGGTCTTCGGATTTGAGCTGACCTACCGTGAGGTCCGCGGGGCCTTCGAGAATAATCCTGGCCTGGCTTACAAAAGCAATCTCCACCAGGCCACTGGTGAGTTTCAGCCGTTGCGCGGCAGTTAAGTCCTTTCCCGCCGGAGCAAATGCCGGATCCCACTGGGCGCCATTGTCGCGGACCAGCGTGGCTACGATGGCCGCCGGCGCTTGGACGACGGACGGCTGCTCACGCCCAACACGTCCCCAGATCGCAAAGCCCGCCACTCCGACCAGGACCAGCAGCGAAAGCGCCAAGGCGAGCACGACCCGCAGCACTCGACGCAAATCTCTCTTCTGGCTCTGCCCCCTGATTCCTGCCCCTGCCTCTGACCCCTGACCCCTGACCCCTGATTCCTGACCCCTGACTCCTGACCCCTGACTCCTGACCGCTTCGACCGCTTGCTGCGCCAAGTGCAAGAACTCCAACTCGTAGTGCAGCTGCGCATATTCGAGATACTGTTGACGCAAATTGTGGTCAGCCAACAGCAACGCTTCCAATTCACGCAACTCGGCGTCAGCCAGGCTGCCGCTGATGGCGGCGTCGATCAGATACCAGAATCGGCCCTGGTTGCTGTCCGCGTCGTGGGTCGTGGGGTTGTTGTTCATGGTGATGGCGGCTCCGGGCAGGCTCCTGGGCGGAGCCCGGGGCTAGAGACCCTCTGTGGCTAATTGGCGGCGTATGCACTCAAACAGCGCGCGGCGAATTCTTCGCAACGAATTGCCGATGCTCTGTCGGGTGCGACCCGTATCATGAGCTATCTCGGCCGCACGCTGATTGCCTCGATAGAAAGTCTCGATCAGCTCTCGGTCGGGACGCGTCAGCTTGGTGAGGCAGATCTTCAGAGCAGCCTGCCGGGCTTCGGCAACCGCCGTGTTCTCTTCAGGAGCGCTGGCCGCCAGGCTCTCCACCAACACATCGCTGAATGTGACCCTGGACGATCGCTTGGAGCGGAGGAAATTGCGGACCTCAAACTGGGCCACGCTGCACGCCCAGCGATTGAAACTGCTGCCGGCCTGAAATTGGTCGAATTTGCGCCACAAGATAATGCTGGTCGATTGGAAAATGTCCTTCGCGTCCTCGGCATCGTGAACCAACGCCCGGATATACCCATAAATCTGGGTTTGATGGAGCGTCAGCAGCTCCATGAAGGGAACATCTTCGTGCTGGGTATCAGACTGAGGGAGGTCGCTCATCGCTGGCTCGTTCTTACCTGTCACAAGCGTGCCGTCCACAAATCCTGCATCCGCGTCACGATTGTAAGGCGCAATGTCAACTAGATAACGTCCCTGACAGACAAAGCGACACTCCGTAATTTTCGAAATTCTTTGGCCAATCGCCTAAAGCATTCAGGTGTACAGAGTTGTGGCCAACAAAATAGTTTGTAAAATAGGCGTCTTCACTGGCTGACTGATTCCCTGGGGAACAGGCCTCTCAATCCGTGAACCTTGACCCCGAGACTCGCTGCCCCAATTATCTGGGTGTAATGGGGAACTTACGGCACTCATTGGAAAGCCCGCACTCGACGGAAGGAAAAACCATGGACGACCTTCAGAGAAAAGAGGCCACCGACAGAATCGCAGAGAGGCAGCGGCCAATCCGGGTTGGAATTTTTGCCTCGATCGCGGCCGCCGACCGGGCCGTGGAGCAATTGCTGGGAGCGGGATTCACCAAGGATTCGATCTCGGTAATCTGCTCCAATCAGGCCATTGAACAGCATTTCAAGGCGTTCGAGCACCAGGATCCGGCAGGGATGCACGCCCCCGCGGCAACGCTCATCGGAGGAACGATCGGCGCCGTATTGGGAGGGCTCTCGGTGGCCGCCGGAGCGGTCGCGACAGGAGGCTTGGCGCTGCTGGCCACTGCCCCGATTGCGATGTGGGGCGGCTTTGCGTCTGGGGGTTTGATCGGCGCGATGATGACGCGCGGCGTGGAAAAGGAACTGGCCAATTACTATGACCAGGCTGTGGCCAAAGGACGCATCCTGGTGGCGGCTGAATCCCATGAAACAAATCACGCAGAACAACTGGCAATAGCCGAGCGGATTTTCACGGAAGCCGGAGCCGAACCAATATCGTTGTCGGAGGGTTGAGCACGAAAGGCGAGCGGTCGCTGTGAGCCACCGGCGGAAGCCGGCCGTTGGCTTCGTGCTAGCTCGTAAAGTTGGATGGCAAATGTCGCAGGATGAAACAGGGGGCCCGCTCGCCATTTAATTAGCGCTGCGTCACCCGCTTCTGGATGTTCGTCTCCAACACGCCGAACGTCGCTTCGTGGCGTTGGACGGTCATCTGCAACAAACCCAACAGCCGCTTGGCCGTGTAGTAGTTCATGATGACGCGCTGGGTCAACTTGACCGGATGGGCCTGCGTGGGTCCGGCTTGAGTGTCCAACCCAAAATCAACGATCAATTCTTCCGGCCTGGTCATCACGCGGCAGAAGTTGGCATAGGCGGCTGTCACCTGGCTGTCATCGGCCTCCATGGCAACGGGTGGAGGCGTATTTCGGCTATCGGCGGCCGGACCGTTCTTGCCGGAACCTTCAGTGGGCTGAGTCACGGTAGTTCTCCATTTTTTGGACAGGAAGCAAACAACCGAGTGTAGCAAAATGTCAACGAGAGGCCAATAACGCGCACCCTCAGATGCTCACAGTGGAATCATTGAGTTGGGCCATGTAGAAACTGGCGCACACGGGACATAACCCGTGGCTGACATTGTCGGGAAGTACGCGCACCCAGGCGGGAACCCAGTCCCAGGCGGCGGGATTGCTGAGTCGATTGATGCCGCGGCAGTTCATGCACATGCGAATGATTCCGTTGCGATCGCGATATTGCTGTTCAATCGCGTCGTGCTTGGGACGCAGCGACTCATCGTGAGGATGCTCCAATCGGAGCGTATTGATGATCAAGAGTCCGGCAGCCTTCCCCAAAGGTCGTATGACCATGTGGAATCGGCGATCGACATCGGCACTGGAGCAGTCATACTCGAACTCCCGCCGCGAGTTCGTCGCTAAACAACGTCCGAACAATATTCGATAGAAGTTGCTCAAGGGTGGCGCGGGCAGATCGGCAATTGAAGCCCCCAACGGCCAGCGGGAAGAAATGTCCGGCTCCCCGTCATTCGCCGCCGCAAACGCGAACCAACTTGGATTGAAATAGGCCAACCTCAAATCGGGCCAGAGCCCATAGGCCGCGGAGGCATGTTGGTCTAGTGCTTCTACAAACGGACTCAAGAAAGTCGCAAATTCTGGATCGACGCATTCCATGCTTTCGTATACCTTGCCGAAGGAAGGCTCTCGCCCTAGATATTCTAGGGTAAACTACGGCAGCGGATAAGTGGAATTTGTCGATTCAATCATTCAACGCAAACAGTGCATACTGCCACCGGTGGCTCGCGCCATCCGCTCTGCGCAGTTTCTGCTCAACGCTGTTTTTGCATCGAGAACTGATCCAGCACATTGCCCGCGGCATCGAGCGCGTAGGAGGTGAGCGTAAGGCCATCGACGTCAATCACGAAACTACCGGCGCCCTGGATTCCACGGAGCACCTTGCCATCCTTTTCAGGCATCGGCACCATCGCCGGCAGGGCATAGTTGCCACCCGGCCGTCCGCCGCCGCCAGCTCCGTGGACCACATAGATCGTTCCGCTCTCGGGTCCAAAACGCTTGACAATTGGCTCCTTGCGACCATCGCCAGCAAACTTCAAATGCTGCTTGGGGTCGAATGTCTTGCCGTCTCCAAGATGCTTGGAAATCAGAAAGGACCGTTGGTAGCTATGGTCGTGCCCTGCCAGAAACATGTCCACGCCGTGCTTATCGCAGAGCGGCACCAGTTCCTTGCGCAGCATCGAGAGCATCCCGCCTTCGCCGTCGGAATTGTAGTTGCCATCGGCATAGCAGGGAAAATGGTCGCCCAGGATGATCCATTCTTGTTTGGTAGCGGCCAGATCCTTGTCGAGCCATTCCATCTGCTGCCGCCAGGGGCGGTGGTTCAGGTCAGTGTTGCGCGTCCACCAGGTCCACCACGGATCGAGGATCACTAGGTGGACGTTGCCGATGTCGGCGCTGTAGTAGAACGGAAAGTGGGGGCCTTCGTTGGTCGATTCCGAAGTGGCGCTGTCTTTGGCCGTGGCGAAAGTGCGGCCATAGACGTTCCGCTCCATGTCGTGATTGCCTACACAGGGCCAGAGGGCCGTTTTGGAGAGAATCTTGGGATACGTCTGAAAGAACGCCGTCTGGTATTGAACATCGGTTCCCTGGGGATTGCCGTTGTCCCCCAGCAGAATGATGCCGCCACGAATCGGCTTGTCTCCATTGAACTTCAGGAACCCGTTACGAACAAGAAACGGATTGCCTGGCCCCGGAGCCTTCAGCGCCGCGTCTGTGTTAGGGCCGCGCGGGCGATTCGAACCGCTATCACCCAGGCACCAGAACCGGAGCGGGGCTTTTTCTCCCACCGGCGGCGACGTGATGAAGGAACAATCCTCGTCACCGCCACACAGCGTCACGCCGGCCATGTCCAGGGCATAATAATACTTCGTGTTGGGCTTCAACCCGGTCAGCTTGGCGGTCCAGTCGTAGGCATTGTTGGAAGCGGCAGGCAGCTCGGTGGCCATCAGGGCTTGATCGAGTTTGTTGGGATCCGACCCATAGCGCACCAGGGCTGGAGGCGGGCTGGAACGATCAGTTCGCCAGCGAATGGTCACGCCATCGGGTTTCATTTCCAGGAGGTAGGGAGAGCGACGCAATTCGGCGGCCTGGGTCAGCGTGGAAAAAATAAGCAGGCCAACGACGACGCAAGCGACTGGCAGGCGAGACATGCTGTAATCCTCGGAAACTTTGGGCGGGAAAGAGTGGGGCAGGGGAGAGGTTATTGTGGCTTCGGCAGCGGCAGCAATCAAGCGGGGCGATTGTTCCGTGCCACACGCCGATCTGGTATGTTGCCACGTTCATGGGCGACATCAATACCTCACAATCAGTCCTTCTACTCTTGGCAGCCTTCAGCCGATACGAAAAAGCCCTCGAATGGGCTCTCGATCGATCTGTCGCCTTGTTCGGCCCGCTGGCGCTGGAAAGCCCCCGGTTCGAATTCCGCGAGACCGAGTACTACACACCTTCCATGGGCCCGGAACTGCTCAAACCCTTTTGGGCCTTTGAGAGGCTAGTCGATCCGGGCATGCTGGCCGAGATCAAACGACAAACCAATGCCTGGGAGGCGGAGTACGCAGCTGTCTCAGGTCACAATGAACCGCGGCCGTTGAACCTGGACCCCGGCTACATTGGCTTGGGAAAACTCGTGCTGGCCTCGACCAAGGACCATGCCCATCGCATCTACCTTGGACAGGGAATCTATGCCGAGGTTACGCTGTATTACAAAGACGGACGTTGGCAGCAGCGCGAGTGGACTTTTGCCGACTACCGCCGGGACGATTACCAGGCATTCTTTGAGGAGTGTCGAGCGACTTTGAAAAGAAAATTGGCAATCGCAAAAGCCGAGCGGTCGGTGTGAGCCGCCGGCGGAAGCCGGCCGTTGGCGTCGTGCTGCCAGACAATGTGGGGCTGACTTCGGAGCGGGAAGAAACAGGGGGCTTACGCCCCCCGCTCGCCAAAGGCGAGCGGTCGAAGACACTAGGACAACGAACCTTGATCTGGCTCATCGTCGGCTCGGCACTTCCCGCATTTCTGGTAGCCTTGCTCGGCGGCTATGTGGTTCGCGCCAATGCCGTCCGCTGGGGACTGGTAGCCGTGCCCGGGGGACACTCGACACACAAATCACCCACGCCGCTCGGGGGAGGACTTGCCATCTGGCTCGGCGTGCTGCTCCCGCTGGCTGCCGGGCAAATGGTTCTTTGGTACCTCACGGCTGATCCAAGTCCACAACGACTGGAGGCTTGGCTCGGCAGCGGCGCACTTCGCCAGTTCGTAGCGCCCCACCTGTCGGGCCTATTGCGGCAAACCAGCAAGCTGTGGATGCTTATGGCCGGCGGGGCGGTGCTGGTCATGCTTGGTCTATGGGACGATCGTGTACGGCTCGACTGGCGGTTCCGACTTCTCGTGCAGACGATTGTGGCCACAGCCATGGTCATCGCGGACTGGCGGTTGAGCCTGTTCATTGACGCCCCCTGGCTCACCGGCGCTCTGAGCGTCATCTGGATCGTGGGGCTCATCAATGCCTTTAACATGCTCGACAATATGGACGGCCTCTCGGCCGGAGTCGCGGCCATCGCGGCCGGCATCCTGGCCACGGTGATTCTCACCGCGCCGAATCCAGTCACGCATGGGCCACAACTATTTGTCGGTGGGCTGCTGCTGGTGCTGCTCGGATCCCTGCTGGGCTTTTTGTGGCACAATGCGCCGCCGGCACGGTTGTTCATGGGGGACGCAGGAAGCTATTTTGTCGGCTTCCTGATGGCAACGGCAACGATCTCTGCGACATTTGCCGGGCCAGGACTGCCAGACCATGCCATTCTAGCTCCGTTGTGTGTGCTGGCCGTTCCGTTCTACGATATGCTGACAGTCATCGCACTAAGGCTACGCGAGGGGCGCAGTCCGTTTAGCGCTGATCGGTGCCACGTCTCGCACCGGCTGACCGATCTGGGACTCTCGCGCACCATGGCCGTGGTGGTGATCTGGGTGGCGACGCTCATCTGCGGACTGGGGGCGCTGATGCTGCATCGAGTCGATCGCAGAGGCGCATTCGTGGTGCTCTCGGTGGTGGCGGCAGTGTTGGGGTCGATAGCCCTGGTGGATTTGAAGAGTCGGCGGAGGCAAAAGTAACTGAGGATTTGTAGCATGGGCTTCCAGCCCGTGCTTCAATGCAATGGACGGGCTGGAAGCCCATCCTACGAATCGGCGAGGCCAACTTGAAGCGAACGCAGAAGAACCCAACGAGCCAGTCCGCTGCCGAGCGAGCCAGAACATTGCTGCTGGGGATGCTCTCTGCGCTGATCGTGGCAAGCGTCCTGCTGCCGGCCGATTCCATTGCCGCGCCTGACGGAGCCGGTTTGCCTCTGGTGGCGCTGACACTGTTGCTGGCCGTGGCGTTCTGCGGGCTGGCAGTCGCAGGACGCGTGAGCGCCCATCGCTTTGGGCTTGTCGAGTGGGCCGTCGTGACGCTGATCGTTTTCCATGCCCTCGCCGCGATTGCATCGCTGCACTACGGAGCGAGGCCGGCGATCAACATGGTCTGGCAATGGACCGGTTTGGGGGTTGGTTTTTTACTAGCGCGGCAGCTTGTTCGCACCGCGGTTGAGTGCCGGGCCATCGTCGCGATCATGCTCACACTCTGTGTCCTCCAAGCGGTCTATGCAGGCTGGCAGGTTGGGGTCGAATTACCCCGGGACCGGCAGGAATTTTCCGAGGCGAAAATCCGCGATCCCAATATCCCGCTACCAGGCCTGGGTTTTGCCAGCGCCACCGTGCGAGAGGAGCTTCTGGCCCGGTTCAACAATTCAGAACCGACAGCGTCCTTTGCGATGACCAATTCATTGGCGGGTTTCCTGGCGGCCTGGCTCGTTGTGGGAACAGGCGTGGCGGCCGGAGCGGTTCGATCGGAGCGGTTGCGGGCGCGAGTGGTGGGACCGCTGGCCATCGGGCTGCTGGCGGCGGCGGCCTGCCTCTATCAAACGCACTCGCGCACTGCACAACTTGCCGCGGCTGTTGGGCTGGTACTGCTGCTCGCCACGGGAGGTGGCGTGCGCTTGCGCCGGTATGGCGGCTGGTTGATCGGCGGGCTGGCCTTGCTGCTGGCCGCCGCGCTGACGCTCGTACTCACCACCCATGGGCCATCCTTGGCCGGGCCGCGATTGTCGGTCGTGGTTCGGCTCGAATATTGGCAGGCGACGTGGCGGCTGTTCCTCGATCACTGGCTGCTGGGCTGCGGCCCCGGCCACTTTCGCGATCTCTACACGCAGCATATGCAGCCCCACTACCGCGAATCGATCTCCGATCCACACAACTTTCTCTTGGAGATGCTGTCCACGGCCGGCATCCCCGCCACAGTGGCACTGGTCGTAGCGCTGGCGGGATTTTTTCTGCGTGTCGCCAAGCGTGACACAGAATCGCAGATGGTTGCAGAGAGCGATCGGGTGCCTGGGCCTGATCGGGTGCCTGGGGCAAACGATCGGGTGCCTGGGGCGAGTGGAGGGCTGCCCCAGGAGGGCTGGGGCGGCGCCCCACTTGCCCCAGGCACCCATGCTGGAACATTTGCAATAATTCTTGGCGCAGCGCTAGGCATGGCACTGGCCTACTTGCTGGCAAAATACTTCAACCCTGTGATCAAAACACTCTATGACCCTGAAGCCATCATCGTGGGCCTGGTTCTTAGTGCGGCTTTTGTCTGGTGCTTGTGGCCCTGGGTTTGTCGTGGACGACTGCCAGCCAAGCTGTTGGCGATTGGTGCGGCGGTGCTGTTGTTGAACCTGTTGGGGGCTGGCGGCATCAGTTATCCCGGAGTGGCCGGCAGCTTGTGGCTGCTTGTGGCTTTGGGACTGACTCAAGCAGAGTCCAATAGTGTGAAGCTCCCCGTCTCCCGCGGCGCGGCAGGTGTGGCGTTTCTGGTGGCAATGGCGCTGGCGGCCGCCTGTCAGTGGACTGCCCTGTCTCCTGTCGTTCGATCGCGAATGGCGCTCGACATGGCGTTGGAAGCATACAGATTGGCCGCCACCTCTCAAGATTCTTCCGCCCAGAAAAAGGAATACCTCGCCACCGGACAGCATTGGCTCAACGAGGCCGTGCAGGCTGACCCTTGGGACGCCCTCGCACAACGCGAATCGGCGCAGCGGCGCCAGCTCGCCTGGCTGGAAAGTCAGAGCGAGGATCGGGAGGACGCTTTTGAATCGGCCCATGAAAACTGGCTCAAGCTGGCCCATGCTTCAGCAGACGCCCACAAACTTTCAGGCGATTGGTTCCTGCTGGCCTATCGCAAGTTTGAGAATCCCGAGTTGGCTCAACGCGCTGCGAACGCCTATCTCGAAGCCGTCAACCGCTTTCCGGCCAGCAGCCTGCTTCGCGCTCAACTGGCCTGGGCGGAACACCTGGCAGGCGAAGACGAACAGGCGGCCCGCAATGCGGCCGAAGCACTTCGTCTAGACCGGCTCAACCCATATGAAGATCGCAAGCTGAATTACAAATATGTGCGGCTTAGCGGTGATCCGCAGGTGAAAGACAAGTCGCCGGCGGAATTGATGCAACAACTGATTTCGGCCAAGAATTGACGGCCCCAAGCCGCCGCCGCTACAATAAACATCATCGTCGCTCGATCAGCCCAGGGGGGCCGGCCACGATACCTTCGGAGGTGCAAACCATGCGAATTGGATTTGTCGTCGTGTTTGCCATCGTATTGGGCTTAGCGGTCGGCATGGCCAGTGCGATTGCCGAGTTCGGTTATGAAAATTCCCTGCCGACGTTGGCGACGGTCGCCGTACCTCTGCCTGCCAACGCCGGTCCACCGGCCAAGATCGTGGTCAAAGAACCGATCCACGAGTTCGGCGAAATGGACCAGTCCGAAGTCGGCCGCCACAAGTTTATTCTGGCCAACGCCGGGCCGGGCACCTTGTCTCTCGGCCAGGGTACCGCAAGTTGCTCCTGCACTATCTCAAGCGTATCTCGGCAACAGGTTCCCCCCGGCGAATCCGCCGAAGTCACGGTCGAATGGCGTCCCGCCAATTTTTTCGGCGAATTGACCAAGACTGTCACCATTCCGACCAATGATCCGAACAAGCAATCAGTGGTGCTCACCGTTCACGGCCAGGTGTTGGCGCCCTGGAGGCTCGACCCGCCCAACATCAGCTTCCATGGCATGAGCGCCAAAGAAACGAAAGAGGCGACCGCCAATCTGCTGGTTTACAAAAATGACAAGTGCGAGATCTTGAGCCACGAGTGGGGAACCAAGAAGACGGCCGAGCATTTTGGCTTGATCTATGAAGCCCTCTCTCCCGAAGAATTGACCGCAATTAAACCCACCCCCAAGTCCGGTTACAAACTGACGTTCGTGGCCCGCAAGGGAATGCCCACCGGGCCGCTGGTGCAAACGGTGACGATTCAAACATCGCTGAAAAAGGAACCGCTCACCGTGCCGATCTACGGCCATGTGACGGCCGACATCACGTTGCTGGGCCCTCGCGATTTCAAACAGGACATGAACCTGCTCTATCTGGGCTCGGTGCCGCAGGGAACGTCGAAGGAGATCGATATGTCGATGCTCCTGGTCGGATCCCACCGGAACACGACGAAGTTCACGGTGAACAAAGTTGTCCCCGAGGAATTGCAGGTCACGTTTGGTGAGCCCAAGTCCGGCTATGGAGGCAACTCGGCACTCGTTCCGATCAAGATCGTGCTGCCGAAAACCGCCAAGCAACAAGCCTGGCTCAGTTCCGTTCCCGAAGAGATGGGGGAGATCGTCATCGGAACGACACATCCTGACTATAAGGAGCTGCGCATCCTGGTGCGTGGGGCCGTGGTGGCGCCGAACAAATAAGAGGTCTCATCCCATGCGCATCGGATTCGTAGTCCTGTTGGCGATTGTTCTGGGTTTAGCCGTCAGCATGGCCAGCGCCATTGCCGAGTTTGGTTATAGCCAGACGACCCCCACGCTGGCGGTTTCCGCCCTGCCGCTGTCGCCGAATATTGGCCCCGCCTCGCGCGTCGTGATCAAAGACGCCGTCCACCATTTTGGTGAAATGTATAATTCCGACGTCGGTCGCCATACGTTCATCCTGCGCAACGCCGGCCCGGGCACGCTCAAGCTCGGCCAGGGTTTGGCTAGTTGTGCTTGCACCATCGCCAATGTCTCGCGGCAGGAGATTCCGCCCGGCGAGTCGGCCGAGGTAGCCGTCGAGTGGCGTCCTGTGGGAGCCTTTGGCGAACTCAAAAAAACCTACACCATCCCCACCAACGACCCCAACCGGCAATCGCTGGTTCTGAGCGTGGAAGGCATGGTGCTGAGCGAGTGGCGCATGGATCCCCCTTTTTTGAATTTCCAGGAAGTAGGCGTTTCGGAAACGAAAGAAGTAACCGCCAACCTGTTGGCCTACCGAAGCGACAAGTGTGAGATTACAGGGCACACCTGGGAGAACAGCAAGCTCGCCGATAAATTGGGTTTCGCCTATCAGGCCATGTCGGCGGAGGAACTCGCCAAGCTCAAACCGACTCCCAAGGCGGGGGTGCGTTTGAAGTGCGTCGCCCGCCCGGGCTTGCCGGTGGGACCGTTGATGCAACGGTTGTCGCTCAATACAACGCTGCAGAAGGAACCGATCCCGGTCCCGCTGGCAGGAGATGTGAGCGAGGAGGTTTCCTTTATCGGCTATAACAAATTTGATCCCAAGAAACGGCTGCTGGATCTGGGAACCGTGGTCCGGGGGACGGCAAAAGAAAGTCGTATTGCCGGCTACCGCGAAACCCGTCAATCTGTTGGGCGCCGATTCCCAAGAATTGGGCCAGATCATCATCGAGACGACGCACCCGGGCTACAAGGAGTTGAAGGTTCTGGTGCGAATGGCGGTCGTGGAGAAGTAGTGAAATGTTGACATGGATGGAGCCTACATGAGCCGATTTTCGACTGCACTTTTCACCTGCTCCTTGGCCGCTGCGCTGCTGACTGGCTGTTCCGAGATGGCGCCCCTCTCCAAGCAGGCATTGCCAACTCACACTCCTCAGCCCACGGCCGTCCCGGAGTGGCCGCCGAACTACGAGGGACGCAAGCCGTGGAATCGCAATCCTGAAACGCCCAAGGACAATCACGCCTATAAGATCAAAGGAGAGCGGATCAACGTGATCGGCGCCGACGGCCCGCTGTTCGTGGACGAGGTCGGTGGCCAGTTGGTCGATTGGCCCAAACCGAAGCTGGCTTTGTTGCTCTCCGGCGCCATGCAAGGTTACATCGAGCCCTGCGGCTGTGCCGGGTTGGAAAACATGAAGGGAGGATTGAGCCGCCGTCACACATTGATCGACGAACTGAAACAGGCCGGCTGGCCGCTGGTGCTGCTCGACCAGGGTGAGTTGACCCATCGTGTAGGGCCGCAAGCGACGATCAAGTATCAGCGAACCATCGACGGCCTGCGCACCATGGGCTATCGCACGATCGGCCTCGGTACGTCCGACTTGCGACTCATGGCGTCCGATCTGCTGGCTACGCTCCCCGGCGACGGGGCAACGCATTATGTTTCGGCCAATGTTGGATTAATGGGCCTGGACAACGATTTCACTGCGCCGTTTCGCGTAATCGAAGAAGGTGGAATGAAGATCGGCGTCACGTCGGTCGCACTGCCCCCGAAAGATCAACCGCTCCAAAATGCCGATGTGGCCGTTGTCAGTCCTGCCGAAGGGCTCAAAAAAGTTGTCCCGCAGCTAGTGGCAAAGAAGTGCGATCAACTGGTGCTGCTGGTGGCTCCCTGTGCCACGGCGGGGCAGGGGGAGCTGGAGGACAGCGTAACCAGGAAAGCAGCGGAAGACCTCGCCCGGCAGTTTCCCCAGTTCAATCTGATGGTCATCGCCACCAACGAAGACCCGCCGTCGAAGGATCTCAAAGCCGTCGCCGGCACGCCAACCAAACTTGTGGAACTGAGCCACAAGAGCATGTACGTCGGGGTGGTTAATTTCTACGACGATCAGGCAAGGCCGGTGCGCTATCAGCGCGTGCCGTTGGATGCCCGGTTCGAAGCATCGACCGACATGAAGCAGTTGATGGTCACCTACCAAGATCAGTTGCGCGAAGAAGGTTTTGCTCGCTTGGGCGTTTTACCGAGGCAACATTCGCAGAAGGCCACGTTCGTAGGCAGCCAGGCCTGCGCCGATTGCCACACTAAGGCGTTTGCCATCTGGGAAAAGACACCGCACGCCCATGCCTTGGACACCTTGGACAAAGCCACTCCGCCCCGGATGCACGATCCTGAATGCCTCAGTTGCCATGTAACCGGCTGGGACGCCAAAGCCTATGTGCCGTTTGTTTCCGGATTCGAAAGCAAGCAGAAGACGCCGCACTTGGCCGGCAATGGGTGTGAAAATTGCCACGGTCCCGGCAGCGCGCATGTGGCCGCCGAAAACGGCGATAACAAGGCATTACAAAAGCAACTCCAAGCGCAGATGCGGCTGACACTGGCAGAAGCGGACAATCTCAACTCCACTCGCAGCTGTCGTCGCTGCCATGATATAGATAACAGCCCCGATTTCGGCAAGAAAGGGTTTCAGCATTATTGGCAAAATGTGGAGCATAAGGGGAAGGATTGAGCGCGCAGAATGACATCACAACCATTGGGCGCGGCGACTTCCAAATACACTGAACCACAGCGCAAACCTTTCACCCGTAAGCGAGTTGCGATTGTTGCCGGCCTGGCAGCAACTGTGTGGACAGCATTGATTTTGGCTATATCACAGAAACTTGGAGCAAGTGACTTCAATCATGTTCCTGCCAAGACGACTTATGCTGAAGTCATAGGTTACAGGCATACCCCCGAATATTCCTATTGGACCATTATCAAAGCTGGCTGGCCTGTGACCTATTACGTTAATAACCTGAATGGAAATGGCATTAAGGTCGATTACGGTGCCATATACATTGACACTATCCTCTGCGTGCTGCTTACAATCGGGGCAGGAATCGGCATGGGTCGCCTCGTCTGGTGCTTTCGCTGGCCGCCACAATTTTCGATGCGTGCCATGTTCAACTGGACGCTTGTTGTCGCAATTCTTCTGGGCGTTGTGCCTGCCTACCTTAGACTCTCCACCTTGCTTCATCACGATGTTTCCTCCATCGTTCCCATAACGGCTCTGTTCGCCCTCGCGCTGACGCTGTTTGCAGCCTCTTGGACCGTCTTGTTCACAGCTCGGTGGTTACTAAAGATGCGAAAGTGTTCTTCATGAGTTATTGAGCCACGTTAAACTTGATCGTCTCCGAGTACCATTAGCAAAGCTGTTGGAGATATTCTGAAAGCCGCGTTGAAGCTTCCCGTCAACGAACGACTGAGCCTGGTCACACGACTTATGGATACGCTCCTCTCTGAAACTCCAGGATTGTCGCTGGACGAGCCTGGACTATTGGAAGAACTGGATCGTCGCTGGGCTGAGAACAGCAAAGGGATCGCCTGGTCGGTGCTGCGAGATCGAGCCTAAAATCTCCAGTATCGGCCTGAATCACCCATCCCAGCCGGCGCTCCCTGTTGAGCATTTGCCCCCCGCCGAATACCATAGATAGCAGCATCTACGCTGCCGGTCGGCGGGCCGTGCAGGGTGTCAGTTCCCGGATACGCAACTCGGGGCCTGGCCGCCGCCCCATTGCGATCTTTGAACCCTGGGCATGGACATTACGCAACTCCGCTCGTGCCTCGATGATCCCGCCGCAGGAGCCCGTTGGCTCCGCGATGCCGGCGTCCGCGATACGCAGCGCGGCCAAACCAATCTGCTGGCTATCGCTACCGCCGGGATCACGCTCGATCTCTTGGCCGTGATGTGCAGCCAGCTTGAATCGCGGCTGCCCAAACTCAGCGATCCAGACATGGCCTTGAACAATCTGGCCCGCTTCGTCGTCGCAGCCCGCAATCCTCTGGCCCTGGGTTCGCTGTTCGAACGAGATCCAGAAGCATTGCCGATCCTGGTGCAGATATTTTCCACAAGCCAGCATCTTAGCGACCTGCTGGTGGCCGACCCTGAATCCTACGACTTATTGCGGATGACCGAGGGACAGCCGGTGGCTCGCGAGGCGCTCGTGGGTGACATCGTGGCGGAACTGATGGGGATCCACGACGAACGGATCGCCATGGCGGCCCTACGGCGCTTCAAGCGTCGCGAGTCATTGAGGATCGCGTATGGCGACATCGTTCGCGAACTACCGCTGGAAGTGGTCACGGCGCAAATCTCGCATCTGGCCGACGCCTGCGTCGAAGCGGCCGTGCGATTCGCGCGGCGACAGCTTGAAGCCAAGCTTGGCGTGCCGCGCACCCCGGAGAAGCAGCCGGCCCGCTTCGTCGTGTTGGCCATGGGCAAGCTCGGCGGCGTTGAACTGAACTACTCCAGCGATATCGACCTGATCGCACTGTATGAAGCCGACGGCGTCACCGACGGCTCGCGCGGCAAGAACAACGCGGAGTTCTTTGACCGGCTGGTGCGTGACGTCGTCCGCCTGCTGACCGAGCAGACCGAATTGGGCCAGGTCTACCGGGTCGATTTACGGCTCCGCCCCGAAGGAGCCCGCGGGCCGGTGGCCGTCAGCCTCGACAGCGCGCTACGCTACTACGATGTGATGGGGCGCACCTGGGAACGGCAGGCTTATGTGAAAGCCCGGCCGGCCGCCGGCGACCTGGATCTCGGTCGTGAATTGCTCAAGCGGCTGGAACCGTGGATCTATCGCCGCTTCCTCGGCATGGCCGACATCGTGGGTATCAAAGCGCTCAAACGCCGCATCGAGCAACAAACCAGGCACGCCGGCGCCGAGCAGCACGACGTAAAAACAGGCCACGGCGGCATCCGCGATATCGAGTTCGTGATTCAGTTTCTGCAATTGCTCAACGGCGGCGACCTGCCGGAGCTGCGTGTCGGCAATACGATCGAGGCCCTGGGTCGATTGGAACACGTCGGCTGCCTGACCAGCCAGGAACGCGCCCTCCTTGAGGCGCACTATGTGTTTCTGCGGAAGCTGGAGCACCGGTTGCAAATCATGTTCGATTTGCAGACGCACGCGCTGCCACGCGATCCGGACGAAGTGCGCAAGCTGGCCATCCGCCTGGGCTATGCCGACACGCCCGTTCGCAAGGCAGAGGCAGCTTTCGATTCCGACTATCGGCAGAAAACGGAACTCAACCGAAAAATCCTCGATCACTTGCTGCACGATGCGTTTGGCGACGACGCCCGCTCCGAGCCGGAGGTGGACCTGGTGCTCGATCCCGATCCGCCACCCGAGCAGATTGCCGAGGTACTCTCGCGCTATGGGTTCAAGGACGTCGATCAGGCTTATCGCAACCTGATGGACCTGGCCACGGAGAAAATCCGCTTTCTCTCCACGCGGCGGTGCCGAATGTTTTTGGCCGCCATCGCTCCGCGGCTGCTGACCGAGATCGCCCAGCACGTCGATCCCGATTCAACCCTGACCAGCCTCTGCAAAGTGAGCGATTCACTCGGAGGCAAGGGTGTGCTATGGGAACTGTTCAGTTTCAACCCGCCGTCATTGCGACTCTATGTGGAACTGTGCGCCACCAGCCCCTTTCTGTCCGGCATCCTCGTCAGCAATCCTGGTATGATCGACGAGTTGATGGACAGTCTGGTGCTCGACAAGCTGCCCAGCACGGCCACACTCGGCGCCACGCTGGCCGATTTGTGTCACGGGGCTGAAGACCAAGAACCGATCCTGCACAGTTTCAAAAACGCGCAGCAATTGCGCGTCGGGGTGCGAGATATCCTGGGCAAGGAAGACATCCAGGCCACCACCGGGGCATTGAGCGACATCGCACAAGCCTGCCTGCGTCAGATCACGGAGAATGAATATCGGCGGCTGGCCCACCGGCTTGGCGAGCCGGTCGTGGCATTGGGTCCGCGCGACGGCCAAATCTGTGAACTCGTGGTCGTCGCCCTGGGCAAGTTCGGCGGCCGAGAGCTGAACTATCACAGTGACCTCGACATCGTATTCCTTTACGAGGCCGACGGCGGCACGCAACATCGCCGCACTTCGCGCAGCGGCGAAGTCACGTCGAACCGCCACTTCTTCAGCGAGCTTGGTCAGCGATTCATCAAGGTCGCCAGCCAACTTGGACCGTTTGGGCGGCTTTACCAGGTTGATACCCGGCTCCGCCCCACAGGACGCAACGGCCCGCTGACTACCTCCCTACCCGAATTGGCCCGCTACTTCGCAGAGGGAGAAGGACAACTCTGGGAACGGATGGCTCTTTGCCGTGCAAGAATCGTGCTGGGGAATGAAACCATCCACGGCCGAGCCTTGGAGGTGATTACGCGTGCCGCGCTCGATCATCCCTGGCGCGGCGACGAAGCGGAAGAAATCCTCCGCATGCGCAAGCGGCTGGAAGAGTCGGCCGCCCAGGGGGATTTGAAACGGGGCGTCGGCGGGATCGTGGACATTGAGTTTCTCACGCAGATGCTTCAACTGCGCTACGGGCAACAGCACCCTGATGTGCGTGGCCCCAACACGCTCAGCGCCCTGGCGGCGCTGGCCAGTGCCGGTTTCCTGGCGCGCGAAGATCAACAAACGCTCGATCACAGTTATCGCCTGCTGCGGACCATCGAAGGACGCCTGCGGCTGATGCACAGCGACGCTCGGGACGAACTGCCCGAGGATGCGAATGAACTCAAGAAATTAGCTCAGACGCTGGATTATGAGTCGGCCGAGGAGTTGCTTGCGACGTGCGAGCAAGTGATGCAGAACAATCGGCGGCTGCTGGAACGGTATTGCGAGATGTCGACTGCAGTGCGGCAGTAATAGTAGGGTGGGTGCTTGCACCCACCAATTGCTATTTGAGCTTCCATGAAACGACAACCTTCACGACCGCGTGGGTGCAAGCACCCACCCTACGAGTCAAATCCGCACGAAGATCTTCTTCCGATACATCCAGTAGAAGATCCCCCAGAAGATCAACAGCCCCGCAAAATTGCGTACGATGGCGGCCACATCGGCCCAGGGGGACGGCACCCACCAAGTAAAGTGGCGGTGGAGCGTGGACGTGATCGAGTAGCTCCACACATCCAGCACGATATAGACGGCGATGGAATTGGCGCCCAACACCACGGCGGGAAAGGTCCACCGCTTCCACTGCAGCACGTCCACCACGTAATAGAACCATCCCAGCAGCAGCACACACCAACCGCCACTGTAGAGAGCGAATGTAGGCGTCCAGATTTTCTTGACCATGGGGCAGACACCGATCCACGTCAACGCCAGTCCCGCCAGCGACAGCGCGACGCCCGCCACGCAGAGCACTCGCAGTTTGCGACGGGGCAGTGCGCTGGATTGCAGCAGCTCACCCGCCATCAACCCAAAAATCATATTGGCCAACGAGGGAATGAAATTGAGCGTGTAGTACGGCCAGTTAACGAACGGCTTTTCGTGCGGCAGCAAATTGCGAAGCCAGACATCAAATGCTTGGCCAGGGTTTCCCGCTTGTTGCCAGCCTGCCGTGACGACCCCTGCGGTTTCCGGCAGGCCCATGATCTGCGGCCAGTATCGCCATAGCGCCCAGTAACCAACCAACAACGCCGCCGCCGTAGCAGCCTGTAACCACCGAGGCCGGTTCCAGAGGAGGAACAAGAACACGTAGCCCAGGCCAATCTGCGAAACGACATCTTCAAACGTCCAATAAGTCTGCTTGTTATGCAGGCTGCGGATCACTACTCCCAACAGCACCAGCACGATAGCCCGATAGATGGCGTGCCCCAGCATCCAGGAATAACTTTCGCCCATCGCCTTCCGTTTGGCGTAGGAAAAGGGAACCGCCACGCCAACGATGAACATGAATGCCGGCTGAATCATGTCCCAAGGAAATGCCCCTTCCCAACCAGCGTGCGTCCACAGGCTGTGAATCCAGGACCAGGCCGGATGCCCCGAAGCCTTCGCTCCGACACCCAATGCGTGTCCCACGAACATTTCCCCCGCCACCAGCGAGAGCATGACAAAGCCACGGTAAGCGTCGAGCGACAGCAGTCGTTGAGATGGTGTAGATGTACCCGTGTTGGCTTCGCTAATCGGGTTGCCACTGCCGGCTTACTCAGCAGTGCCTCCTTATAGTAGGTCCGCCTTGCCGAGGCGGACCTGTTGTTAATGCCTTAAATTTCGATTACGGCTCAACTGTCCCCAGCCCGCTGATCTTATCTCGCAGCGCATCGCGCCGTTTGTCGTCCGGCTCTTTTTCCAGTGCGACCAGCGCTCGCTTCCAAGCGCCTATCGCCCCGGAATGATCTCCCGCCTTTTCCAGCGCATCCCCCAGGTGGTCCAGCACCACGCCATCGGGATCATCCGTTGCCGAGGCTCGCTTGAGTTGTTGGACGGCTTCTTCATAGCGGCCCAGTCGGTAGAGAACCCAGCCAAGACTATCGCGATAAGCGGCGTTATCGGGCTCGGCGGCCACCGCTTGCTGGATCATGGCCAGCGAACGCTCCAAGTGCTTTTTCTGGTCGGCCCACAGATAGCCCAGGTCGTTGCGGACGCCGATGTTGTCAGGGAACTCATCGAGCACCTGCTCCAGCAATTCTTCGGCCTGCGGAATATCGCCAAGCAGAACGTAGATGTGTGAGAGAGTCAGCCTGGCTTCACGCACGGCATCGCGCACGCCGGGTGCGTCATGCACCGGATCGAGCTTCTTGAGCAACTCGTTGTATGCCTCGCGAGCTTCTTCATATTGCTTGGCGCGGTAATGGACCCAGGCCACTCGGGAGGCCATTTCGGGAGATGCGTCGGGAGCAACGGCCTTGCGGGCGGCGACAAGCGCCGCTTCGTTCCGTTTGACCATCGACAACGCGCCTGCCAGATAGAAGTTGAGCACCGGGTTGTCCGACGGCACGGCCCGCTCGTCCAGTGCCCGCTGAAAGATGTCCACGGCAGCGGCATATTGCTCGCTGGCGAGCAGCGTCATGCCCCAGGTGGATAAAAGCGTCCCCTTCTGCTCCGGCTCGGCCGCAATGGCCAACTCAAAGAACCTGGCGGCAACATCGAACTGCCTGGCATCCGCCGCCAACAGCGCCAGGGCCAATCGCGGTCCCAGTTTCAAATCGGCCGGCTTCTCCTTCAGGCGGCGATCGGCCTCGGCAATCAACTTGGCCAGTAATTCCTTGTCGCCACTGATCGACTTGGCGTCACCCAGTACGCTCAGGCCACCGGTGCTGCCGACGGCGCTTCCCAGCGTGGTCAGCAGGGGGCCAACTTGGTCGGCACGTCGCAATACGTCGATCAATCCGCGAAAACCGGCCGTGCTTGGCTTCCGCGCCAGGAGCTTGTCGTAGAGCGCGCGGGCTTCGGCCAGTTGGCCGTCTCGCTGATACTTTGCCGCCAAGAAAAAGGAAAGCGGCAGATTCTCTCCATCCAAAGCCAGCGCCCGCTGAAGCTTGATCTTGAACTGCTCAGGTTGTTTCTGGGCTGCGAGAACTTCACCCAGCAGCACGTAGGGGGCTTCATCCTGGCTGGTGAGCCGCTTCTCCAGATACGAATCCAGCAGCGGCAATGCCTCGTCATATTTCTGCTGCGCGGCTGCCAGGCGAGCCCGGGCATAGAGCGCAAGACCTTCATCGCCGCTCGATTTGACCGAGCGCTCGATGACTTCCGAGGCTGGCTCGAATCTAGCGGCCTTGAGATAGGCCTCGGCCATTTCGGCCCACAGAGCTTCAGCGTCCCCCTGAATGAGCCGCAGCGTTTGCGGATCGAGCCCGTGCGCCTCGGGCTGCTTCATGGCCTTGTTGACGCGATCGAAGGCGTCCGCGGACTGTGCGAATTTCTTTTCCCGCAAATACATCTCGCCGGCTTGCTTGTGCAGTTCCACCCAGGCGGGACTGGCGGTGACGCCGCGTCGATCGGCCAGTCCCTTCTCATAGGCAGTGAGCGCGTCTGCCAGGCGTCCTTCCTGGCGGAGATAGATGATGCCTCGCAACAGATCGAGAGGCTCGACGGTGGTCTGCTGCACTAGTTCGCTGGCATAGCGGGCGGCGACGGTATGCCGGCCCAACACGCGGGACAGCAGCACAGCCCGCTTCAGCGCATCGACATTCTGCGGATCGTAGCGAAACGCGCGACTGTAGAGATTCACAGCCACGGCATGGTTGCTCGCCCGATCCGCCATCCGGGCGGCGGCGTAGAGGGACATGCCGTGCAGTTTGTCTTGCTGCTGCTCCGTGCGCGGGCGGCGCGGATTGAGCCTTGTGGTTTCATCATCGGCCGGTTGCGTGGAAGGAATCAGCAACCCGGGTGCGGACGAAGGGGGCGCATTGGCGGCGGAGACCACAGCCGTCAAGAAGGTCGTGAGCACCCCAAAGGCAACAGAGATGCCTATCCCCAACCAACGGCCAAAGGTATTCATTACACGGCGCGTCATGGCGGGGGATGTACCCTCCTTTAACGTGGTTTGCGCGGTGCGCCGCGCCCTGCCGCCCCTTTGGCGTGTGGAGGAGGTGCCTTCGCCGGTTTCATCGGGGGCTTCTTACTTGCCGGAGCGGGCTGTGCTTTCGCAGGTGGATGCACTTTGGCAGGCGGAGTCTTCGCGGGAGGCGTCGGCTGCTTGGCGGCAGGCATCGGCTTGGCGGTCCCCGGGGGCTTTCCCGCAACCTGGGGCTTGACTGCAATCTGGGGCTTCGCCGGAGGCGCGCCTTTCTTCCCGACGGGCGCCGGCTCTGCTTTGCCCTTGCCTTGCGGCGTTCCGGTCGCGGACGACTTGGCGTCTGGCTTGGCTTTGCCATCCATAGGCGGAGTTGGCGCAGGCTCAGGTTCGACAGCGACCGGCTTGGCGCCCCGCTTGGGGAATCGGTCTTTGGCATCCGGCGCAATGGATAACAACAGCTTGCGCATCGCGGGCGCGTTGGGGCTGCGCGCGTATTCGACACCCAATTGATTCAGCAATGAGCCGAACTCGATTCCCTTGTTCTTGGGAATCGCCCGTTCCATCCCGGGCACCTCACCGGTAGCACGCTCCTTCTCATTGATCACGCCCACGATGTAGAGAATGTCGAGAGCGCCGTGGCCCAGTGGAACGGAGTGCCCCCCCAATCCCGTCTGCGTGGCGAACGCAACGCCAAAAGCGCTGACCCCGTCATACTTGGCCAGCCGCTTTTGCGCCACGCCGATGTTTTGTTTCTTCAGAGATTCCAGATCGAACGAATAGGCCGATTCAAAGACGCTCTGCAACACCCGTTTGACCCGCGAGGCCGCCGCCACCGGTTCCGGCAGCATCGAGATGGTTTCACTCAGTTCGGTAACCGTGCTGACGCGCACTTCGTTCCAGTCGAAGTATTGCTCGCTGAGTGTGGCAAAGGCTTTATTGGCCGCCGCCGCCGTAGCGTCCTCCAGACAGCAGGCATACAGCAACTGCTCCATCAACGACATCTTCAGGTTCGGCAGAATCGGCTGATAGAGCTTCTTCAGAGTCTTATGCAGCTTAGTCAACTGGGCGGTACGATTCAGAGCGGCCATCGGTGGGAGTCTCAGCGAAGTCAGGCGGGGAGTATCTCTACTATTGTAGGTCAGGCTATTGCCTGACGAAACGTGCCATTTCGACGCAGGTCAGGCTTTTGCCTCGCAATTCACGGCAAAAACGACCTGAAATCCTTATTTCTCTTGGAACTTATAGCGTCAGGCAATAGCCTGACCTACCTATTCGACGTTCTCTTTTTCCGTATCCGTTTCGAGGACTTCGTCACCAGGATCCTCCTCCGCCGCCGGCTCCTCATCGGCAGGCATTTCCGCAGCCGGCGGAAGCACTTCTCGAAGGATGCGGCTGATCTCAATCGATCGCTTGATACCCATATCGAGTTCAAAGGACAGGCGCGGCGTGTACCGGGCATCGATCCGCTTGCCGAGCTGCGACTGCAAGTATCCGGCGGCGCTCGCCAGTCCGTGCAGGCAAAGCTGCTGGGCGGAATCGGACCCCATCACGGAGACATGCACTTTGGCGGCTCGCATGTCGGGCGACATCTCGACGTGCGTCACGGTGACGTTGGCAATCCGCGGATCGCGCAGTTCCGTCAGAATCGCCATACTGACGACTTCGCGAATGGCCTCGGCGGCTTTGAGCAATCGTCGTGAAGTCATGGCAGAAGAAATGTCGGGGACTGTCCCAATTTTTGTCTCAGCAAAAATGGGACTGTCCCCTTGGGGTTCTGGGAAGTCATAGCCGGAAGTTCAGCACGCAACTCACAACGAGCGGGCGACCTCCTCGATCTTGAATACGTCGAGCACGTCACCTGTCTTGAAGTCGTTGAAACCGGCCAGTTTGATGCCGCATTCCAAGCCTTCGCGCACTTCACGGGCATCGTCTTTCACCCGTTTCAGAGCTTCGACCGTGTACTCGCCGATGATGGTGTTGTCTCGAACGATGCGGGCCTTGGCTCCGCGCTGAATGACGCCCGAAAGCACCCGGCAGCCGGCCACCATGCCCACGCGGCTGATCTTGAAGGCCTGCTGCACCAAAGCACGGCCGATGTCGGTCTCGCGTTTCTCCGGCGTGAGCATCCCCTCCAAGGCCTTCTTCAGGTCGTCGGTGAGGTTGTAGATCACGTCGTAGCGGCGAATCTGAACGCCGCGCTTGTCCGCCAGCTCGCGGGCTTTTTCGTCGGGCACGACGTTGAACCCACAGATGATCGCATCCGAGGCGTCGGCCAGATGTACGTCGGCCTCGCTGATGCCGCCGACCGTGGCTTGCAACACCTTGATCTTCACTTCGGGATGTTCCAGCTTAGCCAGCTCCTGAAGGATCGCTTCGATCGAGCCTCGCACATCGGCCCGGAGGATGAGGTTGAGCGACTGAACATCGCTCTGACCGAGCCGCTCGAAGAGCCCCTCCAGAGTCACATGAACCGGCGGCGTCAGCACATTGCGGCGTTCTTCCACTCCGCGTTGCAAGGCAAAATCGCGCGCCTCGGCCACATCGGAAAGCACATAGAACCGCCGCCCGGCCGCGGGGGCCGAATCCAACCCCGTCAGGTCAACAGGCATCGAGGGTCCAGCCTCGGTCAACTGCTTGCTGGGATCGAGTGTGTCGTACATCGCCTTGACGCGGCCATACGAGCTGCCGCAGATCAGCGAATCGCCGACGCGGAGCGTGCCGTTTTGCACGATGAACTTCGAGACGACGCCGAGCCCCTCATGAAGCCGCGATTCCAGGCAGGTGCCGTAAGCCGGCCGATTCGGATTGGCCGAAAGCTGCTTGTCGTCGGCGATGAACAGCAACATTTCCAATAGGTCGTCCAGCCCTGTCTTCTTCGTGGCGCTGGTGCGGATCACTTCGACGTCGCCACCCCATTCGCGCGGCTGCAACTCGTTGGTGGAAAGTTGCTGCAAGATGCGATCCACATTCACGCCGGGCAAGTCGATCTTATTGAGCGCTACGACGATCGGCACACCCGCCGCTCTGGCGTGGCTGATGGCCTCTTCCGTCTGCGGCATGACGCCGTCGTCGGCAGCCACCACCAGCACGGCAATGTCCGTGACATTGGCGCCACGGGCACGCATTTCGGTAAATGCCTCGTGGCCTGGCGTATCGACGAACGCAATCCGCCGTCCGTCCTTCTCCACCGAGTAGGCGCGAATATGCTGTGTGATGCCGCCAGCTTCACCCTTGACTACATTGATCCCGAGGATGGCATCCAACAGCGACGTCTTGCCGTGATCGACGTGACCCAGGAACGTCACCACCGGCGGACGCGGAACAAGATTTTCCGAGTCCTCGACCGAATGAGTGAAGCGGTCTCGCAACTGATCCTCCAGGCTCACGGCCTGACGTAGATTCACTTCAACCCCCAATTCCAGGGCCAACATTTCCACGGTATCCACGTCGAGCTGTGAATTGATGGTGACCATCTTCTCCATCGACATGAGTTGGCGCTGAATGGTGGTGTAGGGGACGCCCACGGCGGCCGAGAACGAACGAACCGTGCAGGGCATTTCCACCGTGACGTGCTCCTTGCGCGGAGCCGTAATCGCATTCTGGCGAACCACGCGCTTCTTACGGCGCGAACGCGACGATTCGTCGTCGTCCGTCAGAGAAACGGTCTTGGTAGCCGCTCGTTTGCGGGCCGCCTGACGCTGTTCGCGACTCCCCATCAGGGTGCGGTCTTCTTCGGCCGGCGCATCTTTGCGGCCGACAGGACCGCCACGGCGAACGCGCTCGCGACCCGCTTCCGTCGCCGGGGCTGCCGTTGCTGCTGCACCTCGAGCGGCAGGGCCGGCGGGAGGGGCAGCCGGGGCGCCGTCGCGCTTCTTCTCGTGCTTGCGCAGGTGCTCGGAAAGGGGCTTGGCGCCTGGCTTCGAGGCACCACGCATCACGTCGATCGGCAATTTCAAATCGGGTTTTTGCGGTGCGGGGCCGGTGTCAACGACGGGCTCCGTGGGCCCGGCCGTAAGCGGCATGGGGGCCAACTTGATGCTGCCCGGATTCCTGGGCGTCGTGGGGCGCGATCCTTCGGACGGTGGCTTGCGCTTCGTCTCGGGGGGATCAACCGTTGCCGTCGTACCACTGCGGGGCCGTTCCGGAGCCCCCGTGGGAGGAACGTAGTCCTCGCGACGCAGTGCCGTGCCCGTGCCACCCTGAGCTTCGATCTGCCGCGCCGTTGAACCGGCCGCAGCCACGGAGGGAGGCCGAGCGGCTGTGCGCCCGCCGCCAGAGACGAACTCTTTGATTTTGGCGACTTCTTCGTCCGTCAGATTGGCCAGAGCAGAGCCTTTGCCGGTGATGCCTGCTTTGGTGCAGATCTCCGACAGCTCGCCGCTGTCCAGCTTCAATTCCTTCGCCAAGGTATAAATGCGCACTGCCAAGTCTGTACTCTCCTGTTATCGCCCCACCGGACAGCCAGGCTGCCGGCCCTGGTGCGGACCGACAAGAGCGCTGGGCCGGAAGGCCTCTGGCTACTCACTGCATGGTCCCGTTCTCCTGTAAAAGACAATCGCTTGTGGCCATTCCGAAAGCAGCAAGCTCAAATCGGAGCAGCACAACCGCGCGCGGCCAATATCGGCCGCCAGGCGCAGTTACGTCTTGGTCTCCGAAATGGCATCGCCAACATCACTCGCGCCGCCAGCTTCTGCCGACTCAGCCGACCCTACCCCCTCTTCCTCAACTTCGGCCTCGGCTTCAACTTCGGCGGACTCTGCTTCGGTCGATTCCGCTTCTGGGGATATTGCCTCAGCGGCTGGCTCCTTCGTGGCGGACTTACCCGCGGCAGCGGCAGCAGCCTCCTCGGCGGCCTCCGCGGCTTTGGTGGCTGCATCCACCCGGTCCTGCTCTCGCTGACGGCGACGGGCTTCGGCGGCAAGCTGCTCTGCCGCTGCTGCCTTCTCCTCCGCTTGAGCCACGATCGCATCCACCTGCTCGGCCGTCAGCCCCCCCATTTCCATCAAGGCATCCGGCTCGATGATCGACAAATCGTCGTACGACATAAAGCCCTGCTCGACCAGTTTCGTGGCCAATTCGGGCTCGATTCCTTCAATCGCCGAAAACCCTGTCACGGCCCGGTCGATCTGTTCGTCCAACTCCTCCTGGGTCATGATTTCAATGTCCCAGCCGCAGAGCTTGCTCGCCAGCCGAACATTCTGCCCACGCCGGCCAATAGCCAGTGAAAGCTGATCTTCGCGAACCAGCACGATCGCCCGGCCCAGCATCTGACAGAGGATGACGTCCTCCACTTCCGCCGGCTGCAAAGCGTTCGGAATCATCACCATTAAGTCTTCGTTCCAGCGGACAATGTCGATCCGCTCGCCCGCCAGTTCATCGACGATATTCTTGATCCGGTTGCCGCGCACACCGACGCAGGCTCCGACACAGTCCACCCGTTGGTCATAGCTGCTCACAGCCACCTTGCTGCGGAAGCCCGGTTCGCGGGCCATCGCCCGGATCTCGATCACTCCTTCAGCAATCTCGGGAATCTCCTGCTCAAACAGCCTCTGGACCAGTTGCGGCCGGATACGGCTCAAAATAATCTTCACGCGGCTGCCGACCTTCTTGACCTCGAAGACGGTGGCCCGCACGCGTTCATTGTTATGGTGCGTCTCGCCGGGAATCTGCTCGCTGCGGGGGAGAATAGCCTCGGTGTTGGGAAGAGTCACCGTGGCGGCTCCTCCTTCATAACGCTGAACGACCCCCGTCACCATCTGACCGGACAGGGCCACATATTCGTCATGCAGGGCGTCCCGCTCGGCCTCGCGGATCTTCTGAATAATGACCTGCTTGGCCGTTTGAGCCCCGATGCGACCGACGGTTTCCTCGGAGTCCAACACCGTGCCGTTGTGCGTGCCGGTGATGGCCCCGGACTGGCGGTCGATGACGACCACAATATCCTCTTCCTCGCCATAATGCCGTTTGGCTGCCGAGATGAGCGCCTGCTCGATCGCCTGAAAGACGACCTCTTTGTCGATATTTTTATCGCGGTGGATCGCGTCCACGATCCGCAGCACTTCATTTGGATTCATGTCGATTCCGTCGCGTGGCTCAAAATTTGTCGCGTGACTACGTAACCTAGGGTCGCGTAGCTGTAAGCTAGGGTCGCATAGCTCCGTGGACCGACCGGCCTGCCCGTCACCAAAATCCTGCGACGGGGGGTCGCTCACCACGCGAAACTCGTTTTTAGGACCGAACTTAAGCCGGTTTGTAATCGGTTAAATCTACCCGTCTTTGGGGGTGCTGTCAAGCGTACACAAGCACCGTAGCCGGGCAGAAACCGTCTGCTTTCCGAGAGAAATCAGCAGCCGCTTCTCGACTGCGTTTCGCCGCTGCCGTTCACCAGAATCGGCAGCCTGGATAAGTTTTGGGAATGCATTTTTGACACGCAACCCAGTGCGCCTCCAGTTATGGGGCGGTCTCCCGACCGTCTCATCGCACCGACCGCAGGTCTCCCTAAAGACTCTGGGGATGTTCTCCAGGAAACGCAGGGAGACCTATGGTCGTAGCAGTGAAATGGTCGGAGCCATTCCACAACTCGTCAACAGAATCGTCATCACCATCCCGTTGACCGCCGACGCAGCTTGCGTGTTTCGCAGAATTCTGGGTACTCCTCGTGTTCGCCGCCGCAACCTGTTGCGGAGCAACAAGTTGCTGATTTTGTTCTCCGCTTGTTCTCCGCTTGTTCTCCGCTTGTTCTCCGGTTTGTTCTCCGGTTTGTTCTCCCAAAGTTTTCAGGGTTGTTTGAGGTGCCTTGGTTGCTTGGAGAACACAGACTGGAGGCTGTACTCCAACGCGCGCACCATCAGCGCAGTCCTTAATCGGAATATTTCAAAGTGCCGGCCGTTTCCCTGGCTCACGCCAAAAGTTTGGTTGTTTTGTTTTTAGTTTTCGTGCTTTCACCCCTTTCGCATTTTCGTGATCGTCGTTCTTACTCTTTGCGCGCAGTATGTCCCGGCGTGCCGGGGTCTTTGCCCCTTCGCGCCTGGCGTCGAAAATCAACCGCCCAAACGCAAAAAGCCCGCCCCACGACGCGATGAAGCGTTTTGGG
The DNA here is from genome assembly GCA_021413705.1 of Planctomycetota bacterium. Lineage (GTDB taxonomy): Bacteria > Planctomycetota > Planctomycetia > Pirellulales > UBA7805 > JAIOPX01. The sequence goes on along the minus strand of JAIOPX010000105.1, from coordinate 953 downwards.
GCGGGCTCTTCTGATACCTGATCCTGAAGTTTTTTAGGCTTCAGCCCAAGCTCTGATAGGATACCTCGCACATGCCAGGCGTTTCATCCATCGAGGGATGAATACCGCCATTTGACACAATATCACCATATCCGATTTGCTCCAAAAATCAAGTAGCAGAATCGGCCACCCCCCTTGAGTATTGTCTACGATGACTTCTTAAGATCTATGCTGGATAACGAATTATTGATGGGTAAAGTTCAAATCCTGTTACCTCGACTTGATGAGACAAGAAGCCCTTTGGCCTCCATGTCGAAGGGGTTTTCACTTATGGGATGAGAGTTTCACGCAGACTAGGGGAGATGAGGCCTAAATCGTGATTGTGATTTGCGATTCGGCGACTTACAATCTGCGATAGCCTTGGCATGGACCAAATTATGAAGCAGGTCTTTGATGCGCAGATCGCTGACAGACTCGCAGGAAATGAACTAGATAAGGCTCGCGCCTATCTTCTCGACAGTCTACGACAGGCCACAGAGATTCCACTGCAACTCAGCGGTGCGAACCAGGCAATCCATTGCACCGACGTTTGCACAATTGCAGCGCAGGCCACAACTTTTGCCATGACTTGGCAAGGGTTTATTGGGTCATCTACCTACCGTGATGACGGCATTCTAGTGTACGGTGCGCATCTCTTCCCACTTATCGGCGGTAATCGAGTGTGCTTGGCAAGAATGCAGGACGGCAAACCGAAGTATGACTATGCCTTCCGCTACCTTATGCTCAGTCCCGAAAATGGCTGGGAAGATCGCGGCTGGCAGGTCGACGAGTATGGCGAATTTGAGCACTGGTACTTGGAAATCGCCAACAAATCGGTGAACCTAGGCGACGAATCGGCCGGAAACTGAAATCAGAGATAGCTTTGGCCGGTTACCGCATGCGTTACCGCTCCATGACCGCATGAACCAGCCGCG
>JAIOPX010000104.1 GCA_021413705.1 Planctomycetota bacterium | reverse complement strand
CAGCACCTTGACGGTCTGGCCGGTTGCGGGGATGGCGGCCAGGTCCACGAAGGCGATCGCCCCGGCGTCCATCGAGACGGCCGCCACCGCCTCGGCCGTGTCCTTCTTCGTCGCCACCTTCTTGAGCCGCTCGGCCGGCAGACCCTCGGCGTAGAAGATCCGGGCGGCCGGATCGGTGTTCGGCAGGCCCAGGCAATGAATGGGGCCTTTCGGCCCAGCCAGGACGCTCCAGTCCGTGGTCTCCCCGGCGAAGATGCCCCGCACCTGGTCTAGGCTCAGCGATTCCAGCTTGCTGGTGGGATTGACGATAATGGCCACTGCCCGCCCAGCCAGCATGTGCTCGGCCGGCTGGAGATCGTTCCACTTCTGGCCGTGCGCCTGCATCGCCCGCTCGCTGGGCTTGTCGGCCAGGAGCAACAACTCCTTCCCACCCGCATCGCGCGATAGGAACGCTCCGACAGCGGAAAGGTCGGAATTCTCGGAAGCATATGAGAGCTGAACGACTTCCTTGGCCCGAATGAATTCACTCGCGAAATTCGGCACTGCCGAGCGGCCGGCCTCGACACCGAGGGCAGCAAGACGAGTACCCTTTCCGGCTTTCGCCTGAACCAAACGGCGTTCACCTTCATACTGTACCTCTCGCCGCCGCGTAATCAGCCCGTGCTTCTCAGCAATCTCCGCCCCGGAGAGCGACACACAGAAGTCAGTGAATTCAGATAAGACTGGCGGCGCCTTCGGGTGGAGGAACAGCACAACTGATTCGGAAAGCGGATAGTCGGACTGGAACACCGGATCAAGGCTTGGTTCCACGAAAGCCGCGTCTGCGGCCGTCCCCACCTTCAGGACCTTCACTCGCGTCAGCAGTTTGCGGAGTTCCTCGTCGTTAGGGTCGTAAAGAAAAAGCCCAAGCCCCGATGGATCGGCCACCACCTTCCGCAATATCTCCGCTGGACCTGCGCACGTTACGGCATCCTTCCGATATGGATGCCTGCCGCCACCGGTTTTGCTTCGCCAAGTCAGGCACTTCCACTGGGCGATCTCTCGGCTTATCGAATTCTCGCTTTCGACGTAGCAGGTTACTTTCCGCTCAGCGCCGCCAGCGACGTTCCATAAAGCCGGCTTTTCAGCTTCTTTCAACAAAAGCCCGATCCCTTCAAGGCTGATCTGCGACACCGGATTCCCTGAATTGACCACGGACAAAAGCCGCAACTCTCCCAAAGGCACCTCACGCACGGCAGCTTGCCCAAGGCGACGTTTCATCGTCTGCTTGTCAGCATCCGACGCAGCCGTGTGGAGCAGCCCGCTACACTGACCCGCCGCAAACTCCTCGAAAGCGAACCATCTCAACGTTCCTCTGCTCTTCAAGTCGCCAGTTCCTTTGCCCGCAGCCGAAAAGCCGATGATCAAATCCTCCACCAATGAGCGCCCCGCAGTTGTCGTGGCGAGCACGTCTGGCGAAGGCGTTCCACCTGCTGGTGCTGACGCTGGCTGGCCATATACGATCCCGGCAAACGCCAGCACCATGAGCCACGATTGAACCCATCGAGTCATCATCACTTCACCTGCTGCGAAGGCTCACGCGGGACCGTAGTCGGCTGGGTGCTCGGCGCGGTCGTCGGAGGCGGGTTCAACTTCACCCTGGCCGTGTACTCTCTGGCAAAGACCAACACCTCATTGCTGCCGGATAGAAACTTCAGATGTTCGATAAAGCCTTCCTTCATCTCGATCTGTTCCAGCAGCTTGCCTTCTTTCGAGTAAACCAGCACATCTTTCGGCTTCTTGCTCCGGTGCTGTACCACCAAGGCAAATCTGCCATCGTCTGCCACTGATCCAGGCTCGCGTAAGAGGGTAAATGCTTCGGGGAAGGATCGCGACGGGCTTGGAGGAAGTTGGATTATCGGTGCTCGCTTTCGCAAGGCCATGCGAGCTTCAAATATTGTCAAGCCTTCCTCGCCCCAGATGACGAGCTTTCCATCGCCAAATGGCAAGGCGTTTAGCCAAGTACCCTTCGGAGTCGGAAACGGCGCATCCGACAGTTTTTGGCCTTTCACTTCGAAGTACGTAAAGTCCCATAAACCTTCAGGCGTGGTTGTGGCCATGTAGATCGTGTCTTTGTCAGTGCAGATAAACTCCAGTCGCTGATTCTTCCTTGATACTGCATGCGAGAACGTCTGCTTGAGGTCCTTGTCGTACTCGATGAGCGTGAGCGGGTTGTCCTTTTCACGGTAGTCCCCGCTGGAAATAAGATAGATTTGCTGCCATTCTGGCCGTGACATAGGACGCAGGACGAGCGACGTGTCGCTCGGCAACTGTCCGACGGACCGTTTGCCTGTTGAGAAAGAGTAGGCCAATACCTGGTTGAGAAGAGAATTCTTCCCTTCGGCAAGCACGTGATTTCCATATACTAGCAGCGTGCCCTTGGAACGGGCCGCAAATGTGTGCATAAGCGGCTCTACGGAGATCGCACGGACATCCCTACCGAGGTCATCCAACGCAGTGATCGTGACCGCGAGGGGTTGTTCAGTGAAACTCCAAAGATAAAGTCCATCGCCATCGCATCGAAGCTGGTCGAAAATGTAACCGTCATCACGCACACGAGCGGCGCGGCGAAATATCACGTTACCGGTATCATCCAATATCTGCCAAGTCTTATCAGTTAGCACGGTATTGTATTTCGGTCCAAGCGGACTCCATGTTTCTTTCAGGTACGTCACCTCGTCCCCAGCCTGGCTGGTTGTTGATTCTGGCGGCCGCGATGCGGCGGCGTCCGTAGAGTTCGCCTGCTGAGCGTGTGCCAGAACGGCACAGGTCACAACAACAACCAGACCAAGCTTGGCAATCCGTGAGACGGCGCGGAATGTGTTTGCGTATGACATGATATCGCTTCTTCCACCGTTAAGGATTATTGACCGTAATAGTGCCTTGGCCGGTTACACCGCTGGCGGTGACCTTGATTCGCAGCGTAGTCGTTCCGGCTGCAACGCCTGTAACCCGCACATATGCTGTTCCGGTGCCCGACGTTGCGGAGCCGGTAATGTCCCACTGGGCGGTTGCCTTTTCGGTATTGATGGAATCTATCACAAGTGCCACGTCGCCCATGCCCTCGCCGGCAGAATTCTTCACGCAGACGGTCACTGTTTCAATTTGGCCGACAGTGACCGTCTTGTTCTCGACCTCAACAACAGGGTTCTCCACTGTAATGGATCCCTGACCCGTTGCGCCTGTGGCAGTCGATTTCACCTTGAGTGTTGTTGTTCCTGTGCCGACACCAGTCACATAAATATAACCATTTCCCAATCCGGTGGTTGTCTGGATGAGCCATTGAGTAGTAGCCTTGTTTGCATCAATCGATTCTACCTCCAACGCCACGCCCCCGATTCCTTGGCCGTAATGATCGCGAACGCTGACGGTCACGGTGTTTCGTCCGCCCACAACGGTGGACTTGTTCTCGACCGTGATCACGGGAAGCTCGATTGTGACGGTGGCTTCCCCAATCGCGGAAGTGCCATTGATGCTGGCCTTGACTTTAAGAGGCGTTTGTCCGGCCGAGACACCGGTTACGTACAGGTAGCCGTTGCCGAACGATGTTGTGGTGGAGATCAACCATTCATAAGTGGCTTTCAGCGGATCAAGAAGCTCCACTGAAAGGACAGCGCCCTCGATGGCGCTGCCGTCAGTGTCCTTGACTTGAATCTGAAGACTGAGACCCGTCGTGCCACCCATCGTCACAACACTGTTTGGCACAGTGATCACGAGTCCCTTGACAGTGACAACTCCGGTGCTCGTAGCACTCGATGTATTGTCTTTGAGGCGAAAGTCCGTGCTGCCTGTCGCCACGCCCGTAACATTGACCGTCACATGGCCGTTGGCATCGCTAGTGTCACTACCGGGGAACGCCATTGTGGCCTTCTGTTCGTTTAGAAACTCCTTGACAAGTTTAATTCCGGACTTCACAGCACCAGTCGCATCGGTCACGGTGACGGTAATAGACTTGGTTTCGCCAACCAGAACTGAGACATTCGGAACGGCAATCCTGCATCCACCGACGGTGATCCTTCCGGTGCCTGTGCTTGTTGTACCCGTTTCCTTAATCGCGAGATCAGAAACACCGTCCAACCTGCCCTTGACCGAGACAAAAGCCTTCCCCTGAGCGTTAGTTGTGCTTGTGCCACCGACCCAGGACGCGTCGATCTTGGCCGCGTCGTACGAATCAATTCCCAGGGCTATATTCTGACGCGGTTGGCCCGTAGCATCGGTCACTGTCACCGTGACTTCCTTGGTCTCGTCGACGATGACCTCCTTGTCCTCAACCGAAATCGCGTTGTTGACCGTGACATTGATGGTCTTAACCTGCTCTCGACCAGCCAAGTCCGTCGCTCGCATTTTGATCTTGTAGCTACCATTCGCCAAGGTTCGCGTATCGAGCGAATTCGCCTCGTTAAGAGCAGTACGCGTCACATAGAATACGTAGCCCTGCTGGCGAATAAGAGGCGTCCCGTAATCTACCAGGTTTGTCAGATCGAGAAGCTTCAGCGGGACCTGTGAATTGTATCTGTCAAATGTGTACGTTGTCTGATACGCCTTCACTGCCGTATTGCCGGTCGCATCATAGACTGCATACTCCAGCTTGTAGGGGATGCACCGTAATCCCTGTTTAAGGCCGGTTCCGGTGAGCGCAGCGGGAGCAGCAAGGTCCCCGCCCATGTTGTCAGTCATCTCAGCAGAAATATCCACCTTGCCGTCGAGCACCCAGACACCGCCGACCTTGGCACAAGACGTTGCTGTTCGGTGCTTCCTAAAGAACTCTGGTCCTACAGCCGGCAGGCTATTTCCTGGATCAAGGTTTGGATAGGCATAAAGCAATGGATTGATCTCAGATTGGCCATCAACCAAACCGTCTTGCGCGCACAGGTGAAGATGGTCGAACGTTCCGCCTGTCCCACCCCTTCCCTGGACTTTGCCGATTACTGCGCCTTGATGTACCCGCGTGTCGGTTGTCATATCTGACAAATGAAGAACATAGAAATACAATCGTTGCGAGCCCGCGGTTCGCGCTACGCTCTTGATAAAGACATAATTGCTGCCTTTTGTCTTAATTGCCCCGTTCTGTATGCATAGCACGTCCGTACTCTTGGCTTGTGGTATGTCAATCCCGCTGTGGTGCGACTCAATTCCACCACCGCCCTCATATACCCCGAAGTTCTGAGTGACCGTTCGGCTTCCGCTGAAGGGCCACACGGTGTCTCGCAACCGAATTGCTGCAGAAACCGTCTGTTGACCATGCACCACGACAATATTCCGACCGTAATCTGTCTTAAGTCTCTGGTCAGTCTTGTCGACCGCGCCGGCGGCTGCAATTCCGGGATCGCCGGCATCCATGAGATTGTCATTTTCAACGCCGTAACCGTTCGGATCGTGGTCGTTTCTGAAGATCCCCGTATCGATGCCGGTTTCAATAAGCATCAGCATCACTTCGTCGCCTGAGCCGCCGTTCTGATCCTTGACAGTAACAGTCGTCGTGTCGGCTTGGTTCGGGTTCGTGTTCTTCGTGCTGTCCCACACCGTAACGAAGATGTCGTCGTCACCGATGTAGTATTCTCCCTTGATATTTGTTCCATCTATGTCGGTGAATGTGACGCTCGTGACGAAAGCGTCGGTTTCGCCTTTGGTCAAGCCGCTCGCCGTGGCCTCCACTATGGTCGCGCCGGCAGTCTTGCCTGAGAGCTCGAACTCATGAAAGTCCTCTCCTCCGATCTTGCCCAGTGTGCAGGTTGTTCCCGCCGGGAACCCCGCTTCGCCGCCGCCGGCTTGATCCGCCACGGCAACGGCATAACCATTGGCGGTCAGGCTCGTATTGGCGACATAGACCGTCAATGTGGCAGTCTTGACCGTGGCCCCGCCCAGACCCACATTGTTGTCATTGGGAGAGGTGGTGTTGACGTGGAGCACCAGCCGATTGGGACCGCGCTCATATCGGGCCCACCAACCACCGCCACCGCCACCGCCACCGCCACCGCCGGGGCCGCCGCCGGGGCCGCCATAATTTCCGACAACCTTATAGAGGCTGTCACCATCTCGGAGGATCACATCAGCGACATGAACGGCGCCCGTGTTCGGTGTCTTCACGACGGTGATCCGCGAGTTCGGATGCCCCTGTATTTTCAAGGCATCGGTGGCGGCGACCGTCTTTGCGCCGGCCTCGACCTTCAGTGTGTCGGATACGGCGCTGGCCGTCTGAAACGGTTTGACGCCGTTGAGTGGAGCCTTGATGTCCTCGGCCACACCCGGACTGGTGAGCAAGCCGAGGAATCCAATGCATACAGCGGTCAGGGTAATTGATCTGCGAAACATCGTGAGTCTCCTTTTCTACGGTGTCGGGGACGCCAGAGTGTTTAACCTCTGTTGCAGCAAAGCGCGATATTCACTACCAGGATACTTCTGGAAAAACTCCTGACTTGCCTTTTCAGCCAGTGCGTTGTCTTTGAGTTGCATGGCGTCGAGGCAATAGTACAGGTGAGCGAGTTCGCCGAATTGGTGGTTGGGGTATTGCTTTAACATCGCCTCGTACAGGGGCAACGATTTCTTCGGGTCCTGAGTCTGGTTGTACGTGAATAGCGCAAGCCGGAACAATCCACATCCGCCCCAGTAGGTACCTTGGAGGTCCCGTCTGCCCGCCAGGGTCTTCAGTCGTTCCAGTGCTTCTGGGCGACGGCCCTCCTGCCGGTCCAAAGAAGTCGCGATCTGAAGAATGGCGTATCCTTCAAGGTTGGGTGGTACTTTGCCAAGATGAAGATCGTGGTTGATAATGCGATTGAATATTTCCTCGGCTTTTTCTGGTCGGATCGTCTCCATGTAGAGGTCGGCGAGTTGAATTGCCAAACGCTGTTGGTCGGTCTTTGCCGCATCCAAAGCCTGTTGTTCAGTCAATGGCTTCTTGCTGCGAATAGCCTTAAGCAAGTAATAAAGGCCGAAGGATTCCATATCCGGTTTTTCGGTGAACGCCACGCCAGGCGACTTCGGGCCTGCCAAACTGATCCAATCGACAGCCTGATCAAATTGACCGGCGAGGTAGGCAGCAAGTCCGGCCCGCAGAAAACATTCGTAGACGGTCTGTTTGATTTGGTCTGCCTCCGGACGTGGCACAAGAGAGGCCCACGGAAACAAAGCCGGCATCTCGGCTTTCTCGACGGTAACGGCAGCGCTTGCCCACTGGGCGGCCTGGGGAGCGAGAGTCTGCGCCATTTCAAGGTCAAACATTCGCTCTAGTGCAATGTCCATTTGGCGGAGATAGGCGTCGCCCACATAGAGACTCTTGGGATAGGTCTCACAGAATCGCTTGAGGGCCGCATTCGCCTCCTTCCACGCCTGTTCCGCCTTGTCCTCCGGGGCGACCCCGGCCTGCTCGGCCATGATGACGCCGATGCGATACAGGGCCTCCTCCACGCGCGGCGAGTGAGGCGTCAGCTTCCCGTCCTTGTCCTTGGTGCCGTATCGCCTGACCAACTCCTGCCAGTAGGGAAGGGCCGCAGCTTTGGACTTCACGAACGCCGCCAGGCGCTCCTCTCCCGCCTTCTCGCGTGCTTCCTTCTCCTTGGGGCTCAGGGGTTTGTCGCCACCAATTTCAGATTTGGGATTTGCAATCTCAGATTTGTCCGCCAAGTCCTGGATCATCGTCGCCAGTCGGTACAGCGTCTCATCGTGCCAGGTGCCGGCATCGAAGGCTTTCAGCGACGCCAGGAACTGCTCCTTGGCTGGATCCCGCTTGCCCTGCGCCTGGAGCACCGCACCCTTCATGAACGTCGCGAACGCAAGCTGGGCGTGACTGGCCCCGGACATCGCCGGCCGG
>JAIOPX010000103.1 GCA_021413705.1 Planctomycetota bacterium | reverse complement strand
GACGGCGGCTACGAAGGCTCCCACGTCGATACGCGCGACGACTCCCAACACCATAACGAGCAGCGTCAAAAGCATCACGCCCAGCAGCGGATAGAGAGGGGCGGTGAAATAGTCGAGCCAATGCCGCAGGGCAAAATTGTGCGCCTGGCCCCAGGGTATGGTCTCCTGTCGCGTCAATTGGAGCGCAACGCTGCGCGTCATGGCGCCGCCGAAGAACGCCCACACGGCCAATGACCACAATCCGCAAACTAAGCAGAAGGCGAGCCCCGTCCAGCCAATGCGCCCATAAAAGATCATTTGAAAGGGAAGCGTAATTTGCCAGACTTTTGCGGCAAGCTGGCCGCCGAAATTGCGCTGCTCTGTCAAGGCGGGCCCGACCACCCGGCCGATCGCGCTTTCTGCTTCACTTCCCAGGTGCGAATACTGTTCGATCTCCCAAGGCCACGCGGGCCAGACGATCTGCCTCGGTTGGCCCGCTGATACATAAATGTTGGCCGCCTGACTCCTGGAAATACCCTCGATCAGCGGATCGGTGGAATTGGCGAACATCAACCAGCAGAGCCGCCAGCCGGCGATCATCATGATCAACCCTGCCGCCGCCCAAAAAAGCATCCGCATCGACACCGCCGGTCGGAAGGCCCGCAGCAATATCAACCACGGTAGGCGATCTTGCCACAACACGCGGTCTCGGACCCGTTCGGCATCAGACATGACGTAGCTCCCAGATGTAGGCAATTAAAGGTTCCGGCATTATAAGTGCCGAACCCCCGGTTGCAACAATCAGAAGCTCACTCTTCGTCTAAATCTCGCTCGATTGGCGACTCGTCGCTCTCCTCGTCCTCCTCCAGCGGCCGGCCGGGGATGGCGTAGCCTTCCTTGAGCCAGCGGCCCAGGTCGATCTGCTTGCAGCGAGAAGTGCAGAACGGCAGCGCGGCAGGATCGGTCGCGGGGCTGAGAGCCTTTCCACAGGTGGGGCACTTGGCGGAGATCATGCAGATTTTTCGTGGAGTTGTTTTGCCCGGCGACTAACTCTGAAATGATATCAGTCGAGGATGAATAAGTCATCCCGATGGGTGCCGCCCGATCAATTCAGGTCCGCGACTCATTCAGACAGATCATGCACCGGCCGAATTTTTGGAAATATTGAGATTCGCTGGCCGCGGTCTTGCCGGCCTCTGGAGACGCCGTCCCGGGCGGCACCGATGCTCCGAGGCTTGCATCAGCCTGCTCGGGGCGATTGTCTTTCGGCGCTGTGGGCCTTGAAGATATGTCGCTTGCGCGTCGGGCTCGTGTGAATCAGTGCTGCTGGGCACCGTATGGGCCTGGCGGGATTTGTCCCGCCTATTGGCGCAGGATGGGGCTGGTGCTAGGTTCGAGGACGTCGAATCTCACTCCCCTACCATCTTCCGCAAGGACTGATAACTCATGCGTACTGATGTCGCTTCTCCGTTGTGTGCTTTTGTTGTTTTGGCTCTGGGCCTGGCGGTGGCTTCACGGGCGGCGGGGGATCAGGGAGGTTCGAAAGAGTCCGGCAAAGTCCTGCGGCATGTGGTGCTGCTGAAGTTCAAGCCGGAAGCCACCCCGGAGCAGATCAAGGCCATCGAAACGGCGTTTGCGGAACTGCCCAAGAAGATCGACACCATCACCGCGTTCGAGTGGGGGACCGACGTGGCACCCGAGAAACGCTCGGAAGGTTTTACGCATTGCTTTCTGGTTTCGTTCGCCACCGAGGCCGGGCGTGATGCCTATTTGCCTCATGCGGCCCATCAGGAGTTTGTCAAATTGCTGAAGCCCCAGTTGGAGAAGGTGCTGGTGGTGGATTATTGGGCGAAGTAAAACCCTATGGCACCCACACTCACCGATATCATCGTGCGGCTATCGGCGGCCCTGT
>JAIOPX010000068.1 GCA_021413705.1 Planctomycetota bacterium | reverse complement strand
TGTGAGCAGGCGTTCGTCGAACTCATTCGGATGGGATGCGAGCAGCCGATTCACTTCCATCAGAAGCGAAGTCGCCAACTGAGGCGCTATTTGTATCGAGGCACATGCCAGGGAAGCGTCAAAGGACTGGTGCTTTCCAATAAGGAATGGCATAAGACATTCGGTGCCACCCCGCATCAGCATCGTTTCCGCGAGTTTACGAACTCGTAAGTCTATACACCACGCTTCACGAGAAAACTCTGTTTCTGCGCGGAATAGATCACGAACGAGAGGCAAAGGAGCAGCGGAGATTGCGGCACAGACTGATTCCAGTACTGCTTTGCGGAACTCGTAGTTGGCGTCTGAAAAATGCTCGCCGTGCTTGCCATTCCAGGCAAAAGCGATCCGGTTTTCATCTGCATCACCAAATGAACGAATGAACTGCGATACGTCGTCCATGATCGAACCTCAGAGTGACTGTGACCAGAATCGCTCAGGCATGAGACGTCGCCTGCTCGGGTCGCGACAAGTATTCACGGATTTCCAATTGCAGCCGATCGATCTCGATGAGAAATCCTGAAGCGGACAGCCGGAAGTTGACCCGATTCGCCTCCACTTTGCGCAGTTGAGCCAGTTGGTCCTGAAAGTGTCGGACCCGATTCTGAGTAGCGCTCATTTCCTGGTCGTTTGTGACCATGGCTTTTTCTCGATGATTTCGACTGTGGTTTACGGCACACGGAGGTTGCCCGCGACTTTCGCCCCCCCGCCCAGGCAGAAGAGTTTCGATTGCGTTCGCAGATAGATGTGCCCCAAGGCCACGGCCGGCGTGGAGCGGCTGGTTTGGCCCAGCGGTGTGCGGGTGGGCTCCTTGAATTCCTGCACGGCGGCCAGCACCACCACGTCTCCGTCATTGGTGATGGCGAACAAGCGGTCTCCCACTAACACCGGGGAACCGGAAAAATTGCCGCCGAGTCGCTTGTTCCACAGCCGCTTACCCGTGGCCAGTTCGTGGCAACTGGCCATGCCCATGTCGTGGATCAGAAACAACAACTTGTCGCGCACCACGGGTGTGGGCACATAGGGCACGGAGTTGGTGAGCGTGTAGACGAGTTCGGGTTTTCCATCCGGGGCTAGTGGCGGCCGAACAGCGACCAACGAATGGCCACCATTACCTTTTCCGCAGTTGGCCAGGATCAAATCACCGGCCACCACGGGTGAACCGACCGTCCGCTCGGGAAAAACGTCGAGCGACCAGTTCAGTCCGCCGGTTTCCAGGTCGATCCCGGTCATGCCGTTGTCAGGGCTGGTGAGAATCAACTCCGCCTTCCGTCCCGCCGGTTCATACACACAAGGGGCGCTATACGACGCCCGGCCGCTGCGGCGTGCCGCGCGCCAGCGTTCTTTGCCGGTAGCGGAGTCCAAGGCCAGGACAAAACTCTCGCCGTCTTGATCGTTGGGGACTATCAAGGTGTCTCCATGCAGAATGGGGGACGGCCCAAAGCCGTGCTGTGCGGCAAACGGTCCCAACTCCTTGCGCCACGCTTCGTGTCCGTCGGCTAGGCTCAGGGCCGCCACAAAATATCCCTTCGGCCCGATTCCCGTCACATAAACTTGGGCCGCGTCGATGGCCGGGGTGCTGGTAGCGCCGGAATTGCGGGCGTGCATGCGTAGCGGAGGAGACTCTAACTCGGTTTGCCACTTGCGCTGGCCGCTCTCTGCGTCATAGGCCAGCACATGGAGCTTGCTCTTGTCGGCCTCTGCGCTGGTAACGACCAGCAGTTTTCCCGAGATGACTGGCGAGGAATGTCCGATCCCCGGCAGGTCGGCCTTCCAGCGATAGTCCTGATCGGTCCATTTGTCGGGCACTGCGACGGCCGGCGCATGCCCCTCGCCGTTGGGTCCGCGAAACCGCGGCCACTCGGCGGCACGGGCTGGCGCGCAGAACAGTGCCGGCATGAACCACAGAGACACAGAGACACAGAGAATGAAGAGCGAGTGGGCACAGAATTTCCGAATCCTCTGCAATACGTTGGGATGTCGCCATGTTGTGGCTTGGTCTCCGACCATGCCACTGCGTTGACCGAAGGTCTCCCATGCTCTGGCACACGTTGCGTTCAAGCCACTATGGAGACCTGCGGTCGGCGGAATGGCACGGTCAGGAGACCGTGCCAGAACATGTGTGGTATTGATCGTCATGCTTCTGACCGCGCCTTCTCAGCGCTTCCTCTGTGCCTCTGTGGTTTAAAAAACTTTGGCTATTACCCGCGGGCAATTCCATACTCATCCAACTTCCGATAGAGGGTCGCCCGGCCGATGCCGAGCAATTTGGCGGCATCCACCACATTTCCGCCGGCGCGGCGCATTGCTTCGGCAATATTGTGCCGTTCCATCTCTTCCAGATTAAGCGAAGCCACGGTCTCGCCGCCAGTGTCGCGCAGGCCCAGGTCGGCCGGTTCGATCTGTCCTCCGTCGGCCAGGACCACGGCGCTGTCGATCACATTGCGGAGTTGCCGCACATTGCCCGGCCAACGGTAGGCCAACAGTTTTTGCCGCGCGGTTGCGGAGAGTTCCAGGTGCGGGCGTCCGTGCTGACGACGATAGTGAGCCAGGAACGAGTCGATCAACACGCCGATGTCCTCCCCCCGCTCCCTCAGGGGAGGCACTTCCAACTCAAAGACGCTGAGGCGATAGTACAGGTCTTCGCGAAACCGCCGCTCGCGAACGTAGGTTTCCAGGTTTTGATTGGTGGCCGCGATGACGCGAACGTCCACCGTCACTTCTCGAGAGCTGCCGACCGGCAGGAACGGATGTCCCTCGAGGATCCGCAGCAGTTTAGCCTGTCCCTCCAGGGGGAGTTCCCCCACCTCGTCCAAGAACAGCGTCCCCAGGTCGGCCTGTTGGAAAAAGCCGATGTGGTCTCGATCGGCGCTGGTGAAAGCGCCCGCTTTGTGTCCGAACAATTGGCTCTCGATCAATTCGGCCGGAATCGCCGCGCAGTTGACCGAGAGCATCGGCTGATCGGCCCGCGGACTGCGGCGCTGAATGGCGCGGGCGACCAATTCCTTGCCGGTGCCGCTTTCTCCTCGAATCAGCACGCAGCCGGTGGCCCTGGCGAGGCGGTCGATTCGTCCCTTCAAGTCGCGCATCGGCGGCGATTGACCGATCATTTCGTCGTAGCCGGGACTCTGCGATGCCAATTGCTGAAAGTCCACCGCCAGGTTGGTCTCGCGGCGGGCTCGAACCAGGGCCACGCCCAGGATGTTGGCCACGGACAGCACAAAGTGAAAATGTTCCTGAGTGAAGTGATCGTGCTCGCGATAGACGTGTAATGCGCCGCAGGGCAAATTGTCGTGCAGCAGCGGTACGCAAATGGCGTCGGAAAAATGTTGCAGGCTTTCGCTCGCTTCGCCGACTTTTTGATTGTCCACCCAGACGGCCCGCCCCTGATGACAAACCAGTTCGGTAAGTCGCTCGCTGAGATGGACCTTTCCGGCGGCTTCTTCGGGTATGACCATCTTCGGGCGCAACTGGCCCGTCTCGTTGGCCCAAAGAAATCCGACCACCGCGGCCCGGCAGCTATCGCGCAATAGATCGAGCGAAACTCGCACCACTTCGTCGGGGTCGTTGGTCCCCAGCAGTTTGATGGTCAACTGGTACATCACCAGCAGTTCTTGGGCAACCGGCGAATTGCCCAATGCGGCGGCGGTGAAGTGATCTTCATCGGTCGCAACCACCTGATCGCGGAGCAGCGTTTGCGTGATCCGCATTTCACTTTCAGGAGTCGGCGGAGAATCGTCACTGAGATGAAAAGTGAATTCCGTAGACCCGACGCGAACGCGTGAACCGTCGATCAGCGCCGCGTCGTCGATCCGCTGATCGTTGACGAACGTGCCGTTGCGGCTCTCGGCGTCACGCACCCACCAGCGGTGGTCAACCAGCGAAAGTGTGGCGTGAACCCGGGAGCAAAGAGGGTCCGTCAGCACCACGGCGCACTCCAGGCCGCGGCCGATTCGGTTATCCTGGTCCGTGAGGAGACGAAAAGTCGTCCCCGAGCGGCTTCCCTGGGTCATGGTCAGATAGGCATGCACGACTGATAATATAGCAGCGTAGGACAGGCTTCCCAGCCCGCTGCTGGTCCTGAGGGGGGCTGGCTGTTGGAGCCGAGCCTCGCGTTGGAGTCCAGGCTTTAGCCTGCTTATGCTCTGAAGCAACCTGAAGGCTGTACTCCAACAGAGGGTGCCGGTCCCCTTGGGTCCGCTCGTATCCTAATAGGACAGTCCCATACTCGCTCGCGAGCTAGTATTACTGTGCTGGGGCAAAATTGGGACCCCGGCGCGCCGGGATTAGTAAACAGTACCCGACTTAAACCAACCGCTGAACAGATGCCCGATCCAGTCCGCAATTCGCCCGATGGCCTGCTCCTGGTGGGGCATGGCACGCGCGACCCTCAAGGACAGAGGGAGTTTCTGGCGACGGCCGCCCAGGTGCAGGCGCGATGCGCGGGACTGCGTGTTGAACCCTGTTTTCTCGAGTTGGCCACGCCTTCGATCGAAGAGGGAATCGCAGCCGCTTATGTGGCTGGCGTCCGACGACTGACCGTCCTGCCCTTGCTGCTGTTCGCGGCGGGACATGCCAAACGAGACATACCCTCCGCCGTGGACCTGGCAACGATCCGTTATGCGGATTTGCAAGTGCGGTACGTGGGGGAGGCGCTCGACTGCCACCCTGCCCTGCTGTGGCTTTCCGAGTTGCGCTATCGCCAAGCTCTCTGCGGCCGCGCGTCTGTGCCGCCTGAGAAGACAGCGCTGGTGATGATTGGCCGCGGCAGCAGCGACGCGGAGGCCACCAAAAGCATGCACCAGTTTGCCGAGTTGCGCAGCCAACGGACTCCTGTAGGCCGACTGGAAGTGGGCTTTATTGCCGTCCAGCGGCCCACACTCGGCGAAGCACTCCAATCGGCTGTGGCAGCCGACGCCCGCAGAATTGTGGTCCAACCGCACCTCTTGTTCCAAGGGGATCTGATGGATCAGGTGCGACAGGCGGCAGCCGCAATCGCAAGTGGGGGGCGGGAAATCATCGTCACAGCGCATCTGGCCCCCGGCTGGGCCCTGGCCCGGGCCGTGGCGGTGCGGGCCGGCAGCCGCGCGAAAGCGACCCCCACGGGCCCGTCAGTAACGACCGTGCTGGCCAGTGGTTGCAAAAAAGAATGAGCCTTCGCGGGGGTTCCTACGTAATGGATAAAAAGAGGCCGTTGCAAGCATAAGGATCGGATTGGGTCGATCTTGCCCATGGTAGCGATTCGGCATACCATCAGGGGGTTGCTGCGGTAGCTGGAGTCGTGAGACTTCAGCAGCACCCCTTTCACCGCGAGTTCATTTTCCGAAGTCTCACGACTTCGGCTACGATGCTGTTGTTCCCTCCACTAGGAATCTCAATTATGACGATCGTGCGCCGCCGTCTTCGTCTCGCTGTCCGCCCACGGGTTCTCACGCTGCTGGCAGCGCTTTCACTGGTGATTTCGGGCTTGTTGGTGTCCCGGACTCGGGCCGATCTCAATGCCCCGACTGCGACCGACCGCCAGATTGCCATGGCGGTGATGTCTCTGATGAACAGTCAGCACATCTCCCGTCATCCGCTGAACGACGAAATGTCGCAGCGTTGGTTGACAATGTTCCTCAAGAGCATTGATCCCATGAAGCTCTACTTCACCCAGGGGGACGTGGATGATTTCATGCGTCACCGCAACGAGCTGGACGACCGGCTGAAGCGGGGGGACGTGGGTTTTGCCTACGAAGTTTACAAGGTCTATCTCCGCCGCCTGAATGAGCGGATCGCCGTCATTGACGAATTGTTGAAGATGGAGCACGATTTCACGGTCGATGAGGCGATGGACACGGACTTCGACAAGCGGCCCTATGCCAAGGACGAAGCGGAACTGCGCGACCGGTGGCGGAAGCGGATCAAGTACGACCTGTTGGTGCTCAAGGCGGCCAAGAGCGAAGGAGCCGAGGCCCGCGAAAAACTGTCGAAGCGATATCACAGTTTCGCCCGCAACATGCGGCAATTCACCAGCGACGACCTGTTGGAACTTTATTTGACCTCGTTGACCACCAGCTACGATCCCCATACTTCCTACATGTCTTCCTCTTCCCTGGAGAACTTCGAGATCCTGATGCGGGGAGAGCTGGAAGGGATTGGCGCGGCGTTGCAGATGGTCGATGGCAACACGGTTGTCACCAAGGTCATTTTGGGCGGAGCCGCGGCCAAAGACGGCCGGCTGAAGAACAAGGATCAGGTCATCGGCGTCGGCCAGGGTGAGGACGGCCCGATTGTCGATGTGGTCGATATGCGACTGAACGACGTGGTCAAGTTGATCCGCGGCAAGCGAGGAAGCATCGTCCGGCTCCAGGTGCTCCCCGGCGGCACGGGCAAACCGATCATCTACAACATCACGCGGCAGAGCATTGAGTTGACCGATAGCCTGGCCCGCGGCGATACGGTGGACATGGGCACTAAGCCCGATGGTCGCCCCTATAAGATCGGCGTTATCGATCTCCCCAGTTTCTACATGGACATGAACGGCGCCCGCTTGGGCAAGGCCGATTTCCGCAGCACCACGCGCGACGTGCGCAAGTTGCTCGATGATTTTCGCGCCAAAGGCGTGGATGCAGTGGTTCTCGACCTGCGCCGCAACGGCGGTGGAGCTTTGACCGAAGCGATCAACCTGACGGGGCTGTTCATCGATGACGGCCCCGTCGTTCAGGTCAAAGATGCCGACGGCAAGGTGGAGCATTATGACGACGAAGAGCGTGGCGTGGCATGGGACGGCCCGTTGGTGGTGCTGACCAGCAAGCTCAGCGCCAGCGCCAGCGAGATCTTTGCCGGCGCCATTCAAGACTACCGCCGGGGGATTGTGGTGGGGGACCACACGACCCACGGCAAGGGTACTGTGCAGAGCATGCTCGATCTGGGCCGCCAATTGTTCCGCGGCGAAGCGGCTCCCAAGTGGGGGGCCCTGAAGATCACGCAACAGCAGTTCTATCGCCCCAATGGCGATAGCACGCAGAATCGGGGAGTGGTATCGGACATTGAATTGCCGTCGCTGACCACGCACCTCGACATTGGCGAGCAGGATCAGGAATATGCGTTAAAGTTCGACCAGGTGCGGGCTTCACCGTTTAAGACGGTCGATCAGGTAGCGCCTCCGATTCTCGCTGAGTTGAATCGTCGCTCGGCGGAGCGTTGTTCCGCCTCGGATGACTTCAAGAAAGTGGCCAAGCGAGTGGCTCGCTATCAAGATCAGAAGCAGCGTAAGAGCATCACGCTCAATGAGAAGAAATATCTCGCCGAGCGGTCGGAGTTCAACGCTGAAGATGATGACGAAGAGAAGCAGCTTGAAGAATTGGAAGCCAAGGACCGTCCAGTGATCGATCGGAAGTACTACTTCAACGAAGCTCTGGCGGTGACGATCGACTATCTCAACCTGCTAGGCAAGAGCAAAGTCGCCGCGACGCGGTAAGTGGTCAAGCTAAGGAAATTTCTTTTCTTCCCAAGTATCGGTTGTCCTTGGCCTGATCGGTTATTTCAACTCAACGAACATCCCCTCGATCTTGCCGTTGAATGTGAACGGCGCTCGGTCGGAGTAGTCGAGCGACACGGGTGAGCCGAGATCGACGCCTACGTCGAAGGTTTCGCTGGCGGTGAAAGCCGCCGGCACCGTGCGTTTCACCGTCGTGCGAGCGACTTCCAGGCCGTCCACCTTCAGGAAAACGTCTGCCGGGGCACCGGGCTTGGCGATCGTCTCATCGACTTCGATCTTGTGCTTTCCAGGTTCGAGCTTCGCTTCGCTCTTCGCGGTGGTCCTCTCGATGATGAGCATGTTGTACTCGTAGACGAGTTGCCCATTGTCCATATAAAGGGTCACGCCGCCGCTCGCGCCGCCGAGAGCGTAGAGCACCCCGGAAGCCTCCTTGCCGACCTCGATATCCATGGCGACGTGGTTGCTCCGCTTGCCGAGGCCCGGCGCCGTGAACTCCGGCATGCGGGTGGTGGTTGCGTCGAATCGCCAGGACTTGTAGGGGCTGCCGATGGCGTCTTCGGGGTGAAATCGCGTCCACAGCCCGCCGCCGATCGGCAGCGCTTTGTTGGCCTTGGCCTCCTCCAGGAATAGTTCCTTCATTTTTGCCAGTCGTTTCGGTTCCTTTGCAGCGAGGTCGTCCGCCTGGGAGAAATCGTTCGACAGGTCGTACAGTTCCCACACGTCCTTGTTCGCGTCCCAGTTCTTCAATCGTGCCGTAGAACCCGGGGTGTCCCACGGGATGAACGGGCCGAACGTGCAGGCAAACCAGCCGTGGTGGTAGATGCCCCGGCTGGCGTTGTTCTCGAAGTACTGGGTTTTCTTGCGAGTGGCAACCTTCGCGTCGGCGAACGTGTATGTCATGCTCACGCCGTCCATCGGGTCTTGCTTGAACCCGTTCACTTCATCAGGCGGCGTTATGCCGATCACTTCGTACAGGGTCGGTACGACGTCGTTGACGTGGTGGAACTGCGAGTGCGGCGTCTTGTCCGGCTTGAGTCCCATTGGCCAGGAGATGACCAGCGGGTTCCGCGTGCCGCCAAAGTGGGCCGCGACGAGCTTGGTGGAGCGGAACGGCGCGCTGCCTGCCCATGCCCAGCCAGCGTGGTACATGTTGTCCACCTTGGGAGAACCGAGGGCGGGAAGACCTCCGACCTTTTCCAGCGCGGCCATCTGCTGCTCGATCGTGTTCGGGATGTTGTTCTGGGCGAGCAGTTCACTGATGCTCCCCTTTTGGCCTTCGGCGCTGGAACCGTTGTCCCCCCAAATGTAAAGGATAATGGTATTGTCGCGGACGCCGAGTTGCTCCAAACCGCTCACCAGTTTGCCAACCTGGGCGTCAGTGTGCTCGACGAATCCCGCGAACACTTCCATGAGTCTACGCTGGAACGGCCGCTCCGCTTCCGGGATGCTGTCCCAGGACGCCATCGTCGGATCGCGCGGAGTGAGTTTCGTGTCCGCCGGTATCCAGCCGAGTTCCTTTTGTCGCTGGAAGACGCGCTCGCGGTACTTGTCCCAGCCGTCGTTGAATTTGCCTTGGTACTTGTCGGCCCACTGCGGGAAGATGTGGTGAGGGCCATGGGCGCCGCCCGGTGCCCAATACATCAAGAAAGGTTTGTCGGGTGAGAAAGCCTGGTGTCGTTTGAGCCAAGCGATGGCTTTATCCGCCATATCTTCGGTCAGATGATACCTTTCGTTGTGCGGCGGTTCGATCGGGCTGAGGTTCTCGTACAACCGGGGCTCCCATTGCGAGGTCTCGCCAGCGAGGAAGCCATAGAAGTAGTCAAACCCGTGGCCGGTCGGCCAGCGGTCGAAAGGGCCCATCGCAGTGGTCTGGTTGGCCGGTGTGTTGTGCCACTTTCCGAATGCTGCCGACTTGTACCCGTAGTGGTGCAGCGTCTCGGCAATGGTGGCGGAGGTCTTTGGGATGATGCCGGTGTAGCCGTCGAAGTCGGACGCGCGCTCGGCGATCGTGCCGTTGCCGACGCGGTGGTGGTTCCGCCCGGTCAGCAGTGCAGCACGGGTCGGCGAGCAGATCGACGTGGTGTGGAAGGCGTTGTAGCAGACACCAGAGTCCCTCAGCTTGGTCAGTGTCGGTGTGTGGACCTCACCACCGAAGGTGTCCGGAACGCCAAAGCCGACATCGTCGATCAGCACGATCAAGACGTTGGGCGCGCCGGACCTCAGCCGCTCGGGCTCCTTCCGCCATTTCATCTTGGAATCCTGCAAAGTCGCTCCGGCCACGCTGGCTGAAGGCGTCGGCGGGAAGGGCAGAACCAAACCATCGGACTTGGCGGGAACGACTTTCTGCTGCGCAATGGCTGCTCCCGGCCATGCAGTAGAGAGACTATAAATGGCTGTGAGTAACAACGCACTCAATTGTTGGCGGTCATGAAACATCGACGTCCTTTCTTGTTGCAGGTTAGGCGGCCAGGTCGTTATTTGGGAAGCGTCGGCTTTTCGGTTGGCAGTCCGCCGTCGATGTTGTAACCGGGATCCAGTACAGTTTCGCCTTGGAAGCCAAGATAGTCCACCTGCGATTTCAGCCATTGGCTCATCTTCTGCTGCTTGGCATAGTTCATCAGCCGAGCTTCCAGGTCGTTCACCACGTCCGGGTGCTGATTCGCCACGTTCTCCTTCTCGCTGGGATCCTTCGCGAGATCGAACAGTTCGGTCTTGCCGGGGAGAGTGGCGACCTTGATGAGTTTCCAGTTGCTCTTGCGGATCGCCCCACGAAAAGCCTCCACATTGATGAGGATGTCGTCGTGTGGAGAGGGCCTTTCCTCGGCGATCGTTGCCATCGCGTCCTTGCCGTCGAACGGCTTGCTCGGATCGCCTTTCCCGCCGGCCAGCGCGAGGAGTGTTGGCATCACATCGACGTGGTGGAGCGGTTCGGTCACGACAGCGGGCTTGAGCTTGGCGGGCCAGTTGACGATCGCGGGCAACCGCACTCCGCCTTCCTTGAGGGTGCCCTTGCCGCCACTGAACGGGGCGTTTGAGCAGGGCGGTGCCTTGCCGAGAGCGACGCCACCGCTTTCCTCTCGTTCCTCCGGCGAACGGGCACCCGTTGCGAACAGCGCGCTGGTCGCCCCGCCGTTATCGGTTGTAAAGAAGATCAGGGTGTTCTCACGCATGCCCTTCTTGTCGAGTGCAGCCACGATCCGGCCGACCTGAGCGTCGAGGTTTGTGACCATTGCCGCGTAAGTCCGGTGCAGTTCGTCCGGAAACACCTCCTGGTAAGCGTCGATTTCTTCTTGAGGTGCCTGATACGGGGCATGAGCCGACAACGACGCTACGTACATGAACAGCGGCTTCGATGTATCGTGTTTGTCGATCAGACCCGCTGCCTCTTTGCCGATCAGGTTCATGTAGTACCCTTCCTCCTTGAGAAACGTGCCATTCCGCTGCCAGTCGATGACGCCCCCACGGTCGTGGGTGAAGTAGTCCACCTCGCCCATGACGTTGCCATAAAAGTGGTCGAACCCACGGTTCTGCGGCCAGAACTTTTTGTCTGCATGGCCCAGGTGCCACTTGCCGACCATGTAGGTGTTGTAGCCCACTTCCTTGAGGGCTTGTGGCAGCGTCTTCTCTTCCGTCGGCAATCCGTACTTGTGGCTGGGGAAGATCACAAGCGTTTGCAGGCCGTGCCGCATCGGATAGCGGCCAGTCATGAGGGCCGCACGCGACGGAGTACACAACGGCAGTCCGTAGTACGATTCCAGCCGAACGCCGGTCTTGGCCAGGGCGTCAATGTTCGGCGTCCTGATCTTGCTGCCGCGATAGCCGAGGTCCGCGTTGCCAAGGTCGTCCGCAAGGATGACAACGATATTCGGCCGGTCTGCCGCGTGAAGCTGTCGAGATGCTAAGAGGGAGCCAACGGAGACGATGAGAAGCAGGCATGGCTTCAACATGGTGGAGCGTCCTCTGGAATTGATCGAGCTGATTGGAAATGGGATCGCGTCCCGATGCGCACACCTGCCTCGGATCACTTGCTCCCCGTCGCTGCTTCGATTTGCTTCTGGATCTTCTCCAGATTGAACGAGCCGGGTGTCTGGCTGGGCGGGTAGTCCTTCATGGTCATGAGGAACTTGCCGGCCAACTGCTGCATGGGCACGAGGACGAACACCCGGTCGAGGAACCAGTCGTTGTAGGTGTTGGAGTTGTGCTGGGCACGCTCGAACGGATCGCGGCGGAGGTTGAACAACAGCGGCACGCGCAGCTCGGTGAACGGCTCGCGCCACACCTCAAAGGCAACGCCACGGTTTTCCAGGAACACCGCTTTCCAGTCCTGGTTGCGCATCGCGACAATCTGGCCGTCGTCGTTGACGTAAATGAACTCGTTGCGCGGCGACTTCTTCACCTTGCCGCTGATGTATTCGAGCTGGTTGTATCCGTCGATGTAGTTCCTGTAAGTGCGGCCGTTGAGCTCCACTCCCTTCAGTAACTTTTCCTTGATGTCCGGCGCGCCTGCGGCGGCGGCAAAGGTAGGCAGCCAATCTTCGTGCGAGACAATTCCGTTGAGGGTCTCACCTGCGAGGAAGTGGCCCGGCCAACGGATGAAGCAGGGGACGCGGTAGGCGCCTTCCCAGTTGGAGTTCTTCTCGCTGCGAAAGGGCATCGTTCCGGCGTCGGGCCAGGTGTTGTAGTGCGGGCCGTTGTCGGTGGAGTACTGGACGATCGTGTTCTTGGCGAGGCCGAGGTCATCGAGCAGCTTGAGCAGTTCGCCCACATGCATGTCGTGCTCGACCATGCCGTCGCCATATTCGTCCTGCCCGGAAATGCCGCGATGCTCGGCCTTCACATGCGTGCGGAAGTGCATCCGCGTGCCGTTCCACCAGCAGAAGAACGGCTTACCGGCCTGTGCCTGGCGCGTGATGAACTCCTTGGCGGCGGCGAGAGTTTCCTCGTCGATGGTCTCCATGCGCTTTTTGGTCAGAGGTCCGGTGTCTTCGATCGTCTGCCCACCCTGGCCGTCCGCCTTGCAATGGAGTACGCCGCGGGGGCCAAACTTCTTGCGGAACTCGGGATTCTTCGGATAGTCCTCGTTTTCAGGTTCCTCCTCTGCATTGAGATGGTAGAGATTGCCAAGAAACTCGTCGAAGCCGTGCATCGTCGGCAGGTGCTCGTTTCGATCTCCCTGGTGGTTTTTGCCAAATTGGCCCGTGGCGTAGCCCCGGCTTTTGAGTACGGTGGCCATCGTGACGTCGGTCTTCTGCCAGCCTTCCTTGGCGCCGGGGATGCCGACCTTCGTCATGCCGGTGCGCACGGGGACAGAGCCGTTGATGAAGGCCGCGCGGCCTGCGGTGCAGCTTTGCTGGCCGTAGTAGTCGGTGAAAGCCACCCCTTCGCGCGCGATGCGGTCAATGTTCGGCGTCTTGTAGCCCATCATGCCACGGTTGTTGTGGCTGATGTTCCAGGTGCCGATGTCGTCCCCCCAGATGACGAGGATGTTGGGCTTGGTCTGCGCCTGGGCGTACTGGGAAATGTAAACCGTCATTGTGGCTAGGATGACGAACATGTCAATTAGTCGGGCTCGATACATGATGCAGGTTCCCTTTATCGTTTTCTAAAGTTAACTCGGTTCCAAAGTGAAATGTGCGAGATTACTCCTGCTTGACCGCCCGCTCCACGACGAATGAATGAGCCGTCAATTCTTCAGGCGAGTGAAACTGAGCCCACTATCCGAAGGCGGCGCGCCACTCAAGGCGAATTGCCACTTGTCGGGACCGAGAGACTTAACCGAACCAGCCATCGCACCCTTGTCCTTGCTTTCGAGGACGAGTTCATCGCTGGTTGAAGACAGGCTCCCTGTGAGTTCCATTGCCGGCTTTCCCGCAGGCGTGGCCTTCCAGGTGAACTGCGAATCTTCGGTGATCGCCAGATCGATTGTCGTATCACCAGATTTTGCACGCCAGTTGCCGACCAGGTCGGTCTCCGGTGCGTCGCCGCCGCCAGGCGTCGCTGCCGGCCTCTGTGGGGGCGCCGCCGCGGGCTCGGACGGTGTCAGTGCGTCGAGCATCCTCTTGGCTGTGTAATCCTTCGGTTGATTCTTGACGACTACCTTGAGGGCATTAACGGCGGCGTCCTTGGAGCCAATCGTCAGGTAATGGTAAGCCAACACGAAGGCGGCTGCGGGATCATTGGGATTCGTCCGGCTGAATTGCTCGAGCTTGCGCAATTGGGCCTGGTAGTCGTCCACGTTGCCGTACAGGCTGCTCATGGTGGTCCAATCCATGCCCGGCGCGGACGACAAGAAAGAATTGAGCGCCGCCGCCGCGGCCTTGTAATCGCCCAGAGCAAACAGAGTTAACGCTCGGACCTCATGCACCACCGGATCGCCTGGCAACTTCTGGAGCGCCATGTCGAAATTGCGCAGTGCCGCACGATAGTCACCGGACTTGAACTGCGCAAGCCCACTGTCGAAAAATGCCACTGCCTTTGCCGATTCAGGGGTCTGTTCGACGGTCTGGGCTGTGGCGTCGCCGGATTCGGCATTGGAATTGACGTAATTGTTGACAACCACTGGTTGAGAGTAGTCATAGGGGACGGTTGTCGCCGCCACGGGCTGGACATAGTACGGGTTGTAATAACCAGTCCCGTATCCCCAACCACTGGTCATGGAGCCAAGTCCCCAGCCCACCGCTCCCCACGCCATCGGAGCGTACCAGTTGCTGCCCCAATATCCATTCCAGCAACCGTTGTACCAACCGTGATGGTTGTTGATGCAGTGGTTGTGCCAATTTCCGGACCAGTTTCCGCCCCCCCAGCCCCAGCCAGGGTTGTTCCAGTTCGGTCGGTCCCAGTTCGGACGATTGCCGACGATATTATTCCCGCTGCCGATGTTGATGTCGTTCCCGATGTTAATATTGTTATTATTGCCACCGCCGATGCCAGGTCGGTTAGGCACGCCAGGACGATTGCCGCCACCAATGATCGGGCGATCATTACCTACTCCTGGACGATTACCGATGCCCGGGCGATCGCCACCAATGCCGGGACGGTCTCCGCCGATGCCGGGGCGGTTCCCGCCGACGCCAGGTCGATCGCCACCGATGCCAGGTCGATCGCCACCAATGCCCGGGCGATTCCCACCCGGCCGATCCACAGACCCCGGCAGCGTGGTTGGACGGTTCACGTTTCCAAGACTGGGCCGATCACCCCCGCCGGGACGATTGGGCAGATTCGGGCGAGTTCCACCTTGACCCGGTCGGTCCACCGATCCAGGCAGTGTGGTAGGACGGTTTAAGTTTGCAAGACCAGGCCGATCACCTCCGGCGCCGGGGCGATTAGGCGGGTTTGGACGATCTCCACCTAGACCCGGTCGGTTCACCGATCCCGGCAATGTGGTTGGACGATTTACATTTGGCCGGTTGCCGCCAGCGATGTCACCGCCAGGTAGCGAAGGCCGTGTTACGGGCCTGACGTTCGTTGGCGGGCGCACGGATGGTCGAGCTGCCAGATCTGCACCACCAGGCCTGGTTGCGGGACGATCCACACTCGGACGACCACCGCCGGAAGGTTGGAAGCCCCCAGACGCGGGGCGGGATGGATTGCTCGGGCGCGACGCGACACTGGGACGAGACGCAGCGCTGGGGCGGGAAGTATTAGCCATTGAGGGTCGGTTGGCAGCGGGTCGCGATGCCTGGGGCCGTGACATTGATTGTGGTGCGCGGGCTGCGCCCCCTCCCGAAGGCCGCCCGCCGCCGCCGCCGACATTTCCCATGGACGGTCGCCCGCCACCGCCGTGGCCTCCACGTTGACCTTCAGCGTCGGTCGTGAGCGAGCAGGCGATCAGACAGCCGATTGCCAATATCAAGCCGAATCTTGGTTTGTAGATCGTTTTCATGACCATTTCTCCATCTTCCGTATAGATCGTGACGCTACTTTGTGGCAGTCGGCGGTCGCCGCGTGATTTTAAGATCAAAGTCTGGCTCGCGCGAGTCGCCGACGATCCGCTCAGTTCCTTTGATCGAGAAATGATCTTTGTCACCCGGAACAATCGTCATGGTTGCCGACGCAGTCGTTCCGTCAGGGTTGACCGACGAGGACTTGATTACGATCGCGCCGTCAACATTAGTCCAACATCCTTCGGCAAACCCTCCATCGGCATCGAACAGCCAGGAGCGGATTTTTCCGGCTAGAGGATCCCAGCCGATTCTCTGCGATGACTTGGTCGTCGGCTTGCCAGGAGAAGTCACCACGAACTCACCAAGCAGAAAGTTCTTGTCCTCCGACCAGCGATACGATATGGCGACTTTTCCATCGGTGCCTTCGTTGATCCAGTCGCCTGCCAACCAGGCCAACGGCTGCAAGTGGTCGTTCGGTGTCGGGAGGGGATCGTCGGCAAAATCGCGGAACGACGCGATGCGCCAGCCGCTGTCGGTCTTGGTGCGAATGGCGAGATAACGGAATTGGGATTTATTGGCACCATCCTTGGTGGTAATCGTACGCGTTCCTTCCTCAATCGCGACCGGTCCGACCAGTCGGATCGACTGAATGTCGAGCGCTAACTTTGCCCCAGGAAACTTCGCAAAAAATCCGCTGAGCAGATCCTTGATTTCTCGCTGTCCTTGATAGATCGTCCCTTCTTCGTCGATCAACTCTCCTTTGGGCAGGAACATCTCCGTCAATTCGTCTGCCTTGCCGGCATTGAATGCCTTCACCGATGCCTCCGCGCTCTTCCTAACGGACGCAATTGCGGCATCATCCTGGTTTTGGGCTAGGATCGGACGCGACAACCCAGCAAGGAGCAGCAAGATTGCAATTGTTAAACTCAACGCTCTGAGGCAATAGTACATGGGATTTCGCATAGGGCACCTTGACTTGAGATGTGGGACAAACGTGGATCGAATATTTGGAAAAACGTCCAGCCAGGAAGACCCTTTCAGCCGCTGGAATACTGGTTCTTATTTCTTGGCTTCCGGTGCGTCTTCATTCTTGGCCGCTCGATTGCCTGCCTTGATCGCATCCGCTTCGGTCATCCATTCTCCTTCGGAGGTCTTGCCATACCATCGACTCCCCTCTTTGTGATAAACCTTCGTGCTGCTATTGACCCAAACCATTCCTTTCTTCGGTGGCGTCTTGGCTCGCACGGTCTCCTGCTTGGCGCTCGACTTGTCGGCCTTCGCGGCGACGATCTTGATGGTCACCAGCGGCTTGATCTTGACCAGCGTCTCCTCGGGGATCCCCAGCTTCGCTAGATCCTTAAAGCTCGTGTAGGGCCGGCCTCCCACGATCTTTTTGGAGTAAGCCTCGCCGATACCCGGCAGTTCCTGCAACTGTTCCAGGCCGGCCTGATTGAGGTCCAATGAGTCCGCGGGCTTGGCTGTATTGGCAGGCACTTTCGGAGTTTTTGCGGGAGCGGGCGCTTTCGGAGCCCCCCAGGCCTGAGGGCTCACTGTCCCTTGGAGGATCACGAGAGTAAGAACGGCCAGGAGCGAAAACCGATGGGGCCACGATCGACTCTTCATGTTTAGGACTCCTAAAAAAGAATCTGATGGAGCTCGGGTGCGTATGACCCGGACGAATGAAGGCGACAATCTTAGCGATCTACGGATTCCTCAACTCGGTCCTCGCTCCGCGTAAACTCACAACTGTCCGTAGTGGCTCTCCCGCGTTGAGGATTGAGTGGCGTCCTCATCCGGCGCACCACCATTGAAGACGCCCCCGAAAGTTGGACGCTCCGATCTACACAGTATGCTAGCCGACACGTTCCCTGATTGCGACAGCCGGAACCAATGCTAGCCAAAATTGTAATTCTTCAGAGACTTCATCAACTCTCCCTTATTTGGGAGCAGTGAATTTTTGCAAATCCCCACCGATCTCTGTCGGATCACGAATCTGGCGACGAATCATGGAAAACGATTAATAGGCAGAGCCTGCCTCGCCGCCGTTCACCCCGCCTGGAGTGGGGGCAAAACAAGCACGAACCATTCTGCCGGGGGCTGCCAGATCCCAACTCAGGAGTTGTGGATAAAAGAAGCCCGCTCAGCGGAGTGTTCCTGCTGCAAGGGGCACATGCAGCCCGTCATAGGCCAGCGCCATTCCAGGCGGCAGCGCGGCCTCGGTTTCTGCATGTTCCAGGTCGTGAGTCATGTGCGTGAAATAGGTTTGCCGCGCGCCGATGCGGCGGGCGGCCTCGATGGCTTCATCCAGGCTGAAGTGCGTGGGATGCGGCCGAAGCCGCAAGGCGTCGAGGATCAGCGTGTCGAGGCCTTCCAGAAGCGGCCAACTGGCGGCCGGGATGCCGTTGGTGTCCGTGCAATAGGCCACATTGCCCACGCGAAAGCCCAGCACGTTGAATCGGCCGTGGGTGAGCGGGATCGGAATCACGCGCGCACCCAACACTTCAAACGGGCCATCGCCGATGCGCACAAACGAGAGTTGCGGCACGGACCCCACATGCGTTGGCTCCAAGTCCGTAAAGGCATAGTCGAAGGAGCGACGGATCTGGTCCTCCACATCGGCTTGGCAATAGAGCGGCATGGCGTGCCCAAGGTAGAGCGGAAACAGCCGCACGTCGTCCAGGCCGAACAGATGATCGGCATGGGAATGGGTGAACGCCACGGCATGGACGATGCCGATTTTCTCCCGCAGCAGTTGCGTACGCAGATCGGGGGTCGTGTCGATCAGCAGGTTCCCCTCCGGCAAACCCAGGATGACGCTGCTGCGGAGGCGGCGGTTTCGTGGATCGCTGCTGGTGCAAACCGGGCAACCGCACCCTAATGCTGGCACACCTACCGACGTGCCGCTGCCGAGCACGATCAGCTCTCCGGTGATGTCGGTGGTGTGGTACATGGGGTTGTTCAACGTAGCATGGGCTTCCAGCCCGTGACTCTTGGTCAGTAACACAGCGAGAAACGGGCTGGGAAGCCCATTCTACTGCCTGTTTCGAGGTTGACCGGCTTACCCAATCGCTATAAACTTACTCGACGGAAGACGTTACGCGAAGCGACCCCGTCGTGGAGCAGGGTACTGCGGCCCGTGGGTCACAGTCTTCTTAATCTCCGGCGGCCCGGCTGCTCGCCCTCTCGTGCCTCAAGCGTGCCACTTTATGGAAATTTTGCAATCAATTTGGGATGTTCTTAGCGCTATCTTCGGCGGAGCCCTGCGAGGCTTCGAGCGGACGCTGACGTCCATGTTCGGCTCGTCCAATGCCCGGCTGGTCAAGAAGTTGCAGCCGAAGGTCAACGCCATTGGCGCCCTGGAGTCGAAGTATCAGGCTCTCACGGACGACGAACTGAAGGGTCTGACCCCCCAATTCCGCAAACGCCTGGCGGAAGGGGAGACGCTGGACGACCTGTTGATCGAGGCCTTTGCCGCCTGCCGTGAGGCCGGACGCCGCTTCCGCAACATGCGTCACTTCGACGTGCAACTCATCGGCGGCATGGTCCTGCACAACGGCAGCATCGGCGAAATGGTGACCGGCGAAGGTAAGACGTTGGTGGCCACCTTGCCGGCCTATCTCAACGCCCTGGCCGGCAGCGTCCATGTCGTGACGGTCAACGACTATCTCGCTCGCCGCGATATGGAGTGGATGGCCCCGCTCTACTTGGGCCTCGGCCTGACCGTCGGCGCCATCCAGGCCGATATGCCTCCGGGCGAACGTCAGGCGGCCTACGCCTGCGACATCACCTACGGCACGAACAACGAGTTTGGCTTCGACTACTTGCGCGACAACATGCGCACCGCCGCCCGCGGCGACGATCGTTTCCCCAAATCGCAGCAGCAAGTGCAGGGGCCGCTCAATTTTGCCATCATCGACGAGGTCGACAACATCCTCATCGACGAAGCTCGCACGCCGCTGATCATTTCCGGCCCGGCCTACGACAATCCGCGCAAATATGCGGATGCCGACCGCGTCGCCCGGTTGCTGAAAAAAGACACGCACTTCACGGTCAATGAGAAAGATCATTCGGCCCACCTGACCGACGCCGGCGTGCGCGAGGCAGAGCGGCTGGCGGGCGTGGAAAGCTTCTACACGGCGGGGAACATGGAGTGGCCCCACCTGATCGACAACTCGCTTAAGGCCCATCACCTTTACCGGCGCGATGTGAACTACGTCGTCAAGGAAGGGCGGGTGGTCATCGTTGACGAGTTCACCGGCCGGTTGATGGAAGGTCGCCAGTGGAGCGACGGGTTGCACCAATCGGTCGAAGCCAAGGAAGGGGTTCAGATCAAGGAAGAAACCCAGACGCTGGCCACCATCACGCTGCAAAACTTCTTCAAGCTCTACAAAAAACTCTCCGGCATGACCGGCACCGCCATGACCGAGGCGGGAGAGTTCTGGAAGATCTACAAGCTCGACGTCGTGGCCATTCCCACCAATCGCGGGCTAAAGCGCAAGGAATTCGCGGACCTGATCTACCGTAGTGAGAAAGAGAAATATCACGCCATCGCCGACGAAATTGAGCAACTGATCAAGCACGACGTGTTGTTGATGGCCGACGGGACGCAGCGCGAAGGAACGATCGTTCGGCAAGGCGAGAAAGAGATTGAGTTCCAGCCGGAAGACTCGAAGCAGAAGGAAACGGTGCCACGCAGCAAGGTGCAACACCTTCAGGGACGCGGCCGTCCCGTGCTGGTCGGCACCGTGTCGATCGAGAAAAGCGAACGACTCTCATCGCTCTTGGACAAGCGGGGCATCAAGCACGAAGTGCTCAACGCCAAGCAGCACAAGCGCGAGGCCGAGATTGTCGCTCAGGCCGGTCGCCGCTGCGCGGTGACTATCGCCACCAACATGGCCGGCCGCGGCACCGATATCGTGCTCGGCGGCAATCCCGAGACCATGGCCTGGGCGCAATTGCAGGATCATTACACCACCCGGCTCGACGTTCCCCCCGAAGTGTGGAAGGAACTGGTCGATAAGATCCGCGTCGATGAAGACATGGTGGCCGAAGGGGACGCCGTCCGCGACTTGGGCGGCTTGCACATCATCGGCACCGAGCGACACGAGGCCCGGCGGATCGACTTGCAGCTTCGCGGTCGTAGCGGTCGTCAGGGAGATCCCGGCAGCAGCCGCTTCTATCTGTCGTTGGAAGACGATCTGATGCGGATCTTCGCCGGCGAATGGGTTAAGAATATCCTCACTCGGATGGGGATGCAGGAAGGCGAAGCCATCGAGAGCAAGATGGTTTCCCGCCGCATCGAAGGAGCTCAAAAGAAGGTCGAAGAACGCAACTTCGAAACTCGCAAGAGCCTGCTGGACTACGACGAAGTGATGGACCAGCAGCGCAAGCGAGTTTATCAATATCGGCAGCACATTCTCGACGGCGAGAACTGCAAAGACCTCATTCTTAAAATGATCGACGACGAAGTCGATCGGCACATCGACCGGTTCCTCGATCGGGACTATGCCTGCGGCTCGTTTGCAGCCTGGGCGGGAAGCCGTTTTGGCGTCGAATTCGACGGCCGCGATTTCCGCGAACTCGATTTTCAAGCGGCCCAGATGTATGCCAAGGATCAGGCCGAGCGGATGGCGGAGACGCAAGCCCTCGATGCGATCGAAGAGAATCTTCCCGAGAGCGAAGAACCCGATGAGT
The DNA here is from genome assembly GCA_021413705.1 of Planctomycetota bacterium. GTDB lineage: Bacteria > Planctomycetota > Planctomycetia > Pirellulales > UBA7805 > JAIOPX01. The sequence goes on along the minus strand of JAIOPX010000068.1, from coordinate 23,548 downwards.
GGAACTGGGAAGCGCTGGCCAAGACGGTCAACAGCCGCTGGCAGCTTTCGGTGCGCGACCGCGATCTGAAAAAAATCGGCCGCGAAGCCCTGGGCGAGTGGCTTCTGGAAAAAGCCTCCGAGACGATTCAGAAGGTCGATCTGTCGGAAGGGGCGCCGCTGTTGGAAGAGAATTACGGATTGAAGAGTGCCTTGGGCTGGTCCAGCCAAAAGTTCGGCGTCGAGTTGAACCTGGAAGAGTTCCAGGGGCTGGACCCCAAGGAGTTCAAACGCCGTTTGCGTCAGCGTGCCGCGGCCGCCTACGAAGAGCGGGAAGTCGAGTTCCCGGTGTTGGCTGGCCTGGTCCATTTCACCACGCGGGACGGCGCCGGCCAGAAGCGCTACGATCGCGATAGCCTGCTCGCCTGGGCAGGCGATCGGTTTGGCCTGCAACTTTCGGACGATGACCTGAAGAACCTGCAGCGCGATGAAATTCGCGACCGGCTGATCGTCTACAGCCGCCAGCGGCAGGAGTTGGCCGCCCGACTGCACGACGACCTAGACAAAAAGATGAAGGCGCTCGCCGGACAGCCAACGACCACGGACAACGATCAGCCCACGGCTGCTGTCGTGGAACTGGCCGCCTGGCTCAAGCAGAATACGGACACCGACATTCCCCCGACCGAGTTGGCTGCGCTCGACGAAGCCCACTTCCAACGCCGCGCGTGGAACACGTTCTACGACCATTTCTCCCCCGAATTGCGGCGGATGGAGCGATCGCTGCTGCTGCATCTGCTCGATACGGCCTGGAAAGACCATCTGTTGGCGATGGACCATCTCCGCAGCGGCATCGGGTTGATCGGCTACGCCCAGGTCGATCCGAAGGTCGAGTACAAACGGGAAGGGATGCGGATGTTCGAGGCCATGTGGACCTCGGTGGGCGAGCGAGCGACCGACCTGGTATTTCGCATGGAGCAACTCGACGAGGGTTTTGTCGGCTCCACCTGGGTGGAAACCGAGGCCGTCCATCGCGAAGCGGAATCGGCCACCAAAATGGCGGCTCAAGAGCAGGACGGCCTCCCTTCAAGCAACGGCGAAGACGTGAAGCTGGAACCGATCCGCAACCGTGGCCAGCGCGTGGGCCGCAACGATCCCTGCCCCTGCGGTAGCGGCAAGAAGTACAAGAACTGTCACATGCGCAACGCAGGATCACCTTCGTAGCCTCCGGCACACGGCGCGAGTCGCCGGGGGCGTGAGTGAAAACCATCGCGTCCAACCATGGGTGGCATAGCATGATGGGTGCCATGTCCACGTCTGCCAGCGACCAATGGCCGGAATCCGTGCAATGCAACCGATGATTCCCATGACGCAGTTCACGTGGGCATGTTCCGAGGCCGACACCGATCCCAAGAATTGCATGTCCGCGCGAAAGTGGTAATAGGGCGTTATCATGAACGAGATGCAATGCGTCAGAAAGGTACTGACTCAGGCGTGGGCATGGCACCCAGGTTTCGTTGTGCTGATCCTGTTGCTCGCTGGTCAGATTTCCGCCGCCGAACCGGCCGGGCCGTCTCTCTCTTCCATCAAATCCAGTCGCGAAACGCTCCGCCCCCTGCATAAAAAAATGGGGCCGGTGCAACCCGGCGACTGGCTCAAGACGCATCCCGAAGTGGGACAGAGCTTTGAGCAGTATCTCCGAGCCCAGCCGGTCACGCCGACAGGTAAGCGGCGCACGATTTATCTTCTGCCTGTTGGCGCGTTTAGTGAGAAGCAGGAGGAAATCGTCCGGCTCACCGGCGAGTACTTAAGCCTCTGCTACAACCGACCGGTCAAGTCGCTGCCGGCCATACCGCTTTCCGATATTCCGGTGAAGGCACAGCGGTTGCGTCCCGGTTCCGAGGCGGCGCAAGCGCAGCCGCGCGCACCCTTTCCACTCGATGATTTGTTGCCCGTCCCTCTGGGCGACGCTCCAGAAGCGAAGCGCCCCGATGCCGGCGAAATTCAGATCCTGACGACTTATTTGCTCGACGATCTGATGCCCAAGCGGCTTCCAGAGGATGGTGCGGCCCTGATTGCCCTGACCGCCAGTGACCTCTGGCCCGGCCCTGGCTGGAACTTCGTCTTCGGTCAGGCGTCGTTGCAAGATCGCGTCGGCGTCTGGTCGATCTCCCGCAATGGCAATCCGGCCCGCAACGAGGACGAGTACCGTCTCTGTCTGCGGCGAACGCTCAAAACTGCCGCCCACGAGTTAGGACACATGTTCACGATCGAGCACTGCACGGCCTACGAGTGCAACATGTGCGGCTCGAACAGCCGCAGCGAATCCGATCGCCGTCCGCTGGCTTTTTGTCCCGAATGTTCCGCCAAAATCTGGTGGGCTACGCATACTCAGCCGAGCGAACATTTTCGCAAACTGGCTGAGTTTTGCGCGAAGCACGGGTTGGAAGAGGACGCCAAATTCTACAAACACTCTGCCGCAGCGCTATCAAAACAGTGAGGCCCGCAGTGCGAAGTCAGTGGTTGTTGTTCACAGGTATGGCACTGGCGATGGTTGGGCCGCCATCGGTGTATGGCGAGCCAGTCGCCGTGCGGGCCACGGGCTCTCGCGACAACGGCACGAAAGTTTCCATCTTCGCGCAAGATCAATCCACCACGGTGAACATTACATGCCCCGTTGGCATTGACCACGCTCTACTTGAACGTGTGGGGCAGCGCTGGCCCAACTCGATCGTCCTTCGCATGCACCTCAAAGGCCTGGAATCGTTCGAGGCCACCAGCGGTGCGGTCACGCTGCTTGTCTCCGTCCCAAGCACCGGTGAGCCTGTTCCCCACGTCTCGCTACGGCGCGGCGGCGTCGAAACGGCGCTGGACAAGAGCAGCCCCTATTGGAACAATGTGCGAATTGTCGGCGGCCCAGCAAAGATTCCGCTAACGGACGGCCACTTCGAGATCACTCTGCAGGCCAAGCTCTTGGAGGGCAATCCGCCGTCCATTCAGCTCCGCTGGGTCGATTTCTACCGGAATTGATTTCTCTTCCCCTGGTGGGCTGGTTTTCGGTACGATTCCGCCCCTGCGGTGGAATAGGCTTTCCTGGCTGCCAAATGATTAGTCCGCATTTCTCGCAAAATTTTTCACCACAGAGTCACAGAGATCACAGAGAAGGGGAAGAATGTTGAATGACGAAGCACGAATGACGAAAGAATGACGAAGCACGAAACCCAAATGGGAAATGCGCGTTCGTCATTCGGATTTCGACATTCGTCATTGGCTTCTCCGTGCCCTCTGTGCCTCTGTGGTTCAACAGAATCTGCAGAGTACCTATGTTTGGCTGGATGCTCAATTTCGCCTACATCGCCCTAATCGCCTTGGCCTCGCCGTGGCTGGTTTACGCTTCCGTGCGCAAAGGAAAATATCGCCAGGGTTTCACTGAAAAATTCCTCGGCCGCTGCCCAACGCGCACCGGCAATCGCCCTTGCGTCTGGCTGCACGCCGTCAGCGTGGGCGAAGTGAAGTTGCTCGCCCCGCTCGTGGCTGAAATTGCTCGGCGGAGGCCGGATGTGCAGTGCGTCATTTCAACGACGACCAAGACTGGGCACGATCTGGCCGCCACGCTCTACCCGGAGTACACGCGGTTCTATTGTCCGTTGGATTTCACTTGGGCCGTGGCCGAAGCGATGCACAGACTACGGCCGGAGCTGCTGGTGCTCTGCGAACTGGAACTGTGGCCGAACTTGATCCACGCCGCACGGCGACACGGCGCCAAAGTGGCTGTCGTCAACGGCCGGTTGGGGGCCAAGAGCTTCCGCGGCTATCGGCGGATCCGCCCGCTGGTTGCCCACCTGCTGCAGTCGCTCGATCTGGTGGCCGCGCAGAACGACGAGTATGCCGAGCGGTTCACGGCCTTGGGAGCTCGCCAGGAGTCGGTCGAGATCACCGGTTCGCTGAAGTTCGACGGCGCGATCTCGGATCGCCGCAATCCGCGCACAACGGCGCTCCAAAAACTCACGCGCTGGCCCGAGGACGCGGTCGTGCTGCTGGCCGGCAGCACTCAAGATCCCGAAGAACAACTGGCGCTGAGCGCCTTCGCCGAGCTTTCGGTCAACCATCCCAAACTGCGCTTGATCATTGTGCCACGGCATCCAGAGCGCTTTGATGAAGTCGCCCGAATGCTGGATGCGTCAGGCTGTTCATGGCGACGTCGCACCGGTTTGGCGAAGCTCGATTCAGCTTCGAGAACGCCGCTTCCCCCTGCGCCACCGATTCTGCTTGTGGATACCGTCGGCGAACTTTCCGCCTGGTGGGGACTGACCACCATCGCCTTCGTCGGGGGCAGCCTGGGCAACCGCGGCGGCCAGAACATGCTCGAGCCGGCAGCCTTTGGCGCGGCCGTATCCTTCGGCCCCAACACCTGGAATTTCCGCGACATCGTGGAAGCCATGCTGGGCAGAGACGCGGCCGTCGTCATTCGCAACGGTGAAGAACTCACGGCTTTTGTCCGCCGCTGCCTCGATGACCCCGCCTATGCCGAGCAACTCGGCCGCCGTGCTGCCACGATGGTGGCCGAAGGGCGCGGAGCCACGGGACGTACCGTCGAGTTGCTTTGCGAATTGCTGCCAGCAAATGCGGCGATTCACAGCCGAGCGGCATGAGGCTTCTCGTACACTAGCACCCCCCCACCACTAGCCGAGTTGCCGCCCGGGCGGTAATCCGCTTATACTACACTCTGCGCGGCGCTGCCCGCCTATTCCCACCCAAATATGGTTTTTTTCGGAGGTCCCTCGCGTGGCATCAGGCAAGTATCTCTTCACGAGCGAATCGGTCAGCATGGGGCACCCTGACAAGCTGGCCGATCAGATTTCCGACGGAGTTTTGGACGCGCTGCTCGCCCAGGATCCGACGAGCCGTGTGGCTTGCGAAACTATGGTCACAACCGACTATTGCTGCCTCGCCGGTGAGATCACTTCCAAAGCCAAGGTCGATTACGAGAAGGTCGCCCGGCAGGTGATTCGCGATGTCGGCTACACCGACGGCAAGATCGGATTCGCTGCCGACACATGCAAAGTCAACGTGCTGCTGCACAGCCAAAGCCCGGACATCGCCATGGGTGTGGACCGCGACGGGGCAGGGGATCAAGGGCTGATGTTTGGCTACGCCTGCAACGATACGCCGGAGTTGATGCCGCTGCCGATCGCCTTGGCCCACCGCATCATCAACCGGATCACCGAAGCCCGGCAGAAGAAGGAAGCCAACTGGATTCGTCCCGATAGCAAGAGCCAAGTCACGGTAGAGTACGACGACGACCGGGCCGTGCGCATCGACACAGTGGTGGTCAGCACCCAGCACACGCCCGAGGTGAGCAACGAGACGATCCGCGACTTCGTGATCAACAAGATTATTCTTCCCGAGTTGCCGAGCGAACTGGTCCGTGGCGACATCAAGTATCACATCAATCCAACCGGGCGATTCGAAGTGGGTGGCCCGCACGGCGATTGCGGATTGACCGGTCGCAAGATCATCGTGGACACCTACGGCGGTTGGGGCCGCCACGGCGGCGGCGCTTTCAGCGGTAAGGATCCGACCAAGGTTGATCGCAGCGCGGCTTACATGGCCCGTCATGTGGCCAAGAACATTGTGGCCGCCGAGTTGGCCGATCGTTGCGAAGTGCAGTTGGCCTATGCCATTGGTGTCGCCGAACCAGTGAGTGTCTATGTCGATACGCAGGGGACGGGGCGCATCGACGATGCGAGGATTTGCGAACTGGTGCGCGAGTTGTTCGACCTGCGTCCGCGGGGGATTATCGAATATCTCAACCTGCGGCGGCCCATCTACCAAAAGACGGCGGCCGGCGGCCATTTTGGCCGAAGCGAACCGGAGTTCATCTGGGAACAGACGCACCGAGCCGCTGAACTGGCCGAAGCTGCCGGAGCCAGCGCTGCTTCGTCGCGGTAGCTTCAATTTCAGCATGTAGCCACTATTACGCCGTCTTAGCCCCCGGCGAGTCGACGGGGTTGGCGTTGTTGGCACACGGAGGTCGTCATTGCCTAACGCATTCTCCTCCGCGCCTTTATCGAGGCATCGACCCATCGGTAGCGCTATCAGCTTGGCACGGCCACTCCCCACATCCATCCTTCTCGGCATCGCCCTCTTCGGCGGCTGCCTCCTCTGGGGACTCGCCCTGCTTTTTCTGGCGCGACGCCTCGGCGGCGGCCTCATTGAGCCGCTCCCCGCCCCAGCCGCTGCCATCGCCTCGCTCAGTCTCGCCGCGTCGGCAGGAATCGTCCGTACCGCCGGCCTCCTCTCTTGGCTCGCCCACCGTGGCCGCCTCGAGAGCTGGCTGGCCTGGACTCTATTTCTCCTGCCAGGTTTGGCCTGCTATCTCGCTGCCGTTGCCATTTCACTGCCTCAGACCACTGCCGCCGCAGACGCCTGGCTCTATCTCCCACTCTCACTCGCTGAAGTCGTTTCGCTCGCGCTCGGAGCCTGGGTCATACGCCACAGCGATCACTGTGCGCGATGGCTGAGTTGGCCTCGCGGTGTCTCATCCAGGCCGCCGATGGTCCGCCGCCGCGACGTTGAGGTATCGCGACTTGTGCTACCCGCCGATGCGGAGTCGCTGCCCACTGGCGTTTCGCAACACCTGGTGCGGCGCCGCCTGCCGGACGGCCATGACGCTTACCAGGGAATTTTGCGTGTGGAGTTTGCGCTGGGACAACGAACGGAGGTGGTGCATGTGGCGTTCTGCCCGCCATTTGAGGCCACGCCTCAGTGGACGGCCAAAGTGGTCAGTGGGCCAGCGCTAACGATCAAACAGGTCCAGGTATTCCCCTACGGCGCGCGCCTGGAAGTTCGGCTGCATCACTTGGCTGCCGCGGCAGTCGATTCGCTGATCAGTTTCTCCGCGGTTGAAAGCCGCACCTGAGACAAGTATCTTCATGGCACGCTGGCCCCGACACGCTTGGACGACCATTTTTACCTACGCGGCTATCTTTGCGCTCTTTCCGGTGTTGTGCTACTTGGCCTACCGTTTTATCTACCGCTGATTTTTTGAAATCGCATGACATCTGATTACGACGAACTGATCTCGCTCCTGAAGCCCCATGGCCAACAGCACCTGCTGCGGTTTTGGGACAAACTCAACCCGGTTCAGCAACAGGAGCTGGGGGAAGAAATTCGGCGGCTTGATATAGGCGTGCTGACTGCCGCCCGTTCCGGGGCAGGGCAAGATGCAACTCATGATCTCAGTCGGGCCGTCATCCCGCCCGCCATTCGGCTCCAGCAACCCGATCGCGAAACCTGGGCTCAATCCGCCCAGCACCTCGGAGCCGAAGCACTGTCAGCCGGCAAGGTGGGCTGTCTGCTCGTGGCCGGCGGCCAAGGTTCGCGGCTCGGTTTCGACCATCCCAAGGGAATGTTTTCCATTGGTCCGGTCTCCGGTGCATCGCTCTTTCAGATCCTGTTGGAGAAAATTGTCGCCACGCGCGACCGCTATGGCGCTGCGGTGCCGCTGTTTCTGATGACCAGCCCGGCCACAGATGACGAGACCGTTGCGTACCTGAGTGAACAGCGAAACTTTGGTTTGGCGGAGGACGATGTACACATCTTCTGCCAGGGAACGCTCCCGGCGATCGATGCTCAAATGCACAAGCTGCTGCTGGCCGAACCCGGCCACTTGGCCCTCAGTCCCGATGGTCACGGCGGGATGCTGGAGGCGCTGAAGCGCAGCGGCGGGCTCGATGCGCTGCGCCGCCGTGGCGTCGAGCACCTGTTCTATTTTCAGGTCGATAATCCGCTGGCCCAAGTGTGCGATCCAGAAACCATCGGCGCTCATCTGATGGCCCAGAGCGAATATACGCTCCAGGTGGTGAATAAGCGCGATCCTGGCGAGCGCGTGGGCGTGGTGGTTTCCATCGACGGGCAGATGCGCGTTGTCGAATACAGCGACTTGCCGGCCGAAGCGGCCGCGGAGCGAGCGCCGGACGGCGGCTTGAAACTGTGGGCCGGCAGCATTGCCGTTCACATGTTCGCGGTCGATTTTTTGCAGCGTATGGCCGCCGACCCGCAGTCTCTGCCCCTTCATCGAGCCCTCAAGAAAGTGCCGTACCTTGACGAACAAGGACGCACGGTCCAGCCGCAACAACCCAACGCCATCAAGCTGGAGCGGTTCATATTCGACCTGCTACCGCACGCGGCGCGTGGGTTGGTCGTGGAAGTCGATCCCGCGGCCGCGTTTGCACCCGTGAAAAACGCACCGGGAGAGAAAATTGAGACCCCTGAGTACGTGCAAGACTATCTGATGGCACAAGCCCGCCGCTGGTTGGCTGCCGCCGGCGCAGAGGTCGCCGAGGGAGTACGCGTGGAAATCAGCCCTCGATTTGCTCTCGACGCAGCCGAGCTAGCGACTAAGATCAACTCAGGCACTAAAATAACGCGCGACACCTATTTCACGTAGGGTGGGTGATTTCACCCACGCTGGTTCGATCCTCGAAGAAAAGACGGTGAGTGCAAGCACCCACCCTACAAATATGCTTCATGCAGTCATCATGGCCGGCGGCGCCGGCACTCGATTCTGGCCCGCCAGCCGCGCCGATCGGCCCAAGCAATTGCTTAGGCTAGCCGACACGCGAACATTGCTTCAGGGAACGTTCGATCGGCTCAGCAGCCTGGCGCCCCCCGAGCGGACGCTCATCCTGACCAATCAGCGCTTGGTGTCGGCCGTTCGAGAGCAATTGCCGCAATTGCCTGCCGCCGCCGTTCTTGGCGAACCAGCCAAGCGTGATACGGCTCCCTGCATCGGCTTGGCCGCGCTCTTGGTGATGCGCGATGACCCGGAAGCGACGATGCTCGTCATGCCATCCGATCATGTGATCCGGCCGGCGGAAAAATTCCAAGCAGCCGTGCGGCAAGCGGTGGCCTTAGTGGATGCCGCACCGCGGAGGATCGTAACCTTCGGAATTCGGCCGACGTATCCTGCTGAGTCATTCGGATATATCGAGCGTGGCGCGCCGCTGACAGCGCACGCCGGCGGCAGGGTGCCTGGGGCAAGCGAGGCGCCGCCCCAGACCGATCCGACTACGAATGCCGCCCCCGCCTATGCCGTCACGCGATTCAAGGAAAAACCCAAGGCCGACGTGGCTCGCGGCTACGTGGAATCGGGAAAGTACTACTGGAACTCCGGCATCTTCATCTGGCGCGCGGCCACGATCGTCGAAGAACTCCGTGCGCGGCAGCCGGCGATGGTCGAGAACCTCCAACGGATCGCCGCGGCTGCGGGCAAAAGCGACTTCGATTCGGTCTTCCGCCGCGAGTTTGAAGCCCTCCAGGGTATCTCCATAGACTACGCCGTCATGGAACACGCTAAGGACGTAGCCGTCATCGAAGCCCCCTTCGACTGGGACGACCTGGGCAACTGGCAATCTCTCTCACGACTTCGCGGGACCGACGCCGAAGGAAACACGATCGATGCCAAGCACCTGGGGCTGAAGACGGCCAACTCGATCGTCTACGGTCAGCCGGACCACCTGATCGTTACGCTCGGTGTGAAGGACTTGATCGTAGTCCACACTCCAGACGCCACGCTCGTGGCTAACCGCCATGACGAAGAAGCCGTCCGCGAGTTGGTGCGCCAACTGGAAGAGCGCGGCTGGACCGAGCATTTGTAATGCTCGCAATGCTGGCAGCCAGCACCCGGCAATTCGCACTTCGCCGGGGCTTGCCCAATTGGATATGATTCCCTTGTAGGGTACGCGCAGCGTACCAGTTCCTGGCACAAGATCAGGCCGAAAATATCCAATGACGTATCGAGAAACCCGGCGCGAGAACCCCAATCATGAATTGGTATGCTGCGCATACCCTACAGCTTTCTGGGGTAGTTTCATGCGAATACTTCTGGCGTCGATGTGCGTCGCGATGTGGGTAGGATTCTCTGCGGTCCATATTTCCCACGCCCAAGAGCGTCCCTGGCCGGGACGTTTCAACGTGACCTGGCCCACGGCTGGCGGGCTCCAGTATTGGGGCGACGAAATGGTTTGCTCTGGCTGGCGAGTTCAGCGCAACGCCGTCACCGGCCACTGCCGGCTATTGGACTGCGACGATCGTCGCCAGGCCTGGGGGACGCTCGAAGAATGTCGCGCGGCCCTGGAACTCGTGCAGCAGCGCGGCAACATTGCGCCGCTCAAAGGGCGCGTGGTGCTGGTGCTGCATGGCTTGGCCGGTTCGCGAGTGCTGATGAACAGCATGTGCAAATACTTGAGCGAAGAAGGCAAACTGGAAGCGATCTCGATCGGATACCCCAGCACGCGCGTGGATGTTGATGCCGACGCTTTGGCTTTGCAGCGGATCATCGCGGCCATGCCCCAGGTTGAGCAGATCGACCTCGTGGCCCATAGCCTCGGCTGCATCGTCGTGCGCCGCTATCTGGCGATGGAGACCGATTCCGCCGCCGGCAAGCAGCCGGACGCTCGGATCCACCGGATTGTGATGCTCGCTCCGCCGAACCACGGCGCCCCCGAGGCGGCGCGTCTGGCGGCGCTGGATACCACTGGGCAGATTGTCGGCCCCGCCGCTCAGCAGTTGACGGCCCGGTTTGCCGAACTGGAGCCAAAACTGGCGACGCCAACCTGCGAGTTCGGCATCTTGGCCGGCGGACGCGGCGACGAAAAAGGTTATAATCCGCTGGTAGCCGGCGACGACGACGGCGTGGTGCCGCTGAGCAGCGCGAAGCTGGCCGGCGCCCGCGACTTCCGCCTGCTGCCAACATTGCATGTGTTGTTCCCACGCGAACCCCAAGTGCAAAAGCTGACGCTCAAGTTTCTGCAGGAAGGATACTTTGAGTCTGCGGATAAACGTGAGCCGCTGTAAGGCGAAGGAAATAACCACAGAGACACAGAGGTCACAGAGAAAACAATGAGGGTGTGGGAACGCCAATAAACGCTAATCGCCGCTCATCCGATTAGCGGAGATTAGCGTTTATTAGTGTTCCAAAATTCTTCTTGCTGCTCTTTTCTGGCCTCTGTGCTTCTGTGTCTCTGTGGTTTCAACTCATTTGACTGCGGTTCGATATATGCCTGACGAGTCCATTCAGCAAAGTACAACCGGTCGCGTGGCCGGCATCGACTATGGCACGGTGCGGATCGGCGTGGCGGTGACCGACAGCCGCCGCACGCTTGCCAGTCCCCTGGAAAACTACACGCGCAGTGGGCCGGAAGCCGATGCCCGATTCTTCGATCATCTGGTTCGCGAGGAACTGATCGTGCTGTTTGTCGTCGGGCTGCCGGTCCACCTGGCGGGGCATGAGAGTGGCAAATCGCACGAAGCCCGCCAGTTTGCAGCCTGGCTAGGTAGGACGACCGGCGTCCGCGTAGTCTTTTCCGATGAGCGATTCACGTCGTCGGAGGCCGATGCTCTGTTGGCCCAGGGTGAGATGACCAGCAAGAAGCGCAAGCAGCGGCGAGATATGCTGGCCGCCCAGATCATGCTCTCCGGCTGGCTGGAAGCGGGGCAGCCGATGAGCGGCGAACTGCTCGGACTGGACGAATAGGCTGTGCCATCCACGCGACTCATCTTCGGCTGCGGCTACCTGGGTGCTCGTGCCGCCGCGCTCTGGCAGGAGACAGGGGACAAGGTCTACGCCGTTACGCGCGATGCCGGCCGCGCCAACGATTTCCAGCGCCGTGGATGGCGGCCGATCGTGGCCGATATTCTCGATCCGCTGTCGCTCGCCAATCTGCCGATCGCCGACACGGTGCTGTTCGCCGTTGCCCGCGGCCGCGGTTCAGAGGTTTCCATTGAGCGACTCTATGTGAAAGGGCTCGGCAACGTCCTGGCCGCGCTGCCGACCGACGTCCGCAGGATCATCTACATCAGTTCCACCGGCGTCTATGCTCAGGATGACGGAAGCTGGGTGGATGAAAACTCACCTACCACTCCGCTGCGCGAAGGGGGCATCGCGTCGCTGGCGGCAGAGCAATTGCTGGCTGCCGACGCGCGCGGCCCGCATTCGATCGCACTGCGCATGGCTGGCCTCTACGGCCCAGGCCGCGTGCCGCGCCGCGATGATCTGCTCGCCGGACGCCCGCTGACCGACCCTGGCGACGGCTGGCTCAACTTGATTCACATCGACGATGCAGCGCGCGTGATTGTGGCCGCGGCAGACTCTGCCATCACAGGCGTTGTGAATGTCAGCGACGGGCATCCTGTGCTGCGGCGCGATTATCAACAAGTAATGGCCCGGTTGCTCGATGCGCCGCCGCCCAAGTTCGAACCGCCTGCTGACAGCGCGACAACAAATCAACGCAGCTCTGGCAGCAAGCGAGTCAGCAATCGGCGGCTGGTAGAAAGTCTCAGCGTGGTGCTGAAGTATCCCAGCTACCGCGAAGGATTAGCCGCAATCCTTGCCGCAGCAAATCACTAATCCGCGCGAGTGAAACGGACAGCCGTCTTAGCCCCCGGCGAGTCGCCGGGGGTCGGCGCTATCTTCGGGAGTCGTCGCAATTCCCGAGGTTCAGCGCAATCCAACAAGCACGCGCCATTTACAACGCACACGAACTCAGCGATCGCGCGGCCCACAACATCGACCCCCGGCCACTGGCCGGCGCCGTGCGTTGACGGTCGCTTTCGCACCCCTGTCGGCTCCCCCACGGATCGCAAGGAATCTTGGTTATGCTCGAGCGGAAGCCCTACTTCCCGAATGTGATTGAATTGAACCACCAGGCCGGCCACCGCATCGGTTGTTGTGTCTATCTCGTGTTCGACGGCCCCCAGTGGATCCTGATCGACATCGGCTACGAAGATTCGGTCGATGAGATCATCGAACTGATTCGCCTCATGGATTTCCCCCTCTCGCAATGCAAGGGGCTCATCGCCACGCATGCCGACGCGGACCACATCCAGGGTCTGGCCCGGGCGAAGCAATTGCTCAAGGCCCCCGTGCTGGGACACCCGCTAGCCAAGGAGCCGCTGTCCACCGGCGACAAGATCCGCACCTACGCCGAGATCGCTGCGCAAAACATCCATCTTGAAATGCCGCCGGTCGAACTCGACCAGCTCATCAACGAGGGAGACAAGGTGCGAGTCGGCCAGATCGAGTTGGAAGTCTGGCACACACCCGGCCATACTGACAGCCAAGTTAGTTTCCGCCTGGGCGACCTGCTATTCTCCGGCGACAACATTTACCGCGATGGCTGCGTTGGCGCGATCGACGCCCACCACGGCAGTGATCTGCCGAGCTTCATCCGCTCCCTGAAGCGGATCCGCCAGAGCGACGTAAAGTGGCTGCTGCCCAGCCACGGCCCGCCGTTCAAGAAAAACGACACCCAGCTCGATGCCACGATCGCCAGGGTGGAGAGCTATCTGAACATGGCCGACTTCGGCACGTGCGCCACCGGCTGGCCCCTGATGGACGAGTGGGACCAGGAATTGGCCGAAGGGACGATGCCCCAGTAAGATATACTTGTATGAGGGTCGAGTATTCGCAACTCCCGCTCATTAAGGAATATCATGTGATTCGTCAAATACCCACAGATGTACAAGAGCGGCTTCAGGCTCGTTTTGCGGAGGGATCTTACCAGAGCGAGGACGACGTGCTCCGTGACGCACTGGATGCTCTCGATCAATTGGAGCAGGAAAAAGTGACTCACTGGAACGAGCGTAATCGATTTTCGACTCAGCAAAGCGAACAAGGTGCCTCCGGGCCACTCGACGATCAGAAATTTCTAGCCCGCCTGCGTGAGAGGCTGGCGCGGGAAGGAATTCTCTCGTAGATGGCTCGCGTGTCCTGGACTTCCGTGGCAGAGGAGGATTTGGACGACATTCTGTTTTATATTGCCCTCGTCGATCGCAACCCCGCGACGGGCGAACGTATTTACTTCGAGATTCGCGACCGTGTAAATCACCAGGCGGAAAGCCAGCTTCCTGGCCATGTGCATCCCGAGGCTCCTGCCGGCTGGCATTACTTCAGGTACAAGCGTTGGCTGGTTTTCTACCGGCCACTCACTGACGGAATCGAAGTGATGCGCATCGTGGATGCGTTCGCGACTTGCCACGACAATGGCGCAAAATCCAAGACAGCGAGAGTTGATGCCCAGCAGGGCCAGGATTGCCCGCGTGGAGAGCTATCTGAACATGGCCGACTTCGGCACCTGGGCCAGTTCATTGGCCTGAAAGGTTCCGCCGCTAAATCACCCACCGCTGCCCATCGTCGATTTTCGCAACTTCAATCTGCGGGCGAGTCTGCCCGGCGATCAGACGGAATGACAACGGTACAACCTTGCTGCAGAGCTTGACGCCATTTTCCAAAGTGCTGCGGCCGGTTTCGACGAGTTTGCCGTCGGTCAGATGATAGAGCGACAGCGTCCACGGTCGGCGTTCGATGACCAGCACCTCGCGGGTGCCGATGGACTGGTAGAACGGCAACTTCTCGTAAGTCTGGTCGTCGGGGCTGACCACCTCGACCAGAAAATCCGGTCCACCGAGCCAGTAAGAATCGCGAATTTCCGCCTGGCCTCCTTCCAGGCGAACGGCCACGTCGGGACAGCGATAGTTCTTGGTCCATTCGCGCCGCAGATCGCTGACGTTGACACCGGGCCGGACCTGGCCCAAGCGCGGTCTTTGCACGGTTTCAACTAAGATCGAGGTCAATTCTGCGATCAGATACTGATGTTCGTCATCTGCCAACGGCGGGATCATATACACCCCTTCCCAGACTTCATCGTGATGGTCGGCACCCCGAGCGCGGCGCTCGGCGATCAACGCTTCGGAAAATTCCCGATCGTGAATGATGGTGATCATGACGGGATACCTCTGGGTTCCAATTATACGTCACCCGTCTTGTGGGATCGAGTGGAAAAAGAAAGAGCCGCCGCGGACCTGTTCAAGCCCGCGGCGGCCGACGTCGAGCTTGTCCGTCGCCAGACCGTCCAGCGCGGGGCTTGCTACGTTTCACCCCCTTCTACCAGATCTCACGGTTTTGGCGAATTGGAGCCCGTGAGCAGCACTGCACCACACGCCGTGCAACGGTGGCCCGGCCGCAGACTGTCGGTGAGCACCACCGCCAATATCTCGGTCCGCGACACGTCATCGGGCAAGAAATATACTTCGCGGAACGCACTGCTTCCTCCCAGCACCGATTCGCGAAACCCACTGCGATAAGTGAGTTGCCCAACTTCCATCGTCTCACCGCAGATTGGGCACTTCATATCGTTCTCAAGGCGAAACGGGAAGCGTGTTCGGGCCATGTTCTGATTGTAACATTTCCTGGACATCCGCTATAACAACAGCATGACCAAATCCGAACCAACTCCGTCAAACGCAGGCAGAAGCTTTCATGGGCGTCGGCTCTTTCAATATCGCTTGCGGATGATCCACGAGGAAATTCCACCATGCACCCTGCCATACCGAAGCGATGTTCGCAGTTTTTGGTAGTGCTCTTCTTCGTGGCGACATTATCCTCCTGTCAGCCCAGCAACATTTTCACGGGGAGCGTGCTTTTAGTGAATCGAACCGGACAGGATATGCAAGCAATATCGCTTCAATTTGGGGCGCCGCCCGCTGTGACGTTCGGAAAGACGGCCCATCAGCAGGCATGGCTCAAGGATTTTCAACATGTACCCACCAACGGCTCGATCACCGTTTCATGGCAGGCGCCCGATGGCAAGACATTGTCCGCCAGTGAAACTTTGTTCGATCACCTCCCCCAGCCCTGTTTTGATGATTTGTTGATTGAGGTATTCGGGCAGAACAGTATCAAATTGACGGTTTTCAAATTGCCCAAGTAGAGGTTCGGTGGCGTCGATTTGACTGATTTGAACTTTCGGGTCGCACTGGCCAGCACACCTCAAGGGTCCGACAGCCTTGCAACAGCTCTCCCTCTCCAACACGCAAATCACTGAAGCCGGATTCTCACGGCCGCAACTGGCACTCCCGATTTGCAGTATGCATCGCTGACTCCATGACTCAATCCAATCCAACTCCCGCCCGTCATTTCCATTGGCGACGGCTATTTCAATATCGTATTCGCACGCTGCTGATCTTGACGGCGGTTGTGGGGATCCCGTTGGGCTGGTGGTCGTGGAAGGTGGAACGCCAGCGCAGGGCGGTGGAAACCTTGATCAAGAATCGAGCCTAC
The DNA here is from genome assembly GCA_021413705.1 of Planctomycetota bacterium. GTDB lineage: Bacteria > Planctomycetota > Planctomycetia > Pirellulales > UBA7805 > JAIOPX01. Next base: position 7,450 of record JAIOPX010000068.1, on the reverse strand, counting down.
GTCTTCTGCCAGGGGGAAAGGATAGGCTATTCGATTACCCATCGGCCGCAATTCTGGAGCTGGCGCAACAAAGTCGAACTCGTCAGCTTGAACCAAGACCCCGTCGATGACGACATTCAGGCCTTGCAGACTCTGGATGGGCTGTGAATGGTGTATGTCCCGCAGGAGGCCGCGGCGCGCGTACGTGTAGCGCTGCCAAACTGCAATGTTCAGCCAGTCTATGAAGAGGCTGATTTGACAACCGAACCGGTCGTGCAGGGAACAGGCGATTCTGATGCCCCATGACTCCTCCCCGCTTCCAGTTCACGATCCGCGGGTTGCTCTGGGCCACATTCTGGGCGGCGGTGGCGCTGGCGGCGTTTACGTCAGCAGGCCCCTTGCGAGCCGCAGCGGAGAAAAATGGCGATGCCACCTATATTCTTTGCCAGGCAGTGGCAGTGTGCGGAGCCGCCGTGTCGCTGAGCACCCTTTTCAATCGAGCCAGACAAGGGATCATGGCTTCCCTGGTAATCATGGGGATGATGGCCATTATCGCGCTGGGCGGGTGGAGGTGGCACTAACAGCCAAGCTCTGCCATAGAGCGCCAGTCCGGCTAATTTACGGGGACGGTACTACCCACGCCCAGCAACTCTACTCCGCCGCACTACCATCGGACGGGTAGTGGGGCTCCATTGCGTTGATGACAGGAAGCGGGGCGGGGTGATGGAGGTGTCACCCTAGGCGAGCCCTATTCGCAGCTCACGGACGGAATCGAAGTAATGCGCATCGTGGATGCGGTCCGCGACTTGCCGCGACAGTTGCGAAAAAACCAAGACCGCTAAAGTCCGTACGACTACGATCGCCCGCGTAAAGGGCAATCTGAATATGGCCGACTCCGGCACCTGCGCCACCGGCTGGCCCCTGATGGACGAATGGGACCAGGAATTGGCTGCCGCAATGAGGGCAGCGAAAGCTTGCGCACAGCAGTGTTCTGAGGCGGAACGGGAAGCGGGGCATGGGGACGTCCTAGCCTCTTATCAAAATGTCCACGATCCAGGACAGGATGCCAATCGCAGCCAAAATCACCAGCCAGAAAAAGAACATTCTCCTACCCAGGTCGACCTGGGGTGTCGGCGTGGTCGCTGCCTCCCCGCTCCTCGGTGATTCGTAGGGGTTCTCTTCCATGCCGGCATTCTAGCTACTGGCGCACACCTGTGGACACCAAGTCTGCTTCACGTCTAGCGCTGCGTGGTGCATTTAATGTGCGGGGCATACATCAAAGGGTAGTGGGCCACGTATGTTTGCTGGCTGGCGAACTATGCGATGTTACCACCTATGCGCATAGTCGCATGTGACGACCAATATGAACCACACGATGCAACCTGCGCACACGACAGCGCCAACCAACAGCCCTTTTCGATTTCGATCGACTAATGCACCGCCTGCAGCACAAAAACAAAAGAGGGCAATCAACGGCCCCAGCAGCCCCATGTCGAAAGGCTCCCATGTTGCCGGGGTAACTCTCCAGTCGCGGATACTGTTGGGGTAGAAAAACACGCCACACCCAGCAGCCACCCAGAACGTGGCCCACAGCAACCCTCGGATCGTGAACTGGAAGCGGGGAGGGGTTATCGGACTGCTCTTCGACTGTGTTGTTATCTGACAAATTGCGTGTTCCCTCCGAGTAGCCAAAGAGCAAGGGAGATTAATACCAGGATCGACACGCCAGCAATCAAAGCGCCAAAGAAGAGGACTCGGAACAACGCGCGCAGTGTCGAGTCGGAGCGTGACTTTCCTGTTTTCGCAGGTTCCACGCTTCCCGACGACTGATAAGGGTTCTCATCCATGCCGGCATTCTAGCAGCAGTGGAGTGTCGCACGGGATATCGTACCCTCAGGGCTGCCGTGAGGTGGAGGGGCGATAATCCAATCCGACGCATCTAGCGGCTATTACTGCTGCTCAGCTCATGGGTTGGTAAATCGGCTTTGGGCCTTTCAGCCGGGAGATCACCCCCAACATTCTCCGGGATACACTCTGCCCTCGTTTCGCTCCAGGCAAATGTTTCCCGAAAAAAATCTCGAAAAACACTCTTGAAATCAGGCCACAATTAGTGTACACATGTATCGTACTCAATTTCCCGTCGGGCCGGGGCCGGGGTGGCCGGGCAGAGGGCGGGGAAAAACATGAAGGAGTTTCACTATGATTCAGGTTGATGAGCTTTTTGCCCTGCCGGAAATGCCAACCAGGCCGGCTCCCAGGCGAACCGACAGTCGCCGAGAACGATTCTTCAAACGACGCGAAAAAGAGGAACGCCAGGAAGCGCGTATTGCCGCCGAAGCGCCTCGGACTGCCCAGCGGCCTGCATCGGGCGCGGCGGCGACTGTGGATTCGAAGCCTCAGAGGGAGGCAAAGGCGGGGGTTGCGACGGTGATTCCACAACAGGCTGTACGACGGCAATCTGCTCCTCAGGAGAGCCAGGGCAAGACAGCTACCCGGGGGCCGCAGCCGGTTCGCAGTGGTGGTCAGCCTCGCCCTGAAGCGGAAGTAGCTCGGCGCCAGGCGTTGACAAGCGAGGAGACCTATCCCGACGATCACCCGATCGACGATCCCTCACTGTTGGATCCTTCGGAAGTTCTCACTTCGCAGAGCGAAATCGATCTGGAGGCTTTTGATCTCTACCGAACGGGTATGTCCTATCGACAGCTTGCCGATCACTATGCTATTCATCTCAACACCGCGTTCGACCGGGTCAGGCGCGGCCGGGAAGTGGAGGCCGCCCAGCGGCGGCGCTCGCCCGATGAATTGCTCATCGCCGAATTGAGCAAGTTGCAGCGAATCGAACGAGCGGTCATTCTTGGAGCGTACGCCGGGGAGATGGATGCCATTCGCCTGGTGGTTCGTCTGATCACGCTTCGCGAGCGGTTGCAGAAAACGGCCCAGCGCGCGGTGCAGGCTGCTCCGGCCAGCGTGGCGCCGGCGGCGCCTTTGCCGCACCGAGAAGAGCAGGGGGAAAAGAACGGTGGCGAGAGTCGCCTGCCCGAGAGCGAGTTGGCCGAGTTTCGCGAGATACTCAAGAAGCGGTTGCCGGAACATGCCGACGAGTTTCACAAGTTCGACCAACAAGCGGCCAACCCGGCTCAAACTGCCAAGGTAAATCCAGAGCCGGCGACCGGTGGGGCGATCGATGACGGCGATGAGATCCCCTCTTCTGGCAAAGGCAACAGCACCAGCGCGAACGCCGCGCGAACGGAGCGCGAACATTTTGAAGCTGGTTCAGGTGCGAAATTGAGTGACGTAACTCCAAACGGGGCAAGGAGTCCGGCATCGACAACCGCTTGCCGGATCGCCCCGCAACTCGAAAGCGCGGCCGCGTGATTAAACCCAAAAGGTGGCGGCCCCATTTGGGGTGGTCAGCACTGCTGGCGCCCCAGGTGCGGTCGTGCCGGTTGTAGCGAACATTCGCTGAATATGGGTCTTGCCGGCTGCCGATGGGTAACTACAGACCCAGTTACTTTTGCAATGAGCGCGGCGTAGCCGGAGTCGTAAGACTTCGGTCGTTCGAATGGTTAGATTCAGAACTGAAGTCTTACGACTTTAGCTACGGATTGCGCCCCAACGAGCCGCGCCGCTCCGACACAACTCTTCAACAGGGGGAACCTGCATGTATCGCGGGACCATGTTGGCCCTGGCCTGCGCCTTGGGCCTGGGATGTTTTGCCGTCGCCACCGAAGCCCGTGCCGAAAAGGGCTATGGCCGCGAATGGGGGCATACTTACCGCTCGCAAGATTGGGAGCGGTTCTATCACTACCCGTATGTGTATTATCCCCAGAACTTCTGGGGGACCGAATACTATCGCAGCGCCGAGAGCCTGTATTTCCGCTACCCGCCGGAAATGCGGATCCCGGTCTACAACGCGCAGTGGTTCAACTACTATCCAGAACAGCGGAAGTATCACCAAGGGCACCACTTCAATCTGGATACGTTCTGATAGTATCCTTCACGCTCCGCGTGAAGTGGCGCATCACGCGGAGCGTGATGGATACTATGGGCGACTGCTATGTAGCACCACCGCCCAGCCGCACCAGAATTTCCACTGCGGCATGGAGTTGCTCGATGGCGATCCACTCATCGGCGGTGTGGGCCTGCGCAATCGACCCTGGGCCGAAGACGAGCGTGGGGATACCGACGGCCGCATAGGCTGTCGCATTGGTGCTGTAGGCCACGCCGACGGGTGGGCCTGCGGCTCCGGCGGCGATGAGCTGCGCCGCCAGATCTCCGTTGTCCTGGGAGTTCAAACCGCCCACGCACAAGTGGGGCGGGTCGTGGCGCACTTCAAATGGCAGATCGCTGCGATTGGCCAGAAATGCTTGCACTTTGCGGCAAGCATTCCGCGGATCTTCTTGCGGCAGAGTGCGATGATCGATCTCGATCGTGGCGCTGTCCGGCACGGTGTTCACGCCGCTCCCACCCTGGATCGTTCCCACGGAGAGAGTCGCTCCGCCGCAAAACGGATCGGGGTGCGATTGCGGCAGCGTAACTTCAGCATAGGTTTGCAGAGCCGTTACGAGGCGGGCCATTTTGTAGATGGCGTTGTCGCCGTGGCTTGGCTCCGAACTGTGAGCCGCGCGGCCCGTGGTGTGGCTTCGCCACCGTACCACGCCCCGATGCGCCACCACCGGCACGAGTTCGGTTGGCTCAGCCACGATGCAGGCGGTCGGCATCCCCGGCAGGAACGATGCGAGCGGGCCTCGGAGCCCTTCGGCCAGACCTTGCGCGCCGCTGAACCCAGCTTCTTCGTTAACGGTGCAGGCCACGACGATGGCCGGCATGTTGGGCGGGCGCTCTTGAGCCAGGCGGGCGACGGCTGCCAGAACGGCAGCCAAGCCTCCTTTGACATCGCACGCGCCGCGGCCAAAGACTCGCCCATCCCGCACAGTCGGTATAAAGGGATCGACTGTCATTCCTTCGATCGAGACAGTGTCTTGATGGGCCTCCAACAGCAGGACCGTACCCGGCTTCGCGTCCGGGCCGGCCGGCAGCTTGGCGAGGAGATTGTCGCGCCCCGGTTCGATCGGCTGCCGCATAGTCTCCAGGCGGAATTGCCGTAGAGTCCGCTCCAAAAACTCCGTCAGCCGTGTTTCGCCGCAGATTTCCGGCCTAAAAACGCCGCAGGCCGGGTTAACGCTGGGGATGGCGATCAGTTGCTCAAGTAGTTCGACCGGGTTGGTTAGCATATAATGGAGATATCTTCCTGCCTGCCGCGTCGGGCAGTATTTGGGGAGCTTCTGGTGGCACAATAATAAAGGAAGTGGGTTCGGAAGTCGCGGACGAAATTATTCCAAAGTTGGCCCAAAGGGGTGGTAGTCGGTCGGCCTTTTGCTGTCGATAATCATGGAATCGTGTCGGGACAGCTTGCTGTCCCTGACCGGCCCATCGCAGGTACTGCCCCACCTGCGGTGGGATTTTTTTTTGCGCACCCGTAGAACGGGCTTCCCAGCCCGTTTTGACTTTTAAACGACGGGCTTGGAAGCACATCCTGCGGGCACATTCTTGACGCCCTTCTCTGGCGGCGATAGGATTTTGACAACTCGGCATTGGCGTCGGGTTTTCTTGCGACTTCAATTTGTGATAAGTTTCACAAAGTTTTGGTAAGTATTGACTGAACAATGCCTTAGGCGTTGTGTGCCTTATGCAATTGGCCATTATTCCGCTCCTGTTGTTCGTGGCCGCGGCGCTGGCGCTTTCAGTGACGGTGGTCTTCGTAGGCCGGCTCTTTGGCCCCCGCCGCAGCACCGCCGTGAAGGCCATGCCCTATGAGAGCGGCATGGACCCCAAGCACGATACGCGGCGGCGATTTGACGTCCGGTTTCACTTGGTGGCCATCGCTTTCCTACTGTTCGACGTGGAATTGCTGTTCCTCTATCCCTGGGCAGTGGCCGCGAAGCCCGTGGATCAAAAAGCAGTGGGCTGGACCGTTTATCCCACCCTTACCGTCGTTTCGGAGATGCCTGTGCGGGGAATTGATGCCGCAGTAGCTGCCGGCGATATCGCCGATCGGCATATGGTTTTCTGGGGCGTCGTGGCGTTTTTCATGTTGCTCCTGGCGGGTTTCATCTATGACTGGCGGAAGGGAGTTTTCCGGTGGCGATAGAAGTGCCCGAAAATGTTGTCATCAGCCAACTCGACCAGCTTGCCAGTTGGTGTCGCAAGAACAGTCTCTGGCCGATGCCCTTTGCCACGGCCTGTTGCGGGATCGAGTTGATGGCCACCGGCGCCAGCCGACACGATCTGGCTCGCTTCGGCGCGGAAGTGATGCGATTCGCGCCTCGGCAATGCGATCTGATGATCGTGGCCGGCCGGGTGGTGATGAAGATGTTGCCAGTCTTGCAGCGCATCTGGGAGCAGATGCACGAGCCCAAGTGGTGCATCTCGATGGGGGCCTGCGCCAGCACGGGTGGCGTGTTTGACACCTACTGCGTAGTGCAGGGGATCGATCGCTTCATCCCGGTGGATATGTATGTGCCCGGCTGCCCGCCGCGCCCGGAGCAACTCATTCAGGCGATCATCGACTTGCAGGATGTGATCCAGCGCGGCGGCACGATCCGGGGCGCCGAGTTTGAAACGCGACAACGGCAGAAGCCCAAACGAGCGCTGGTGGAATTGCCGATTCTCAATCAGCCGCCGGGAACCCAAAGGGGACAGTCCCATTTTGCTGGGGCAAAATTGGGACAGTCCCCGGGCGGAGGGCTCTACTGACCATGAACCTTCCCTCCTACATGAACGCCTTGCAGCAGGATTTTCCCCAGGCGGTTGTGAGCCAGTTTCGTGGGCAGATTCGCATGCGGATTCCTTCCGATGAGTTGGAACAATTACTCACGGCGCTCAAGCAACGTTATGAGTTCGACATGCTCATCGACGTGACCTGCGTTGATTATCTCAACTATCGGGATGCGGTCGATCGCTTTGGGCTGGTCTATGTGCTGCTGGGGACGGAAACCAACGAGCGGCTGATCGTGCGAACCTACCTGAACGAGCCCGATCTAACGGTCCCTTCCGCCGTGCCGCTGTGGGAATCGGCCAATTGGATGGAACGCGAAGTGTATGACATGTTCGGCATCCGCTTCGCCGGGCATCCCGACCTGCGGCGGATCCTCCTGCCCGAAGAGTTCACGGCCTTTCCGCTGCGTAAAGATTATCCGCTGCAGGGGCGCGGCGAACGACACAATTTCCCCGTGCTCACGCGAGAGAGCGCCTGACGATGCCGCTGGTCCCCTCGGAACTATCGACGCTTTCCGACGCCATATCCACGGCTGCGCACGGCAACACGGCCGAGCAGGACTATCTCTGGACGCTCAACTTCGGCCCGCAACACCCTGCCACGCACACCACGCTACGAATCGTGCTGAAGCTCGACGGCGAACGGGTGGTCGATGCGATCCCAGACCTCGGCTATTTGCATTCCGGGTTCGAG
>JAIOPX010000102.1 GCA_021413705.1 Planctomycetota bacterium | reverse complement strand
GAGGTGCGCGCGGTGGGCGAGGTGCTGGGACTGCCGGAGAGCCTGGTCTGGCGACATCCCTTCCCGGGCCCGGGGCTGGCCGTGCGGATCATCGGCGCGATCACACCCGAGCGCCTGCGCGTGCTGCGGGATGCCGATGAGATCGTGCTGGAAGAGCTGGTCGCCAACAACCTCTATCGCCGCACGGCCCAAGTTTTCGCGGTCCTGCTCCCCATCGCCACAGTGGGCGTGATGGGTGATGCCCGCAGCTACGACTCGGTGATTGCGATCCGCGCGGTGGAGAGCCAGGACTTCATGACGGCCGACTGGGCGCGGATTCCCTACGACGTGCTGGCGACGATGAGCAATCGGATTATCAACGAGGTTCGCGGCGTGAACCGGGTGGTCTATGACATCAGCAGCAAGCCGCCTGCAACCATTGAATGGGAATGAACTTATGCCCCAATGGTGACGGCCTCTCACCGGCCTCTCTTGGGCTTGTCGTCAGACGCCTGTGGGGAGTTTTGTGGGGACTGCGTTCTCGGCGATCCCCAGACACCAAGGGCAAAAAAAGCCCGGCTCATTGGCCGGGCTTTTCTTCAGTACCATTCCCGTTTGACGGTGGCTTCGGTGGTGGATCGTCCAGCCGGTCGATGGCGTCGTCCAGATTGTCGGGGGCAAGGTGGGCATAACGCATCGTCATGGTCAGGGAGGAATGTCCGAGCAGCTTCGAGACTGCAAGCAGCGGCACGCCTTTCTGAACCAAGCGACTGGCGAAGGTGTGCCGAAGATCGTGGATCACAACGTCGGTTAGGCCGGAACGCTCAAGTGCTGCGTACCACCCACCGTAGGGGTGATGGAATGGTTTGGCCTGCGGCTTGGTCTTGCGAGCGCTGCAACCCGGCAGCCGCACAAGAAAAACACGAGACTGACCTTCGGGCCTGATTTCCCAGAGCTTCGTCAGCATTACCTGCGTGCGTGACGCCAACGGCACGCTGCGAGGCTTACCCGATTTTGTTTCCATGAACCGCACGATGCCTCGTGGCTTTCGGTTCAAATCCAAGTGTCCCCAAGTCAGGTGCGTGGCTTCGCTGAGGCGGGCACCGGTGTCGAGCAAAAACGTCACGAGGTTCTTCAGGTGCGTGGTCTGCTCGCACTCGGCCAAGAGCCGCCTTTCCTCATCATCCGTAAGCCATCGCAGCCGGTTGTTGTTGAGCGGCAACAGCGTGATGTTGGGAACGACGGCAAGGGTGACTGTAAAGCCGAAAACGGTCCTAAGTGCTTGTGGATGAAGGGCTGAAAATTGTTGGAGTCGGCAAAGATATTTTTCGGCGGCGTCTGTGCAAGGGCTGAAAAGTGGTTTTTGGGACGGCAAGCAGCACAGCGACCCTCGCCAAGTCCCGGTGCCGTCAACCTGATGCTGAAGATACTCGACAACACCGCACACCGCTGGTTATCGTGTGGACATGCTGAAGACCAAACCCTCAGCCAGCCGTCACAAGGTCCGCTACGAACCCGTCCTCGAACTTCCCCCGCTCAGCTACGAGGATTTTACGGCCTTGCACGACAGCATCGCCGTCAGTGGAGTGCTGGTGCCGATCATCGTAGATTCCGATGGGCCGCTGCGAAAGATCATCGACGGCAACTATCGCAAACGCATCGCCGACGAACTTGATTACCCCTGCCCCGAACTCGTGCAGGGGGACTTGACCGAGGAAGAGAAACGCACAATGGCGAGGGCCTTGAATCTTGCCCGGCGTCATCTCACGACCGAGCAAAAACGGAAGCTCGTCGCCCAGCAACTTGTTGAGACCCCGGATCGGTCCAATCGCTGGATTGGCAAACAGCTCGGTGTTCACCATGCCACGGTTTCCAGCGTCCGGGGCGAATTGGAATCGACTGGACAGATTATCCAGTTGAGCAAGACGGTGGGTGCGGATGGCAAATATCGCCCAGCGTTCAAGGAACTTAGGGCAGTGTTGCGGCCAACGGCGGAATGTCAGGCCCGGATCGTTGCCACGAAACTGATCCACGGTGACTGCCGTCAGGAACTAGGGAAGATCGCCTCGGCCAGTGTGGATGCCAATGCTGCTGGTGGTGTCAGCGGGGGACGGTGGTGCAGTCGCCATGACTAGCTCCTTTGCGAAAGAGGTGGGCGGCTTTCGAAACTTCCCAGCCGCTCTTGGAATAATGTTACCACTGATCGCTCAGTTACGCCAAGGGCGCTCGCACCTAAAGACAGGCATTCCCTACACTTGGTCGAGTATCGCTGCACCCAATGACAGCAGCATGTCTCAGCGAAAGGCCGGGGAATTTGTGATTACAGCGTACCTCGGAAAATCTGGGACTACAGTCGCCGTCAGCGATGGCTGCCCCAAGAACATCCGGGCGGCGGATCGGTCGAGTTACTGATCTCAGGCAGAGTTTGGCGGATGAGACTGCGAACAACGCCTCTCCGATCATGTAACGCAAAGGGTTGTCAATAATGGACTTAGAGTTGTCCTCGGGGGGTGTCGTTCCAGATTTCATTTGTTCTATTTAGTGGAACGTGGTAAAATCTGGAACATAAGCAGCCGATATAACTGTAAGACACATGCCAAAACCGCATTTCAGACTGGAAGTCACGGACCTCGCCGCCCTCGACCTTTTTGAGGCCAGTGAGAAATCACTACAGCGCTTCGGCACTACCGAACTAGTGAAGAAGTCCACTACTCCACAACAGCGTCCCGAAGTGGTTTCGTCCTGTCCATCTCGCACGTCCTGCTTCATCCGCAATGGCGGTCAAGTGGCGGTTCCTCGGCCAAGGGCATCGTGCCAATGAAGCTATTGTCTGTGATTTGACGACGGATTCAATCAGACACCCGACCACTCCACATCCACAGCCCGTTGTGTTTTTCACGCCGCCCAAATCCAGCAGGTGATGGATCGACGGCTCCCACTCCAACACGCAGCGGGCGAAAACTCCATTGGTGTGTGATCTCGGAACCAATTACCCCATCATGCGTCCGATGACACCCGCCTCCGGGCAGGCGATAATGGCCGCAAGGAGATGACCATGCGAACGTGCCTGTTCTTGCTGATGATGGTGTTCCTCATGCTCGTGACCGGCGTGATCCACGCCGCACCACCGGCCACCCAGCCCACCGTGGGACTCAACAAGTTGGTTGGGCAATCAATCACTTTGACCGGAACCTACGGCGGGCCGGGGAAATTTGCCGATTACATCACACTCAACGCCACCGAATGGGTCTACTTCAAGGGAAAGTTGTCGGGCCTGCCCCCGACCTTTGGCCAGCAGATTCAGGCCACAGGAACACTGCGATATGACCCCGGCTTCAGCCCGCCACCAAACGGCGGTGGGATTCCCGTCGATGGGATTCCAGCCCATTACTTCTTTGAGTCGGCGGTGATTTCAGCGGCCACCCAGCCCACCAGCAAGCCGGACTATGCGAGCTTCGTTCATGTGGCAGTGATTGACCCGAAGCAGGCCGTCCCCGTCCAGAAACTCCTTGAGAGCAACGGCATCCCAAATGTAATCGAGGGGTCGGTGGCCTATGGCGTCAGCGTGTCGCCAAAGGATCGGGATCGGGCCATCACTTTGCTGAAGGCAGATGCGGCGCAGCGAGGGTATTGGATGCAAACACCCACCACCCAACCCACCACCATCCCTTTCGACACCCACAATGGCTATTTCGTCTCCAACAAGTTCGAGCCGCAGGCCCCGGCCTCCTTCGTGGTGTTGCGGGACCAGAAGGCGTTTGATGAAGTCTTCGGTGCGGGCTTCGTGATGAACGACAAATCTCACCGGCTCCCCGCCGATGCCTTCGACGCCAAAATCGTCGTGGCGGCGATCAAGCGGGGCAAAGTTGTGGTGGAGTTCAAGGTCGGCGATGTGACGCTGGATGCAGACGTGCTGATCGTCCGCTACACCACAACCTCGACCAAGCAGGATTCCGCCGAGTTTGCCTGCCCCCTGATCGTGTCGGTGCCGAAGGGCGACTACACCGCCGTCGATTTCGTGGAGGATGGCAAGAGCGTCAAGAAAATCGAAGTCAAGCAGGCGGCGAGTCAGCCCGCTGCTGCGTTCGACATTCGCTGCAACAAGAAGGGCGATTCCGTGGCGGTCACCACCGAAGCCGACCGCACAATCTTCGCTGTCACCAGCCCGAGCGGCATCGGCGGTGCGACCATCGAACGCAGGGCTGACTCGTGGCCGAAGCAAGTGGTGCTGACCAAGAAGCTGAGAAGGTGTAGCAATTCGGCACTCCGGTTGCCAAGCCCTCCAAGTCGCTTGGAGGGCTTGGTTGTATTTGCTACTGCGGACATGGCATCCCGATTCTTTTTGCTTCGGCCAGCATGAACAAGAACGTAATCACGAGCGGTCCTGCAAGTTGGCCTCGATCCCGGCCTGTGAACAAGCCGATTGAACCGGCACCGAAAGTTCGGATGCGGGTGTTTGGGTGGCCTCCCAGAGGAGGACGCCCGTCCACTGTGGGGACTTTTGTGGGGAGTGCGCCCCCGAATCGGCGTGTTGGGAGCCTCATGGACCCTGATTCATACGCTGAAAATGCGGTTTTGATGGCCCAAAGAAGGCGTTGTCGCATTATCAACGAGGTTCGCGGCGTGAACCGGGTGGTCTATGACATCAGCAGCAAGCCGCCGGCGACGATCGAGTGGGAATGAGGCGGATTGCGAATTTTGGATTTCGGATTGCGGATTGGGCGTGCGCTCCGAAAGCGCCGACTGTCTTGCCAACATTTTTGCTTGCCGTGATGCGATACGCTATATTTATTGCGTTATCATCAAGGGCAGGATTCAAGGGCAAACAACCGGTTGATGGCGAGAATTACCACCTGGACCTGCTCTTCTTCCACCGCCGCATGCGCCGGCTGGTGGCGATCGACCTCAAGCTCGGCCGGCTCCAGGCGGGCGACAAAGGCCAGATGGAGTTGTACCTGCGCTGGCTGAAAGAGCACGAGCGACGAGCACGTCGAGTTGCTCAAGATGGGCCGCAGCGGCATCCGGGTGGCCGAGTATCTCGTGGACCTGCCCCCGCGGGAGTTGCTCGAACAGAGCATCAGGCCATTGCGGCGGCCTCTGCGTGCCGACCTTCTCGAACGATTCAGCGCGCTCGCCCAGCTGCTTCCGCAGGGCCTCCGCCACCACGGCATTCAGGCTCGTCTTCCGCACTGTCGCCATTGTGCTGGCACGGCGATGCACTTCCGAATCGATCCGCACAATGAACCGCCCCGAACACGGCTTATCTGGGTCCTCTCCGCGACGGGCAAGAATTCTGATTCGTGATATCAAGCTATCCGTGGTCAAATCCTCTGGGATTCTTGGGCGGACGCGGTGGCCGTTACGCAATACGCGATACTCAAAATCGATCCCGCGCCATTACATCTTTTGACGACCAGAGATCGCATCCGCCAAAATATTCTTGTTGGCGTATTCGATGCTGCTGCCGGCCGGCAGGCCGCGGGCCAGGCGAGTGACGGCCACATCCGGGTACTGCGCGATCAGGCCCTGAAGGTGCAGCGCCGTCCCATCCCCCTCCATGGTCGGGTTGGTCCCCATGATGATTTCTTTGACGGTTCCAGAAGCGATGCGAGTCATCAGGCCGTCGATCGTCAAATCGCCGGGCTGGCTGCCTTCCAGCGGCGCGATCCGGCCGAGCAGGATGTGGTAGACGCCGCGGTACATCCCGGCCGCCTCCAGGGCCAGCAGGTCCTTGGGCTGCTCGACCACGCAGACCACACCCTGGTCGCGGGATGGATCGGAGCAGATCGAGCACGGATCCTGCTCGGTCAGGTTGTAGCAGATCGAGCAATTGCGGATGCGGGTCTTCACATCCCGGATCGCATCGGCCAGCTTGAGGGCGTCCTCCGGCTTCTGCTTCAAGAGATGAAACGTGATCCGCTCGGCCGACCGCATGCCGATCCCCGGCAGGCCGGCCAACTGGTCCATCAGGTTCTGAATGCTCTGGGCGTAGTTGCTCATTGGTTTAGTCAGTAGTCAGTAGTTCGTAGTTAGTAGCATCGGCATCCGCAACTACGGACTACATACTACGAGCTACTGACTTTCTCCTCTACGGCATCGGCAGATTCGCCTGGACGAGCTTGCGGTCCTCGCCCTTGGGCACGATGCGCGCCTGATACGCGGCCACCGCAAAGCCTTCGGTCCCTTTCTTGTAGCCGGTCGCCAGATGGAACGGCCAGCCGTGCCAGGGGCAGACCGCGCAGCCATCGATCACCGGCCCGGCCGCCAGGCTCCCGCCGGCGTGCGGGCACTCGTTGTCGATCACGTAGACCTTCGCCTCGTGCAAAAACACGGCCAGCCGGAAGCCGTCAATCTCGACGTACTTGCCCTGGCCCTCCTCCAGGTCGGTCAGATTGCAAAGTGTGGTCCAGGGCATGGGGATTGGTCAGTTGTGAGTAGTCAGTGGTCAGTTGTCGGGTCCGTTGTCCTGTTGTCCGTTGAATCGCGCAATTCTACTGACCAATGGACCAATGACCCAACCACTGACAACGGACCACTGACCACGGACTACTTCACTTCCCTCACCTTCACCGGGCACCGTTCCCGCACGCTCACGCTCACGGCCTCCAGGATGCGCTGGGTCTGGTAGGCATCCTCGAAATCCGGCAGCGGGACGATCGGCTTGCGGCCGCCGAGGGCATTCAGCATGTCGGCCGCCTGATTCATGAACGTGTGCTCGTAGCCAATGATATGCGCGGGCGGCCAATAGGCCCCGGCCCACGGGTGATCGCCGCCGGTGGTGGGGACACGCGTCCAGCCGCGAAGACGGGCCGGCACGGTGTTGTCGAGCCAACTCAGGTAGTTCATGTCCTCAAAGTTGAAACTGATGGCCCCCTTCTCGCCGTGAACCTCGACGCCGTTCTTGTTCTGATAGCCGGTGGCGAATCGCGTGGCCTCGAAGCTGCACACGGCCCCGCCGGTCATCCGCCCCAGGAACAGCACCGCATCATCCACATCGCTCCTGCCCTTGGCCGCGCTCCCCTTGGCCCCGCCGGAAATCCCGCCGGTCGAGCCTTGGGATGGAATGACACGCTCCTTGACGAACGTCTCCATGATCGCGCCGCTGACTTCGGCAACCTCCTCGCCGGTGATGAACCGGGCCATGTCGATGATGTGGGCGTTCAAATCCCCGTGCGAGCCGCTGCCGGCGATCTTCTTCTGGAACCGCCAGATCAGCGGCACATCCGGCCCAGCCCAATCCTGCAAATAATACCCGCGCACGTGATAGATCCGCCCCAGCCGGCCTTCCTTCACGAGCTGATGGGCCAATGCCACCGCCGGCACCCGGCGATAGTTGTACCAGACGAACGTCTTGCTCTTTTTCGCTTTCCGGGCCGCATCCCGCATCTGCCGCGCCCCGGCCAGCGTATTGGCCAGCGGCTTCTCGCAGGCCACGTGCTTGCCGGCCTCCAGGGCCGCGATGGCCATCTCGGCGTGAACATTGTTCGGCGTGCCGATGTCGATCAAACCGATCTCGGGATTCTGGAACGCGGCCCGCCAGTCCGTGGACGTGTTGGCCCATCCCCACCGCCTCGCAAACTCCGCCAGCTCCGCCTGATCGCGGGCCACCAGCGTGTGCATGACCGGCTGGAGGGCCAGATCGAAATACTTGGCCACTTTCATGTAGGCATTGGAGTGCGTCCGCCCCATGAATTTCTGACCCACCAGACAGATATTGATCGACTTCGCCACGACGGTTCTCCTTCCGAATTGACCGCCGCCGAGTGTACGGTACCGGCGGAGGATACGCCAAGGTCGCCAAGAACGCCAAGCCCGCCAAGAGAATGCCACGAGATTTCTCGCAACGACGCTACGCCGCAACGAAGCAAAAAGACAAACGTTGCGCCGTTGCGTCGTAGCGAGAGATTCTCTCTACTTTCTTCTTGGCGCACTTGGCGTCTTGGCGAACTTGGCGCATAAACGATAGCATGAACCGACCAAGAAGGAGACTCCCATGACCCCCCAGGATGTGCTCAAGCTGTGCAAACAGAACGCCGTGCAGTTCGTCGATCTGCGATTCATGGATTTCCCCGGCCTCTGGCAGCACACCACGCTGCCCATCACCGAGCTGACGCTCGCCAGCTTCCAGCACGGCTTCGGGTTCGACGGCTCCTCCATCCGCGGGTGGCAGGCGATCAATGAATCGGACATGCTGCTGGTCCCCGTGGCCGATACCGCCAAGATCGACCCGTTTCTCCAGCACCCCACGCTCTCGCTGATCTGCGACGTGCGCGACCCGATCACCAAAAAAGAATACTCGCGCGACCCTCGCTCCATCGGCCGGAAGACGATCGCCTATCTGAAGAAAACCAAGATCGCGGATGCGGCCATGTTCGGCCCGGAGCTGGAATTCTTCATCTTCGACCAGGCGTTCTACGACCAGGGGATCAACTTCGCCAAGCACTACGTCGGCAGCCGGGAGGGCATCTGGGGCCGCGGCGATGAGGATCCGGCCAACCTCGGCTACAAGGTCCGCCTCAAGGAAGGCTACTTCCCCACGCCGCCGATGGACACGATGCAGAACATCCGCTCGGAGATGGTCGCGACATTGATGGACCTGGGTATCCCGGTCGAGGCCCACCACCACGAGGTGGCCACCGGCGGCCAGTGCGAGATCGACATGCGCTACCAGGAACTCGTCCACATGGCGGATACCGTCATGATGTACAAGTACGTCTGCAAGAACGTGGCCGCCCGGCACGGCAAGGTGGTCACGTTCATGCCCAAGCCGCTCTTCCAGGACAACGGCAGCGGCATGCACGTGCATTTCTCGCTGTGGAAGGGCAAGACGCCGCTCTTCGCCGGCGACAAATATGCGGGGATGTCGCAGATGGGCCTGTGGGCGATCGGCGGAATTCTCCGCCACGCCCGAGCCCTGTGCGCGCTCTGCAACCCCACGACCAACAGCTACAAGCGCCTGGTCCCCGGCTACGAGGCCCCGGTCAACCTGGTCTATTCCAGCCGGAACCGCTCGGCCGCCATCCGCATCCCCATGTACAGCGAGAATCCCATGACCAAGCGCATCGAGTACCGCTGCCCGGATTCCTCCTGCAATCCCTATCTCGCGTTCAGCGCCATCACGATGGCCGCCATCGACGGCATCCAGAAGAAGATCGACCCCGGCCCGGCCGTCGACAAGGACATCTACAACCTTCCCACCGAGGAATACGAGCGCATCAGCGCCACGCCCGGCTCGCTGGAGGAGGCCCTGGACGAGCTGGAAAAAGATCACGAGTTCCTGCTGGCCGGAGATGTCTTCACGGCCGATGTCATCCACTACTGGATCAAGTACAAGCGGGAAAACGAGGTCGATGCCATCCGCGTCCGCCCGCATCCCTACGAGTTTTGCATGTATTTTGATATTTGAGGGTTGGTCAGTAGTCCGTGGTCAGTTGTCAGTTGTCGGGTCATTGGTTCATTGGTCCGAGCGGAAAAGGGGACACTAGACATTTCTCGCGGGGTCGTCTTGCATACCAAGAACGCTATCGCCAACACCGAAAAATGTCTAGTGTCCCCTTTCTTTGCCCCCCGGCGCAATCAGTGATGCGCCGGGGGGACCGCGGGTGCCGCCGCGGGCGCGGAAGGCTTCCGGCCGGACGAGCCCTTCGGCCCATCGCGAAGCTCCTCGACCAGCGTGGATGTGGCCTCGACCTCGACCCGGCGATTCTGGGCTTTCAGGTCTGCGCTATAGGCCCGTTCCTTGACCGGCTCGTGAATCGAGCACCCGACCACCCGGAGGATCTCCTGCTCGACCCCCAGCTTCATGAGGCGGTCGGCCACGGCCTGGGCCCGGCGGAGCGACAAATCGAGGTTCTGCTGCGGAGTCGCCCCGTCGCCGAAATCATCCATCGAAGTGTGACCCTTGACCAGGATCACCTGTCGGTGGCCGCGGATGAGCGTGGCGATCTGGGCGAGCACCTTCGGGCTGGCCGCATCAAGGTCGGCTTTGCCTGCCTCGAAAAGAATCCGCCCTCCGATCGTGGCCGTATTGCTCATGCGGATGGTGGTAACCGAGTTGTCCGTGCCGTCCGCTCCGTCCTGACGCTCTGTGGCATTGCCCGCGCCCAACTCGCCGTTGCGCTGCCGGATCATGATGCGGTCCACTACGTCGCTACTGGTTGGATTGGGCTCATACCCGAACCCCTCCCGAATCCCGGCGATCACCTGGAGTTGCCGTTCAATCGCGGCCTGATCCCCCGTACCCCCGCCGCCCGAGGGCTTCAGCACCCACAGCAACACGAACAGCCCCATCATGCACATGATCAAATCCGCCAACGTGAAGATCCACTCCGGGCATTCTTCACATTCGGTTTCCTTGCATTTGCATGCGGGTTTTGCCATTTCGCGTTCCTGGGCGGTTATTAACCACGGAGATCACGGAGAGCACGGAGACAGATCAGAGGACTCTTCTCATGAGGCCGTCTTTCAAGACCTTGACGTTGAAATTGACGAGCAGTCCGACTCTGACGTTAGCGAGGCGCATATGTGTAAGAAGCTGGGCTTCGTGGATCGGGGCAAGGGCATCGATCGCTTTCAGTTCAACAATCAACTTGCCTTCGACGATCAAGTCGATCCGATAACCGCAATCAAGCTTCGTACCCTTGTAGCTGACTGGCAGCGGCTTTTCGCGCTCGAACGAGAGGCCTCGCAGGGCCAATTCATGACAGAGACATTGATGATAAGCGGATTCCAGCAGACCTGGGCCAAGGTGTTTATGCACCTCAATCATGGCCCCGATCACAGCCTGCGTTAGTTCCTCCTCAACCAGCATCCCATCTTCTCCGTCTTCTCACCGTGCTCTCCGTGATCTCCGTGGTTAAGCTCCGCGCCGACTACGCTACGCCGCCTTCGGCATCGCCGCCTGCTGCTTCGTCGAGAGGAAGCTCATGAGCTGCATCTCGACGACGCGCGGGTTATTGCCGGCCTGGATGCTCAAGACGCCCTGGAGGATAATCTCCTTCACGAAGGCCTCTTCCTTGGACCGTAATCCCAGTTTCTCAGCGATCGGGCCGGCGATCAGATTCTGAAGCAATGCCCCGTAAAATGTCCCGACCAGAGCGACGGCCAATGCCGCGCCGATGACCTTGGCATCGCCATCCAGGTTGCGGAACATGGCCACCTGGGCGGCCAGACAGGCGATCAGGCCGCAGCCGGGGCCGAACTTCGCCAGCATCCCGAAAAAGTGCTTGCCGTGCTTGTGGCGCTCGCTCATGGCCTCGATCTCGATGCGCATGATGCGTTCGATGACTTCCGGGTCGGTGCCGTCAATGGTGAGTTGAAGACCCCGGCGAAGGAACGGCTCCTGGGCCTCGCGGGCGACGGTCTCCAGGGCC
>JAIOPX010000329.1 GCA_021413705.1 Planctomycetota bacterium | reverse complement strand
CCGGCACAATCCCGTCCATGGGAATTCCCTCCTGCGGGCGTGTAACCCGCGGCTAGTGTTGGACACTGGGAATTCCCATTTTTCATGCGCCGCCTAAACCTCCAATATCACTTGTCGCAAAATCACAAACGGTCATTTAGTCGGAATAATAGGATCGCCAATTCCCATAAAGAAACGCGACTGAGGAATAGAAGAGGCACCATGCGGGATGCAGACAAAAACCTTGCGGTCATGCGGCAGCTCTCACCGCGGCGGAATACCACATCGGCCACCACGGTCGATGAACTGGTGGCCGAGCAGCTTGCTCATTTCGGCATCGCGGCTGAAACGGACTATGGCCGAACGCTCGGCCGGATCGCGGCGCGGATGTATGAGAGCCAGGCCGATCTGGATGGCCTCTGGCAACTGACGCTCTCTTCGATCGACGGGTTGGATCGGTCGGACAAGATCGCCTATTTCAACGCCAAGAAGTTTCTCTCATTTCAGTTGGCCAAGCTGCTCGACACGTTGCAACAGTCGTTCCGCCGCAGCTACCAGGCGCTCGACTATACCTATGCCACGCAGAGTGCCAAGGGACCCTACCCGGTCTTCGACAATGTGACGGCCATCTTCTCGGCCACGCCCGTGATCGCCCGGACGGCGACGTATATCTACGCCTGCGCGGAGTGGATCGAGGACGCCTTCCAGGGCAAGGAACTGCTGCTGGAGATTTATTCGCGGCTGCTGAACCCGACTTCCATCGCCCTGGCCAACTTTATTGTGGACATGGAGGCGGGGCCGTATGCGACGGAGTATCTCGCTTGGAACTTCAATAGTGGGATGGCGGCCATCGACGGGGCGCTTTCGCACCTGCTGGGGCGCGATGATGTTTTGCTGACCAGTCGTAATCTCTACGGCGGAGCCCATCAGCTCATTCACGATTGGTACGCGAAGCCGGGCAATCTGGAGATCGCAGTCGAGACGTTCGATGGCTGCGAGGCGAGCGATTTTGTGGCGTGTTGGCAGCAGGCGAAACAGAAACACGCGGAGCGGCTGGCATCCGGCCGCAAGGCGTATCTCTATCTTGAATCCCCCTGCAACCCGCACGGTTATGTGCTCGATCTGCCGGCCATGTGCCGCGAGGCGCATGCCGCCGGCTTGCGGGTGATTGTGGACGCCACGGTCGGCACGCCGTTTCTCGTGCAGCCGTTGCAGCGCGATGACCCGGCCGAGCGGCCCGACTTCGTCATTCACAGTTACACTAAGGATCTCTCCGGCACCGGCAGCACGATTGCGGGCGTGGTGATCGCCCGCAACGAGGACATGTTCCTGCCGAAGGGACAGACTTCGGCCAATGGGGTTTCCTGGAACAACACCATGTTCTGGAACGTCTACTACGTGAAGGGCGCGTTCCTCAATGCCGACGGCGCGTATGAAGTGATCCAGGGTATGAAGACGCTGACCGGCCGGATGCTGCAAAAATGCATCAACACGCAGATCCTGGCCCGGTTCTTCGCCGCTCATCCGCGGATCAACGTCCACTGCGGAGGACTCAAAGAAAATGAGAACGCTGCCCTCTGTCAGCGGTTGAGTTTTCTCGGCTTGCCGGCGCCGCTCTTTACGATTGACCTGGACAACGTGCCACGCGAGGCGTTTCAACAATTCTTCGATCGGCTCTCTCCCACGTTCGACCACATGATCAGCCTGGGGCAGTCGAATACGATTGTCAGTTGCCCGGCTCTGACGACCCATTCAGAGCTGAGCGCCGCCGCTTTGGCCGAAGGAGGCATCCGGCCGACGACGATTCGTATGGCGATTGGGGACGAGGATCCGAAAGACTTGATGGCCCACTTTATCGCCGCGGCTCGGTCAGCGATTGATCCGGCGGTGCCGGGTTTCAGCAAGTTGTTTCTTGGCCCGGACGAGATCGATGCGCTAGTGGAAGAATGTTATGTCGATACGCACCAACGCTATGTGCGCTCGAAGAGGGCGTTTAGCGAGTGAGTACTGAGTACTGAGTACTGAGTACTGAGTACTACCGCCCCGCCTCTTTGCTTCGCGGAGCTTGCAAGCCGAGCGCGGCCAGGGCGGCGACGATCAGCAATCCGGCTGCGATATAGTACGCCCGTTCGTAGCTGGCGGTCGCATCGTGAATTTTGCCTGCCATCGGGGCCAGAAGCGAACCGGCGCCCCAAGCGGTAAACACGAGGCCGTAGTTGACCCCAAAGTTTTTGAGCCCGTAGTAGTCCTTGGTGACGGACGGAAACAATGACAGATTCGCCCCGTAATTGGCACCGATCAATGCCGACAACGCCGCGACCACCATGTATGCGGCCAGCGGAGAACCAGTCGTCGCTCGGGAGAGAATAAGAAACACCACGGCCTGAAAGCCAAGGCACAGGCAGAGAGTGGCTTTGCGGCCGATGCGATCCGAAAGCGCCCCTGCCGCCACACGTCCGAATCCATTGCCGATTGCCAACACGGCCACGAGCGACGTCGCTGCCGGCTTGGTGAGTCCGGCTTGCGAGCCGGCAATTTTCGTGAGTGTGGAGATGATCATCAACCCTGCGCCGGCTCCGCAGAAGTAGATGAACCAGAGCAGATAGAACTGCCAGGTGCCAAACAAGGCCAAGGGTTGAAAATCTCGCTTCACCGGCTGGGTGGTCTTGGTAGTTGAAGCGCCGCCCGGAACAAACCCTGGCGGTGGCGGCGCAAGCAATTGTGCCAGCACCACAACGATGACGAGAAACGCTCCTCCCAGAATCTGCAGCGCACGTTGCAGCCCATAGAGATCGATAAGCCATTGCGTCAGGGGCGCGGCATACACGCCTGCCAGGCCAAAACCGGCAACTACGATTCCGGCAATGAGCCCTGTGCGGGCCGACGGGAACCATTTCACGGCCGGGGGAGTGGCCGAGGCATATCCGAAGCCGAATCCTGCGCCCGCCAACACGCCAAAGCCCAGGATATAGCCCAGCGGAGTCGTCACGAAACTGGCGAGGATGAGTCCGATTCCAACCAACAATCCGCCGAGCGATGCGGTGAAGCGTGGCCCAATGCGATCCTGCATCAGTCCTGCCGGCACCATCACCAAGGAGAACACCAGGCAGGCGGCCGCATAGGGCCACGACTTTTGCTCCTGGGTCCAACTCCAGTCTTTGGGCACCCCTTCTTTGATCACGCTCCAACTGTAGAGGATGCCGAGTGCCAGGTTGATGCCCAGGCCGGCGAAGGTGACGCGCCAACCGAGGTTCTTGACCCTGCCGGCAGGCGGTTTGGAGGCAACCCCGCTGGGACTCGAATAGGGATTGACTGTCATGCAATGCCGCCTTGGTGCAAGAGGATGGGAGAGTTCGCCAGAAGAAACAGAAGAGTCAAAAAGAGCGGCGGTCATTATGATCGGCTGCGCGGCGGGGAGTCAACCGTTGGACACTGCTTGTCAGACGCCCATCAGGGGTTGTCGCCAAGTGCGCATCGTGCGGGCGTCTGCCAAGCAGTGGCACATGGGACCGAAAAGCAAAGCAGATGGCGGCGGTGTCGGAGTGTGTGGGGCTCTCCAGCGCGTCGCCGGTCCCTCTCTTCCATCATGGCAATGTTGTCCACACCGCTTGCCGCGGATTTGGCTGGCCTCGATCCGGCCGATCCC
This sequence comes from Planctomycetota bacterium, assembly GCA_021413705.1. GTDB lineage: Bacteria > Planctomycetota > Planctomycetia > Pirellulales > UBA7805 > JAIOPX01. The sequence goes on along the minus strand of JAIOPX010000329.1, from coordinate 700 downwards.
AATTACGCCACCGAGTTCGTTGACACTCTGCTGTCCCTGGCGCAGCAACGTCGCGCTAGCGACATTCATTTGCAACCCGTCGAAGATGCGTTGACGGTGCTGCTGCGGATCGACGGCGTCTTGCAGCCGCTGGGTTCGTTTCCGCGCACGACGCGCACCAGCGTGGTGTCCCGGCTAAAGGTATTGGCCAATTTGCTCACCTACCGCACGGACGTGCCGCAGGAGGGACGGCTACCCAGCGGCCATCTCAACACGGAAATGCGCGTGAGCACGTTTCCCACGCTCTACGGAGAGCGTGCGGTGGTGCGGCTGTTCGCGGCCAGCGGTCGGCTGGAGCGTTAGGCCGAATTGGAGTTGCCGCCTGAAATCTTCGACCGTTTGCAGGGGCTGCTCGGCGAGACCTCGGGTGCCATTTTGGTCTGCGGTCCCGCGGGCAGCGGCAAGACGACGACCCTCTATGCCTGCCTACGCGAAATAGTCGCCCGGAGCGGACAGCGGAGCATCGTGACGTTGGAAGACCCGGTCGAATCGGTCGTCGAAGGAACGGCACAGGCGCCGATCCAGCCGGCGGCCGGTTTCGACTTTGCCACCGGCCTGCGATCGCTGATGCGGCAAGATCCAGAAGTGTTGCTGGTCGGCGAAATCCGCGATCGCACGACGGCCGAGGTGGCCTGTCAGGCCGCGCTGACCGGGCAATTGC
>JAIOPX010000067.1 GCA_021413705.1 Planctomycetota bacterium | reverse complement strand
GGCCCAGCCAGGTATTCGCAGCGAAATCGCAAATTTTGTTGGCTCAGCCACGGTTACCGTGAAATCGAGCCGCTCACGGAAGGGGTATTCCGTCGCCAACTCGACGCGCACATGGTGGCCGTTGATGGTGGTCTCGACGCGCGACGGGGCGTAGGCGACCGCCACCAGGCCGCGGTCGTTCTTCATCCAAAGGTGCGTTGCCAGCTTGGGCCAGCCTTGGTGCATGTTGGCCGTGCAGCAGCCGAAGTTGGTTTCCAGGCCAAACAGGTTGGCTCGATCTCCATTGGTCGTATAGATCGGCTTCGGAGCCAAACGGGAGACCGGCTGGTTGGATTGTTGAATATATTGCCGCGTCCACATGTCTTCACTGCACGAGGCGGGGAGCGCGTTGTAGGCGATCAGTTCCAACCGATCGCCAAAGGCCGGCTCGGCGAACGCGGCCACCAGCTTCTCCAGGGAGAACATGTACTCGACTACCGCGCACGTTTCCGTCCCTTGCGAAGGCATGCGACCGGCGAGACATTCGTCACCGCTGAAGACGCCCACGGCCTGGCCATGAAACTTGTCCAGTTGCTGAAGGCCGCTCAGCGCTAGCGAGTGATCGGCCGCGTTGCCCGTCTGGCGGAACGTGACGGCCGGCGTTTTCACACCCATCGCGTTGTTGACGACATGCGTGGCGTGGTCCCACTTGGGTGACTTCTGCTGGTGGGGAAGCTCAGCCATGTGGGCGCGCCAGTCGTAGCCTTGCCGCTGCATCTTCTCCGCCAGGTCCAGCAGCCACGCTTCGCCGGTTTGATCGTACACCCAATGGATGCTCAGCACGGCCTCCTGCCAGCGCAGCTTGTTCCATTCATATAGAGGGCGATTGTCGAGTTGTTTGTCGAGTGCGCGGAGAAACTTCGACATCGCCGGCACGACGCGCTTGTCGCCGGTGGCCTCCTGGTATTGGACAAGCACCTTGAGCATTACAAACACGGGCCAAGGATCGCGCGTCTGTTTGTTCGGCCCTTCAAAGGCGGCCGGGCCAAGCCAGCCGTCTGCTTGTTGGTGTCGCAGGATGTAGTCGATCGACCGCGACACTTTATCTTTGAGCGCTTCATCGTCGAGCAGGTAGGCCAATGGCACGGCTCCGTCGAGCCAGTAGGGCAACCGCTCCCAACCTTCCGCGCGGCCGCCGGTCCAGCCGCTATCGCGGATGTCGGGCCAGAACTCATGCAGGTGGCCTGTCAGCCCGCCGGCCTGAATTTCCAGTTGTCGTTTGAGCCAACCCATGGGTCGGATGGCCGTCAGCGGCAAGGTCGTAAGCGCGGGCGCTGTCAGCCGACGGGGCAGGGGAGCCGGCTTCTCGGCAGGAGCGGCAGTGGGAAACGCCAGTGCTATCAGCAGGAGGCAGGATCGGAGGCAAAGATTAGTCATGATGCTGAATCTCATGATGCATGCCCCATCCGTATGGATCGTCGCAGCGGCGGCATTTTTAACGAAAAATAAGGGACAGAAAAATAAGGGACATGGGGCTCGTCAACTGGGGACTCGTCAACTCGATTCTAGATGGCGACGTAGCCAACCGCAATGATTGTTGGCGTTGTTGGCGCTGGACAGGGTGGTGTGGGTTTCGTACTCTCGTGGAAGACTTATCATCCCTCGATTTGGCGTCGATGTGCCTATCGGACCTCTTCGTTTTCAGGTCGATTATCATGCTCGAACCCGTAGGAGATGTGGCGTTAGCTGAGAGCCCCTTGCGCGAGGCCGAGCGCCGCGCCAGAGAGTTGTTCGCTGCGCAATTCGGCGGCACGCCCCGTTGGGTGGTCGCCGCACCGGGTCGCGTGAATATCATCGGAGAGCATGTCGACTATAACGATGGCTTTGTCCTGCCGATGGCGATCGAGCGTTATGTGATCGTCGCCGCCGCGCCGGCGCAAGACCGCAGCGCGACCACGGCCCGCGTCCTCAGCGCCAATCTGAATCAAGCAGCGGACATTCAACTTGCCGGACCGATCGAGCCGGGACCGGTCACCTGGGCCAGTTACGTGCAAGGTGTGGTGGCCGGGTTTGCGGCGCGCGGCCTGGCGGTGGAGCCGTTCGAGGCGGTCGTTTATTCCACTGTGCCGCTCGGCGGCGGTCTCTCCAGCAGCGCCGCACTGGAGGTGGCCACGGCGACGTTGTTGGAAACGATCCGCGGGGAGTCGCTCGATCCGATCGAGAAAGCGCTGCTCTGTCAGCGGGCCGAGCACCGATTCGCCGGCGTGCCGTGCGGCATTATGGACCAGTTTAGCAGCGTGTTGTGCCGGGCCGATCACTTGATGCTGCTCGACTGTCGCACGCACGCCGTCGAGATGGTGCCGTTTACTGACCCGCGCGTTGCCGTGTTGATTGTCAACAGCAACGTCCGCCACGAGTTGACGGGGGGGGAATATGCTCAGCGGCGCGCGGAGTGTGAAGAAGCCGCTCGCGTGCTTAAAGTTCCCTCGTTGCGAGAAATGTCCATCCAGCAACTCATTCCTGGCGCCACGGACTTGTCCCCGGTGCCGCTGCGCCGGGCGCGTCACGTCTACAGCGAAATAGTTCGGACCACCGGCGCCGCGCGGGCCATTGCCCGTGGGGATTGGGAACTCGTCGGCAGACTGATGTACGCCAGCCACGATTCGCTCCGGGACGACTACGAAGTCAGTTGTCCGGAATTGGACCTGCTCGTCAGATTGGCCAGCCAGCAGCCGGGGGTGATCGGCTCGCGGATGACGGGGGGCGGTTTTGGTGGGTGTACGGTGAGCTTGGTATGGACAGAGCAGGTGGCCACGGTCTTGCACGCGCTGCGCGAACAATATCAAATGCAAACCCACATTGAGCCGTCGCTGTTCGTCACGCGGCCCGCTCAGGGGGCGCAAGTACTCAGCGTCTCTCCTGCGTGACGCCCGATCTATTATTTTTCAACGTGAGCATTGCATCAGGGAGTAACATGATGAATCGACGAATCACTTTCACCTTGCTGTTGACGGCCGCCGCGTGCGCCGGGGGTTCCTTACGCGCGGCTGCCGAATGGTCGCCGGCCAAGGCACCGATCATGACCCCTTGGGCCAAGGATGTCTCGCCGGACAAAGCGCTGCCGGAATACCCACGCCCTCAGATGGTGCGCAAGCATTGGACGAACCTTAACGGCCTGTGGGACTATGCCATTACGGACCTTGACTCCGGCGTGCCGCAAAAATGGGACGGGCGGATCCTGGTGCCGTTCGCCATCGAGTCGGCGCTCAGCGGCGTGGGAAAGAACGTCGGCCCAGAGAAAGCGCTCTGGTATCACCGCGCATTCGCGAAGCCCGAACTGGAGAAGGGGGGGCGGCTGCTGTTGCACTTTGGTGCGGTTGACTGGCTGACGCAGGTCTATGTGAACGGCAAGTTATTGGGCCAGCATCGCGGCGGCTACGATCCATTCTCTTTCGATGTGACCGAAGCGCTGACCGATGCCAAAGAACAATCGCTCGTGCTGCGTGTGTGGGATCCCACCGACGCCGGCTCGCAGCCGCGGGGCAAGCAGGTGATCAACCCAGGCGGGATTTTCTACACCTCGGTGACCGGCATCTGGCAGACGGTGTGGCTGGAACCGGTGCCCACAGCGCACATCCGCTCGCTGAAGATCACGCCGCAAGTGGATGACTCGGCCGTCGATATCGTCGTCAATGCCCCGGCCGGACAACCGGTGCAAATCGATGTGCTCGACGGCGGCAAGCTGATCGCCAAGGGAGAAGGGATCTCGGGCAAGCCCGTGCAAGTCAAAGTCCCCGAAGCCAAACTCTGGTCCCCCGATTCGCCTCATCTTTACGACCTGGTCGTCCGCCTGGGCAAGACCGACGAAGTGAAATCGTACTTCGGCCAGCGGAAGATCGAGATGCGCAAAGACGAAGCGGGCATTCCGCGGATGTATCTCAACAACAAGGTTTTGTTCCAAATGGGACCGCTCGACCAGGGTTGGTGGCCGGACGGGCTCTACACCGCGCCGACTGACGCAGCGCTCAAGTTCGACGTCGAGATGATGCGCAAAATGGGCTTCAACATGGCGCGCAAGCATGTGAAGGCAGAGCCTGCGCGTTGGTACTACTGGGCGGACAAGCTGGGGCTGATGGTGTGGCAGGACATGCCGTCCATGATGGTTCGTGGCGAACGGCACAATGTGCGTCCAGGACTCCCCCACGACGCCAACCTGACGGCGCAAGAATCGCTGGACTATCACACGGAACTGAAGGCATTGATCGACGCCAACGTCAACGCGCCGAGCATCGTCGTCTGGGTGCCGTTTAACGAAGGTTGGGGACAGCACGACACCAACGCCGTACTTCAATGGACCAAGAAGTACGATCCCACTCGCCTGGTCGACGGCCCCAGCGGCTGGGAAGACCGTGGCGGCGGCGATTTGAAGGACATGCACAACTATCCCGGACCCGGCATGTTCCCGGTAATGAAGGATCGCGTGAGCGTGTTGGGTGAGTTCGGCGGCTTGGGCCTGCAAGTGCCCAACCACCTCTGGCAGCTCGATAAGAACTGGGGCTATCGCAGCTTCAAGACGAAAGAAGAACTGGCGGAAAACTATCGTCAGTTGGTGGCTAAGCTGAAGCCGCTGATTGCCCGTGGACTCGCCGCGGCGGTGTACACGCAGATCACCGACGTCGAGGTCGAGGTCAACGGGTTGCTCACTTACGATCGCCAACTCAAGGTCGATCCGGCCGAGTTGGCCAAGTGGCATGCGGAGTTGTATCTCCCGCCGCCGAAGGTATCCGCGCTGGTGCCGACCGGGGAACAGTCAGGGAAGGTGTGGAGCTACACCACCGAGCGCCCTGCCGACGGTTGGGAGAAACCCGGCTTCGCCGCCGACGCCAAGTGGAAGCAAGGAGAGTCTGGCTTCGGCACCAAGGAAACGCGGAATACCGTGGTGCGAACGGTGTGGAACACGCCGGAGATCTGGCTGCGGCGTGAAGTAACCCTGGATAAACCGGTGGACGCAGACAAGTTGGCTTTGTCCATCTACCACGATGAAGACGCCGAAGTCTACTTCAACGGCGTCCTGGCCGCGAAACTCTCGGGCTACCTGTTCGATTACACCGTGACCCCGGTCACGGCCGAAGGGGCCAAAGCCCTCCGCGCCGGCCGCAATACCATCGCCATCCACTGCCGCCAGTCGGGTGGCGGACAGTATATTGATGTGGGACTGCTCAGCCTGGAAAAGGCCGAACCTGCGAAACCGTAAAAGTTTGAACCACAGAGTCACAGAGAACACAGAGAAGAATCAATGACAGTCATCCTCTCTGTGCCCTCGGTGACTCTGTGGTAAAAATCTTTGCGAGTCTTTGCGACATAGCGACTTTGCGTCAAAAATCCTCTTCAACTTTTGCAACTCACTTCGGGGAGATTGATTCATGATTCGACAACGGCGGATGAACTTGGCGGTGGTTTCCCTACTGGCTTTACTGGCGTTTTCGGGTTGCAAGCCCGACTCTCCCGCAACCACGGGCGGCGGCAAGCCGGCCGACGGCAAGAAGCTGGTCGTCGGATTCTCGCAGATCGGCGCCGAATCAAGCTGGCGCACAGCGGAGACAAACTCCATTCGCGGCGAGGCGGAGAAGCGCAAGGACAAGGTGGAACTGAAGTTTTCAGACGCTCAGCAGAAGCAGGAGAAGCAGATTGAAGCGCTGCAAGCCTTTATCGCGCAGGGAGTCAATGTGATCATTCTGGCTCCGGTGGTCAAAACCGGTTGGGATCCGGTGCTCAAAGAGGCCAAGCAGCGGAATATACCCGTCATCCTGGTCGATCGCGGCATTACCGTTTCGGACGACTCCTTGTACGCCACGTTGATCGCGGCGGACTTTGTCGCCGAAGGGAAGCAGGCGGCCGAATGGCTCGCCAAGAAGACCGGAGGCAAAGCCAACGTCGTCGAACTGCAAGGAACCCCCGGCGCAGACGCCGCCATCGAACGTCAAAAAGGTTTCAAAGACGAACTGGCCAAGCATCCCGGAATGAAAATCATCAAGAGCCAGGACGGCGATTTCAAACTGGCCAAAGGCAAAGAAGTGATGGAGGCCTTCCTCAAGGATAAGGACTCCAAAATCGACGCCGTGTTCGCCCACAACGACGACATGGCGCTCGGCGCCATTCAGGCCATCGAAGACGCAGGCAAGGTTCCCGGCAAGGACATCCTTGTCGTCTCCATCGACGGCGTGAAAGGCGCGTTCGAAGCCATGGTGGCCGGCAAGCTCAATTGCACCATTGAGTGCAATCCTCTCTTGGGACCGGCCGCATTCGAAGCTGTGGAAAAATTGGCCGCCGGCAAACCCGTGGAGAAGAAAGTCGTGGTTCCCGGCGAGTTGTTCGAGCAGTCCAAAGCCAAAGATGCCATCGGCGGCCGGAAGTATTGAAGATGGTGTTTGAAAACACGGCCGGCGGGAACCGTCGCGCAGCGATGGTCGGCTAGCGTGCCGTTTTCTGCGCCATGACTAGCAATCAATCGGGGGCTAGCGCCCTGCGGCTGAGCGAAAGCAGCCGTGCAACCCGTCTCCAAATCGAGCCACGTTTATGACGCCGCAATCCCTGGTCGAGATGCGCGGCATCGTCAAGTCGTTTCCCGGCGTGCGGGCTCTCGACGGCGTGGACTTTACGCTCAGGTGCGGTGAGATCCACTCGCTCTTGGGTGAAAACGGCGCTGGCAAGAGCACCCTGATCAAGATTCTTGGCGGCGCCTATCGCTTCGACGGCGGCGTCGTGCGGCTGGCGGGGAGTGTCATTGAGCCCGGCACTCCGCTGGCGGCGCAGCGCCTGGGCATCTCCACCGTCTATCAAGAGATCAATCTGATTCCAGAGCTCTCCGTGGCCGAGAATCTCTCGCTGGGACGCCAACCGCGCAAGTTCGGGTTGATCGACTGGCGATCGATCCGCCGTCGGGGCGAGGCGCTGATGCAGCGGCTCGGTCTGGCCATGGATGTCGCGCGCCCCCTGCGCTCGTGCAGCATCGCCGTGCAGCAGATGGTGGCTATTGCCCGCGCGCTCGATGAGCAGGCCAAAGTGCTGGTGTTGGACGAACCCACCTCGTCGCTCGACGCGGGGGAAGTTCAGCAGCTGTTCAGCGTCATGCGGCGGTTGCGAGGCGAAGGGCTGGGGATTGTCTTCATCAGCCATTTTCTGGACCAGGTGTATGCCATCAGCGACCGGCTCACGGTGTTGCGCAACGGCAAACTCGTGGGTGAGTTTCTGCCGGCCGAGCTGCCTCGGTTGGAATTGATTGCCAAAATGCTCGGTCAGGATGTGGCCGCTGTCGCCGAGTTGCAGTCGCATCGCAGCGGCGCCGCGCCGGCGGCAGATCGCCCGGCGCTAGTTCGCACTCGCGCCCTGGGCCGCCGCCATGCCCTGGAGCCGCTCGACCTGGAGATCCGCGCGGGCGAAGTGGTTGGCCTGGCGGGGCTGCTCGGTTCCGGCCGAACGGAAACCGCCCGGCTGCTGTTTGGCATCGACCGGTCCGACGGCGGTGAAGTCGAAGTCGGCGGCAAATTACTGCCGCGCCATGCGCCGCGGCAGTCGATTCGCAGCGGCCTGGCGCTCGCGCCGGAAGATCGCAAGGCGGAAGGCATTGTGCCGGAGCTGAGCGTGCGAGAGAACATGGTGCTGGCCCTGCAAGCGCGCCGCGGCTGGCTCCGCAAACTCAAGCGTCGAGAGGAGCGCGAGATTGTCGATCGCTTCATCAAAGCGCTGCGCATCGCCACGCCCGACGCCGAGAAACCGGTCGGGCAACTTTCGGGCGGCAACCAGCAGAAGGTCATTCTCGCCCGTTGGCTGGCCATGCAGCCGAAGTTGCTGATCCTCGACGAGCCGACGCGCGGCATCGACGTCGGGGCCAAGGGGGAGATCGAGCGGCTGATGGCCAAACTGTGCGGCGAGGGTATGGCGCTCTTGTTCATTTCCAGCGAGTTGGACGAAGTGGTGCGAGACAGTCACCGCGTGGTGGTGCTGCGAGATCGCCGTAAGGTGGGAGAACTCACCGGCGCGGAGATTGACTTGCCCAATATCATGCGGCTGATCGCCGCGGAGCACGACACGACCGATGCCTGACGTGCTGAAAAAACTCGACATGCTCAAGAAGCTGAACTGGCCCCTGTTTGCCTTGGCGTTCTTGCTGGTGTTCAACGCCTACAGCCGACGCGGCTTCTTTCATGTGGAAGTTCAAAACGGAAAACTAAGCGGCTCGACGATCGACATTCTGCAAAACTCCGCGCCGACGATGATCGTGGCGCTGGGGATGACGCTGGTGATTGCCACCGGCGGCGTGGATCTGTCGGTCGGCGCTTTGATCGCCGTCGCCGGCTCCGTGGTGGTGGTGCTGCTCAAGGGGGGCACTCCGCTGCCGCTAGCCATCCTGGCGGCGGTGGTTGTGTGCCTGGTGGCCGGTGTCTGGAACGGCCTGTTGGTGGCGTACGTCAAGGTTCAACCCATCGTGGCCACCTTGATCCTCATGGTCGCTGGTCGGGGAATTGCGCAGTTGCTCACTGACGGGCAGATTGTCAGCGTCTCCAACAATGCCGCATTTAGCGCGATTGACGACGGCGCGCTATTGCGCATTCCGCTGCCGATCTGGATTGCCGCGGCCACGTTCGCCATTTTGGCGGCCTTGACTCGGCTGACCGCCTGGGGATTGTTCATCGAAGCGGTTGGCGGCAATGAAAAAGCCTTGACTCGGCTGACCGCCTGGGGATTGTTCATCGAAGCGGTTGGCGGCAATGAAAAAGCCTGCCGCTATGCCGGCCTGAGCGTCAATCCCATCCGGCTGACGGTCTACACGGTTTCTGGCTTGTGCGCGGCGGTGGCAGGGTTGATTGTGGCCTCGGACATCAAGGCGGCCGACGCCAGCAACGCCGGCAGCTATATGGAGCTCGACGCCATCCTGGCCGTTGTGATCGGCGGAACGGCGCTGATAGGTGGCCGCTTCCTGCTCTGCGGATCGATCTTGGGGGCCGTTATCATTCAGACTCTCACCACGACGATTCTCATGACTAACATTCCGCCAGAGTACAATTTGATTGTGAAAGGGGGCGTGGTGTTGTTGGTCTGCCTGTTGCAGTCGCCGTCGTTTCGCAGTCGGCTGCTGCGGCTTAAAGGAGGCCGTTGATGTTTCGCCTCAAGCCGCAGCATGTTCCGCTTGTAGCCACGACCGTGGTGTTTGCGCTGCTCTACGTGAGTGCTGCGCTGCGCTACGACGGCTTCTTCCAGTGGTATATGTTTGCATCAATGCTCTCGAGCAATGCCTCGCTGGCGGTGGCCGCTCTCGGCATGACGTTTGTCATTCTCTCCGGCGGGATCGACCTGTCCGTGGGGGCCGTGGTGGCGTTTTCCAGCATCCTGCTGGCCAAGATGCTGGTCGTGTGGCAGTTGCCCGTCGCGGTGGCCATTCCGCTGGCGCTGACGCTGGGGCTGGCGTTCGGCGCCGTGATGGGTGTGCTGATCCATGCTTTCCGCCTGCCGCCGTTTCTCGTGACGTTGGCGGGCATGTTTCTCGCCCGCGGCGGCGCGTTGGCGCTGACGCCCCAGAAGCGATTGAATATCACCGACAACACGACCTTCCAGTGGCTGGTGGACTGGCGAACACTCGACTACTTGTCGCTCCCCGCCGTAGTAATGTTGGGCGGTACGGCTCTGGCGATCGTCGTGGCCGGCTACACGCGCTTCGGCAGGACGGTCTATGCCTTAGGCGGGAGCGAGTCGTCCGCGACGCTGATGGGCCTACCCGTGGCGCGGACACGGATTTCCATTTATGCGCTCAGCGGATTGTGCGCCGCGTTGGGCGGAGTAATCCACGCCATCAAGGCGCAAGCGGGTGACTCGACGGTGGCGACGGGAATGGAGCTCGACGCGATTGCGGCCGTCGTGATCGGCGGCACACTGTTGTCAGGCGGCGTGGGTTATCCGGTGGGGACGCTCTTGGGAGTAATGATCCTGGGCGTGATCACCGCCGTGCTGAATTTGCAGGGGACGCTCAGTTCCTGGTGGACCCGGATCGCCATCGGGGGACTGCTGCTGGCGTTTATCGTGTTGCAGCAATTGCTGCAACTGACCCGGGACAAGCGGAGGTGAGCGTTATCAGAACGTATAAATGAAGCGGCGAAGCCGCTTGAAGGGCGGGGCTTCCATCGCCCTGAAGGGAGCGGAGAGCAATTCGAGACAAGTGTAAACATCCTGTGTTCTAAAACAGTGCCGGAGGAGGGACTTGAACCCACACTTACTTGCGTAAACTGGATTTTGAATCCAGCGCGTCTGCCATTCCGCCACTCCGGCTTGTCCGGCCGCCTTTGCTTCAGGGGCCGCAACTGAGTGGTTCGCAATTTTAGCATCCGAAGCGGCGATGGGGCAGGGGATGGGACCAAAGAAGGGATCGGGGGTCAGGGGTCAGGAGTCAGGAGTCAGGGATCAGAGAATTGGGATTGGCAGAACGGTATAAAAGAAAAATGAAGGAGGGCAAGGGAGGGGAGCGGGGGACCGCGGCGGCGGACGGTCGCCGCTGAGGGGGGCGGGTGATATGATCGGACTCATGGACACCAATAAGCTGCCATCGCGAGATGAGTTGAGAGTCGGGGACTCGGTTACTTGCAGGGGCGACGCGGAACGGGAGACGCTCCCTTGCTGGCGCTTCGGGCTAGGGTTGGTGATTGCGGCGCTGGGGCTCTCGAGTTGGCTCGGGTGTCGGCCCGTGGCGGAGCCGGCAGGGCAGGGGGTGAGCGCGGCGCCGGCGGATGCGGCAGCGGACGGCACTGCTGCTTTGCTCAAGTCGGGGGGGCGAGAGGGTGTACTGGGGCCGGCGATCTTGCCCCGGGCGCCCAAGGCGCTGCGGGAACGGCGGGTGGTGACCGTTCATGGCCAGGAACTGGCAGACGACTACTTCTGGCTCCAGGATCGCGATGATAAACGGGTGATGCACTACCTCGACGCCGAGAACCGCTATGCGGACGCCGTCTTGCAGCATACCGAGGAGTTGCAGAAAAAACTCTACGATGAGTTCATCGCCCGGACCAAGCAAAGCGATCAGACCGTGCCGCAACGCTGGGGAGATTTTTTCTACTACACGCGGTGGGAGAAGGATCAGCAATACAACGTCCACTGCCGCCGCAAAGGAAAGCTGGATGCGCCCGAGCAAGTGATACTGGATGAGAACACGCTGGCGAAGGAGGGAGACTACTTTGCCATGGGGCCGACGGAGCTCAGCCCCGACCAGCGCTGGCTCGCCTATGGCACCGACGCCACGGGCAACGAGCAATACACGCTGCGGATCAAAGATCTTGAAAAAAACGACTTGCTGGCGGATTCGGTGCCGAACGCCGGCGAGGCGGTCGCCTGGGCGAACGACAATCGCACGCTCTTCTACACGACGCGCGACGAGTCTGCCCGGCCGTATCGGCTCTACCGGCATGTGGTCGGGACCGATCCGAAGCAAGACGTGCTGGTCTATGAGGAACCGGACAAAGCATTCTTCCTGTCGGTGGCTTGGACACGCAGTCGCAAGTTTTTGCTGCTTGAGCTGACCAGCAATGCCAGCAGCGAGATCCGCTTTCTTGACGCCTCGCAGCCGACCGGCGAGTTCAAGCTGGTCGAACCGCGCCGGCCGGGTGTCGAATACGGAGTGCGCCATCAGGGAGACACATTTTGGGTCATCACCAATGACGGCGCGAAAAACTTTCGGCTGATGGAAACGGCGGTGGCCACGCCAGGGCGGGAGCATTGGCGCGAAGTCATCCCGAACCGCGACGATGTGAAGCTCGACGGAGCCGAGGTTTTTGCCAACCACCTGGTACTGCTGGAGCGGCAGGGGGGTGTGCCAACGATGCGGGTTCGCGATCTCAAGACGGGCGCGATCCACCCGGTCGAGTTTCAAGAGCCGGCATATACGCTGTCGCTCGAGGATAACCCTGAGTTCAACACGCAGCAGATCCGCTTCAGTTACAGTTCGCTGCTGTCGCCGCCATCGGTGTTCGAATATGACTTGGTCACGCACGAGCGGAAATTGCTGAAACGCGACGAGGTGGCCGGGTTTGATCCGGCCCACTATCAAACGGAACGGATCGAGGCCACGGCGGCCGACGGCACGAAGGTGCCAATCTCGCTGGTCTACCGGCGTGGCTTGAAGCGCGACGGCAGCAACCCGGTGTTGTTGTGTGGCTACGGAGCCTACGGCCTAAGCGAAGATCCCACATTCGACGCGGCGCGGTTGAGCTTGTTGGACCGGGGATTCATCTATGCCACGGCCCATGTGCGCGGCGGGGGGGACTTGGGCAGGGCGTGGTACGAAAGCGGCAAGTTGAAGCATAAGGAAAACACGTTCAGTGATTTCATTGCCTGTGCTGAACATTTGATTCGCGAAAAGTACACGTCGCCGAGGCGGTTGGCCATCTCGGGCGCCAGTGCAGGCGGGATGTTGGTAGGCGTGGTGGCGAATCGGCGGCCTGAGTTGTTTCATGTGGTCGTGGCCGACGTGCCGTTTGTGGACGTGCTTAACACGATGCTCGATCCCAAGATGCCGCTGACGGTGACTGAGTTTGACGAATGGGGAAATCCTCAAGATCGCGAAGCGTTCGAGCGGATCCGCTCCTATTCGCCCTACGACAACGTGCGGAAACAAAACTATCCGCACATGTTGGTTCGTGGGAGTCTCAATGACACCCGGGTGAGTTATTGGGAGCCTGCCAAGTGGGTGGCCAAGTTGCGGGCAAACAAGACGGGCGACCAGTTACTGCTATTGAAGATCGATCTGGAAGCCGGCCACAACGGCGCCTCAGGCCGCTATGACTATCTCGACAGCCAAGCGACAGAGTACGCGTTCATTTTGGATTGCATGGGAATCGGGGAGTGAGAACACTAGCCCCACTGCTGGCTTGCCCAGCAGTGCCTTTCTTGAGTGAACTAATAGCCGCCAAGCAACCAAGAACATCAAATGGCAGGCCTACTTCCATGTCGGGCATGATTCCCCATCGAAAGCGGATCAAACACTATGAGGATCCCAGCCATTGCCGGGAATTGACCTTCTCGTGCTACCAACGACTCCCCTTATTAACGAACGATTCGTGGCGAGAGGAGCTAAGCCATGCAATTGACCGTGCCGGCGAGCGACATCGTTGGCGACTCGCCGCGTTCGTGTTTATGCCCGAGCACGTCCACTTGCTGTTGTTTCCTCTTCAGAACGCTGCAAAGATCGATCTGCTCCTCAAGGCCATCAAGCGACCTGTGTCATGGAAAATCAAACAGTCGTTACCCGTCGAAAGTCCGTTACGGAGAAAACTGACGATCAGGCAACGGCCGGAAGTGGAGACATTTCGTTTTTGGCAAGAAGGCCCTGGGTACGATCGTAACCTGGAGCACCTGGATTCCGTATTGGCTTCGATGGACTACTTTCACATGAATCCCGTTCGACGTGGCTTGTGTGATCGGGCCGATCGCTGGAGGTGGTCGAGTGCCAAGCACTTTCTTACTGACGGATCATACAAGGATCTGGCATTGCCAACAGTTTATCGCTTACCGGCAGACTTTTTCGATCCGATGTAATGCACTTCATGGATGTCACTGCTGACTTGCCTAGCAGTGAACTCTTTGGTTAGATCATAGCCGTTACTCAACCTATGAATCGACGGCCTTATTCCTGACAAGATTCGGCAGCTTGGTGGCTATTAGCTGGCCATAAGAACGCACTGCTGGGCAAGCCAGCAGTGGCACCCCGATTTGTCGGCTTCGGTGCGTGATTGTGTCCCGTGTGCTCCACGGCGCTGGCCAGCCAGGCCACTGCGAGACCCAGCAGCAGGGCAATCGACAACAAGATGCGATCGTGCTGATGAAAATGCAATTCGGGCAAAAGATCGCTCATCGAAATGCACAGGAAGGTTCCGGCTGAGAAGGCCAGCGCGGCGGCCAGCGTGAGACTGCCGCCGCTGGCTGCGCCAAAGCCCAGATAGAACAGGCCGGCTCCGGCAGGGACGGTCAGCGCCAGGGCAACATTCACCCAGTGGCGTGCCTTGGCCGAATAGCCGCCAGCCGCCATGAGCGTGCCGACGGTCAGCGAATCGAAAGGCTTGTGAAGAAAAATAACCAGGAATGTGCTGATGCCAACCAGCGGCACGAAGCGGCCGGGCACCGTCTCGGCGGCTACGGCGGCGGCCAGCGCCAGTCCTTCGATCGCGCCGTGCAATGCGAGACCGACTGCGGCGCCGCCCCAACTCAACTTATGGGCGTGCCCATGCACGCCGTCGCTGATATCGCACGGTGCGTCGTGGCCCGTTTCATGGTGTGGAGCGTCGTGCTGATGGAAAGCAAAGAACCGCTCGATGAAGAACATCGTCAATACGCCACCCAGCAGCCACGTCAACACAGTTGGCAAAGCGTGGTCTAGGGAACCGGAGGCCTGCTGGCCTTCCAAGAGGGCATGGGGAAGCAAATGCATCAGTGCCACGCCGAGCATCACGCCGGAGACAAAGCTGATGGCGATCTGCATCCGGCGATGCGTAAGGCGCACCAGCAAGGGTATCCAACCGCCAATGAGCGACACGGCGGGGATCGCTAAGCAGTAGAGGATGAGCCAGAACCAGGCGGGCATGGTATGTACTTCGCAAAAAAACGGCTAATGGACGGCCCTAGTATGGCATGGCCGGGCTTCGACAAACAGGCCGGGGCGCGTAAAGTAGTAGGCAAGGTACCCTTCACGCTCCGCGTGAAGAATGCATCACGCGGAGCGTGATGGATACTGTGAGATCCCACCATGCGAGCATGCGTGCAACGAGTTCGTCGAGCATCTGTCACCGTTGGCGGCGAGATCTGCGGCCAGATCGGCCGAGGGCTGCTGGTGTTGCTTGGGGTGGCGGCCGATGATTCGCCCGAGGACGCACGCCAACTGGCGGAGAAGATCGCGGCCCTGAGAATCTTTCCAGACGAAAACGATCAGATGAATCGTTCGCTGGTGGACATCGGTGGAGCGATGCTGGTGGTCAGCCAGTTCACTCTGCTGGGTGATTGCCGTCGCGGCCGGCGACCGAGCTTTACGGCCGCCGCACCGCCGGAGTTGGCGGAGTCGCTCTATGAGTTGTTCGTGCGCCATGTGGCGGAGCAGGGGGTCACAACAGCTACCGGCCAATTCCGCGCCGACATGGACGTGGAGCTCGTCAACGAAGGGCCGGTGACATTGCTGCTGGATAGCCGAAAGGCGTTTTGAGGTAGGGTATGCGCAGCATACCAATGACTGGACAAGAAACAGCCTCTACGCTTGCAACCCGTTGGTGGCGATGCCTTCTTTTGGCTGGATGGGGTAACGGTCGCGTAGTCGTTGGCCATGAATTGGTACGCTGCGCGTACCCTACATCACCGCCACCAGCTTTTGATTTTCTCAACGGCCATGTTGGGCGTGGCCGGTGCGTTCTGGCTCTGGATGACCTGCATATTCGGATCATGCGTCCAAACCGGATCCTGCCAAGCCAGCGCAACTAATAGCAGCAACTTGGCGTAGGTCGATACGTTCGCCCAAGAACTTTCGCCCCAGAACTTCATCGCCGTGCCGAACGATTGCTTGAGCCGCACTTTTCCCAGGCCCACATCGACGGCCCAGATTTCGTCGAGGATCAAATGCGACATAAAGCCGACAACAACTGCGCCTGCTTTGTAATAGCGATCGGTCAGGTCCATGCCCTGGCACAATAGGAAGGCCAGGATGCCGGCGATCGCAGCCGCGGGGATGCTGTGAAACATTCCACGGTGGACCGTGTAGCGTTTCAGCAGGGATCCTAAGCCGAAGCGAACGAACAGATAGACCGCGGCGCCGGCCAGCACCATCGCTTCGTGCGACAAGCCCATGTGCGCGAAGCGACGCATCAAGAGCATCGGCACCACGGCGGCAGCCAGAGTCATCGTCTCGCGTATCGGCACTCCGGAATCGCTGTCCAGATCGGGCAGCATCCCGGAGACGCTGCACAACCCAGCGGCCAACGCGCA
>JAIOPX010000328.1 GCA_021413705.1 Planctomycetota bacterium | reverse complement strand
GCCGGACCAGCCCCCAAGCGGCCGCATGCGCTGCCGCTTTGCTCCCTGTTTGGTCTTGCTCCAGGCGGGGTTTGCCAAGCCAAGCCGGTCACCCGGCCTGCTGGTGCGCTCTTACCGCACCGTTTCACCCTTACCGCGACGACCTTTCGGCCGCCGAGGCGGTCTACTTTCTGTTGCACTTTCCCGGATCTTGCGACCGGTGGACGTTATCCACCGCCTTGTCCTGTGGAGCCCGGACTTTCCTCCCGCCAGGCCCGAAAGCCCAGCCGGCGGCCAACCAGTCCGCTCTGCTGTAAATACATTATAGCACTTTCCCCTGCCAGCTATCGCGCCGCGTAAACTCCTGATCGATCGCCCGCAGGATTGCTGGCTTATTGAGGCACCATGAAGGGGCCACGAAATAGTCAGGCGGCGCTTCGCCACTAATGCGCTCGACAATGCATTCTGGAGGCAACAGTTCCAGGAAGTCGATCACTGTCTCGACGTACTCTTCTCGCTCCAACAGTCGTACCTGTCCGGCAGCATATTGCTTCTCCAGCGGCGTGTCGCGAACCACGTAAAGATTGTGTATTTTGACGGCGTCGAGCTTGAGTCGCGCCACCTCGCGGGCCGTAGCTAGCATGTCCTCACGCGATTCGCCCGGCAGACCCAGCATCACATGCGCGCAAATCTCAAATCCACGTCCACGACTCCGGGCGATGGCATCGAGAAACGCATCGTGATGATGGCCCCGATTCATCCAATCCAGCGAGCGATTGTGGATCGTTTGCAGTCCGTATTCGACCGAAACATAGGTTCGGCCGGCCAGTTCGCTCAACAGATCGAGCACATCCTCGGGCACGCAGTCGGGGCGAGTGCCGATCGCCAACCCAACGACCTGCGGTTCGCTGATGGCTTCTTCGTACAACGGCCTCAGCCGGCCCACAGGAGCGTAGGTGTTTGTGGCCGGTTGAAAGTAGGCCAGAAACTGCCGAGCCTTATAGCGCCGCTTCAGCCGCATGATTCCTTCGTCGAGTTGGCCTCGGATGGTGGTGCGCGGCACCCTGCGGCTGGGGCTGAAGCTCCGATTGTCGCAAAAGACGCAGCCTCCCTTGGCTACCGTCCCATCCACATTAGGGCAGGTCATCCCGGCGTCCAAGCTGACCTTCTGCACCCGGCCGCCAAAGCGTTGCTGGAGGAAAAAATTGTAAGAGTGATATCGCAATCCGGCCCCGCGCCAGTCGGTCGATGGTTCTACGGCACTGTGAGGGGACGGATTCATTGACGCACCGGACAAGCGGGCTTATAAAAGAACTTACAGGGGAACCATTGGGGAACCCAAGGGGACAGTCCCCACTATACGCGGTCGTGTCTTTCACACAAGCCGATCGAGGAGCCGCCGGCGTGTCTGAATCGAAGTATGGGGAGCTTGTTCCGTTGGGTGGTGGTGATCCCATCCCCCTGCTAAAGAAAAACCTTCTGGTTGGCCGTCGCGAAAGTTGCGACGTCGTGCTGCGGTTTGCCAATGTGTCGGCCCATCATTGCCAATTGACGGTCAATGGCGGTTACTGGTACGTCCGCGACCTGAAAAGCCTCAACGGAGTGAAGGTCAACGACGTTGCCGTGGTGGAAAAACGGCTCAGCCCTGGCGATCGACTGACGATCGCCAAGCACCGATTTGAAATCGACTATGTACCGCAAGATCTCGGTGCCGTGGGGCCGCCCCCTCCCGACGAGCCCGTAGAGAATCTCTTTACCAAATCGCTCCTGGAGCGGGCAGGGTTGGATAAAGCAAGTTTTGAGCCCCGCGGCCGCCGCCGGCACGACCCCACCGACGATTCACCGGGCAAAATCCGCCGGATGGACGAGGATTGAGTGCGACTTGCGAGCCGCTGGGCGTAAGCCCGCAGAGGCCAAGTAACGGGTAGAATACCTCTCACCTATGGCCAAGCAGCGCAAACAGCCCAAAAAAGTCCGAGCCGATTTTCGCAAGAATCGCGAAGTGCGAACTCGCGATCGCAGTCAGACCCAGCAATTCGCCAGCGAAAGTGTTGACGAAGACGAAGCTCGCGGCGAACGCATCAGCGGCAAGGGACGCCTGTCGCGGAAGCGGACGATTGTCGTCAGCCAGACCCAGGACGACGGCAGTCTGCAACCCTTGGCGCCCGACGTCGATCTGGCCACTTGCTTGCCCGGACGTGTGTTGCGTGTGCAAGGCTTGCATAGCACTGTGGAAGCTCCCGATGGTCGCATCTGGTCTTGTGCCACGCGCCGGTTGCTCAAGACCCTCTCGACCGATCAACGGCATGTGGTGGCGGCCGGCGATCGCGTGATGTTCCGCCCCGTGGGTGACGAAGGGATTATCGAGCGCATCGAGCCCCGCCGCGGCATATTGAGCCGCACCAGCAAGGGGCGTCAGCATGTGGTCGTGGCGAATGTCGATCAGATGCTCATCGTGGCCAGCGCCGCCGAGCCGGACCTGAAGCCGCACTTGATCGACCGATATCTCGTCACCGCCGAAAGAAATCGAATCAGGCCAATTATCTGCATCAACAAGATCGACCTGGTGGACCGGGGGGCGCTTCAAGCCACGCTTGGCGTGTATGGACAGATGGGCTATGAGGTACTCCAACTTTCAGCCGCAACGGGAATGAATGTCGATCGCCTGCGGGCAGCGCTGACAGGGCGGGAGAGCGTGGTGGCAGGGCAGAGCGGTGTTGGCAAGTCATCGCTATTGAATGCCATTGACCCTCAACTCAAGCTCAAAACCCGGGAGGTCAGCCGGGAGAACGAGAAAGGTAAGCACACGACAACCACGGCGGTCTTGATCCCGCTGGCCTGCGGCGGATATGTGGTCGATACGCCGGGGATCCGGCAGTTTCAGCTTTGGGACGTGATTCCCGTGGAAGTGGCGGGCTTTTTTCGCGATATTCGGCCCCTGGTGGATCTGTGCCAGTTTCCCGACTGCACGCATACCCACGAAACGGACTGTGCGGTGAAAGACGCCGTTGCGGACGGGAGGCTGGATGGGCGGCGGTATGAAAGTTATTGCCACCTGCTTGTGGGCGATCTGGCGTAACAAAAACAGCCAAAATGGCAAAACAGGGCTCCCCTTCCCTTGGGGGGGTGTTGCAAATGGACGGCAAGCAAGTTTCCCCTATTAACTGTTTATCTGGATTGTCTTTGCAATTGCTGCGCAAATCACTTGACTTACGTGAAGAGATCACTACATTGATGCCCTAGCCCCCTTTTTTAGGGATATATCGGATTCGGCAAATGAACCGCATACAACTCGATTTCTCCACGAGCAAGGCGATCGCTATTTTGCGCGCCACTAGTCCGTTATACGGGCCAGTGGTTCGTTGACAATGGCGGCCGCCTTTTTCGTTTTCCAGAGTCGTCATATTTGCTTCTAACATCATCGAAGTATTTTTGGAGGTGCGCTAACTCAGATACGATTCAGTTCACACGCATTTGATTTTCGCATCTCTGACTTTTTTCCAGGGGAGACAAAATTGTGAAACTATTGTTATCGAGAATAAGTAGATCTAGTTTATTTGCGGTAGCTGCATGGTTCGTTGCCGCCACTGTCACCAGCACTGCGCAGGCAGCGTTGATCGACAATTTTGACAATGGTGGTGGAAGCGTAACGGCCGCTGCGGCGGGCAGCGACACGGATTCAAGCGGTGTGTTTGCGGGCATTCTTGGTGGCACCCGTCAACTGGATATTCCGGGCGCCAATCCGGTTGCTGGAGCGCTTTCCTTGTCGATGGACGCGAATCCGGGAGCTACAGGGCGCTTGTTCTTTTCGCTCGATGGTGGTACCACGGGTTCCGCGAAAATTACGTGGGATGCCGCTGGAGCAGGCTTGCCAGCTGCAACGGATCTGACCGATGCTGGTGCGTCCACCTTCATTTCTTTTGACATTATCTCCATCGATTCGGGTAGTGTCGATTTGTTCGTTTCCGTGACAGACCAGTCCAACGTGGTTGGCACCAAATTGCTGTCCGGCGCCGGTGCTGGAACTCAGCAGTTTCCGTTCGCGTCTTTTACTGGAACACCGAACTTTGCCGACGTGAAGTCGATCGTGTTGGAGATACGAGGTATCTCCGCCGGCTCGGATCTGGTACTCGATCAGATCTTTTCGAGTGGCGAAATTACGAATGTTCCTGAGCCGAGCACCTATGTGCTGGGCATCTTTGGATTTGTCGGCATGATGGGGTTGGCGGTCATCCGTCGCCGCCGTCCCGCTGCCTAATTCACTGAATAATATCGGGTCCAATCTAGCCGGCCCCCAACGCGGGGGCCGGCTTTTTTTGTGAACTGACGCTCTGTCCAAGCAGGTGCGCGCGAACCAAAACGCTGGTAATGAGGTCACTTACTCGGCAAATGACCCGGCTATGCTATAATTCCCACAGCCAACTTGGGGGTGCTCATCGACCCCTGCTCCACCTACAACAGGAACCCAAACTATCACCAAAGAAATGAACCGTCTCGACGGTGTCCGTAGTGAAGCTGCTATTCTTGTCGGCGTGATCCTGCCGCAACATACGTTTCCCGGCGATCCGCTCGAAGAGCTCAACGGTCTGGCCAAGACGGCAGGCTCGCACGTAGTGGGTCAAATCACTCAGCGTCGGGAAAAGCCGGACGCGGCGACCTACCTTGGGAGCGGCAAGGTGGAAGAACTCGGGCTATTGGCCGAGGCTAACGACGCCGACGTCATCTTTTTCGACAACGACCTTTCGCCAGGACAGACTCGCAATCTTGAGGCGGCCACCAAGGTCAAAGTGTTGGACCGCACCGAGTTGATTCTCGATATTTTTGCCAGTCGAGCTCAGACCAACGAAGCCCGTTTGGCGGTCGAGTTGGCCCAGTTGGAATATTCACTGCCGCGGCTGAAGCGGATGTGGACGCACTTGTCCCGCATCAAGAACGGTGTCGGCGTGCGCGGCCCTGGTGAAAAGCAGTTGGAAGTCGATCGCCGTCTCGTCGAGAAACGCATCTCCGAACTCAAAAAAGAAGTGGGGACGATCCAGTTACGCAAGGAGCGCACCGTGGCCGCCCGCCGCGAGCATCGAACGGTCTCGCTGGTCGGCTATACCAATGCCGGCAAAAGCACGCTCATGAACCGGCTGACCAGCGCCGGCGTGCGGGCGGAGGACAAACTGTTCGCCACGCTCGATACCCGCACCCGCCGTTGGCAATTGCCCGGCTGGGGGCCCGTGCTGCTGAGCGATACGGTAGGCTTCATTCGTGATCTGCCCCACGCGCTTATCGCCAGCTTCAAAGCCACGCTCGAAGAGGCCCGGCAGGCCGATCTCCTTCTGCATGTGGCCGACGCCAGCAACCCGGCCGCGCTAGAGCAAATCTCGGCCGTCTATACCGTGCTCGAGGAGATTGGCATCGAAGAGAAAGATACTTTGCTGGTGCTCAACAAAATGGACGGCGCGGATCGTGGACCGGGTATCGGTGCCCTGAAAGGTCGCTATCCTCATGCTGTTCCGATCAGCGCCCGCACAGGGGAGGGAATGTCTGAGCTGACCCAAAAAGTCAGCGATGCGCTGAGCCGTTCATTCATTGACGTGGACGTGGAAACCACCGCCAGCAATGGCTGGCTGCTGGCCTATTTGGCCCGTCATGGCGAAGTTCTTTCGCAGCATTATGTAGAAGATCGTGTCACGATCCACTGCCGCATCCCGCAGGCTCATGCTTCGCGGATCAATGAAAACGGCACCAGCGTTCGGCCGCACGCGGCTCCGGGCGCGACCGTGCCATCAGCCAACAGCGATCATTCCAGTGGCAACGGCGCGTACCACGGCGAGCGATCAGTGTAGGCTCATTGATAGTCCGTTGCCAATAGCTTGTCTGGCTCTCTCCATCGAATCGATCTTTTTTCAATGCGCCCAAACCTCTTGGCCTGTAACGGCTTAGAATGCGCACCGCCTTCACGCCTCTCGCCGAAAAAAACCGATCTGGCTCCCACGACGTAGTATTGGGTATGACCCCGTTATTGGGGGCGCTTCCCCACCCGCGCGGAACACGCTGGCGGTGGACGCTAGTGGGGTCGGAAAGAAAAAGAGGCACTTTATGGTCGCGCCGAATGCTCGTCTTTGGAAGGCGTTTCCCTTGGCTCAGTCTGCTGGGACGCGAAAAGAAGGAGGCGTGCCTGACCGGATGGTCCGGGCAGCAGCCGATCGCGGCATCCTGAGTCAATTCGAGGCTTGGCTCGATTTTTGCGAGAACCAGGACTCAGGTGCAGATCCCAAAAAACTCGCGAGAGTCTCGAACTGAACTGTCGAGAATTATTTCGCCCATTTTATTGCCAGAACGGCGAATGCGTGTAATAATTCCCATGGCCCTTCCGACATGCCACTTCCTTCGACGAACCACTTGCGGTTACGTCTGATCTTTGTCGGTCCGCTCTCAGGAGCGCGACCGCACGGCAATCGGAAGGGTCGCTTTATTGATATCGGACCCCGATGGCACATCGCAATCTCGCCGGCAGCCGCATTCTCGTCACTGGTGCCTCGGCGGGCATCGGATTGCATCTAGCTGGCCAGCTCGCTGCTGCAGGGGCTCATGTGGTTGCCCTGGCGCGGCGTGAACTGAAGTTGCGAGAACTGTCGGAAGCGGTTCTCACTGCGGGGAGCTCCGGTACGGTGGATATTCTTGCCGGAGATGTGACCGATCCTGAAACGCGCCGCCGAGCGGTTCAGTTGTCCGTGGACCGTTTTGGCGGCCTCGACGGATTGGTCAACAATGCCGGCATCGGTTCCTTCGGCCGCTTTGAGGATGCCGACCCCGAACGCCTGCGACAGATTTTTGAAGTCAATTTTTTCTCGGCGGTCGAATTGACACGGCTCGCGCTTCCAGAACTACTCAAGGGCAATCGTCCCATCGTGGTCAACGTAAGCTCGATTCTCGGCCACCGGGGCATCCCTCGGATGCACGAGTATTGTGCCACGAAGTTTGCCCTCCGGGGATGGAGCGAGTCACTGCGGATCGAGTTGAAACCACAGGGCGTCGATCTTCTGCTGGTCAGCCCTGGCACGACGGAAACTGAGTTCTACGACAACGTGGTTCACGGCCGGGGACAGGTTCCTTGGCCCAAGGGACGCGGCGTCTCAGCCGAAAAAGTTGCCTCGGCCACCTTGCGGGCCATGCAACGCGGAAAGCGGGAAATCATCCCCAATTTTGCCGGGCGAATGCTCGTCTGGGCTAGCAGCCGAGCCCCCGCGATCGTCGATCGCTTCATGGTTCGCTACGCCTGATGGTCCTGCGGCTATGCCGTTTGCACGCGGATGCTGGGCCAATTAGCGTAGTAGTTGTATTGGCACCCACGATGCGACACCTTGCAGGCTCCCCATGATACGACAGATAACACTTGTGATCGCCGCGCTGCTCGTGACTACTGGCGGCTGCACTTGCAGTAGCCAACCCACTCCGCCGGCCACTGCTACGACACAAGAATCAACCGGCAAACTTCCGGTCACTGCGAACCCAACTGAAAGCTCCGCGCCGGTGGCGGACGCTAGCGCTCCACAGCCGGCCGACGGTGATCGTCCCAAGCTTAAGGCCCGTTGGAGCCGGTCTCTATCCGATCAGATCGACCGTGTCGATGGCGGCACGAGCCAAGAGCGAGATCTAATCCGCGAAACGCTGCGTAAAAATGACGATACGCTCGACCGAGCGTTCCATAACATGCCCGGCAGGATCGAAGCAGCCAACAACACGCACGACGGGCCGCGACGTGTTGCGATTCCCGCACCGTAGGGACTGTCCCAATTTTGCCCCAGCAAAATGGGACTGTCCCCTTGGGTCAGATAAAGCGATCCGGCATGCGAAGTAGGGTACGCGCAGCGTACCAATGCCTGGGCAACGATTCATCGCCTGCCTTTTGCAACCGTACAAGGAAGCTTGGCACGGGATGGCTATCCAAGAATTGGTATGCTGCGCATACCCTACAGCGCCTTAACCCGCTGAACGCGGACCACCGGTCGAGCCGGCTCCGCTGCACCGTCGAGCCAGGCCTCTAGCGTGGTCCCTTCCGGTTCTCGAAATTGCAACACCGAACGTCCCTCTCGCACCATGGTTCGATAGCCTCCGCGGCGATCGGCAAGCAAAGCATCGACCCGCGGTTGGTCGCGCCAAGTCATCAAGTGACCGTCGGCATCAAGGGCCGACCATGCCGGAGCGGTGGACGATGTCAAACGCCGGTGCAATTTGTCTAAGTCGATCGGAGTCGCGGGGCGATTTTCACCGCGTGCAACATGTTCTTCGCCATAGCGCTGCCAAAGCTTGACCAACAGCGCCATCTCGCGAGCCCGCTGCATTGCAGGATCGTTATCCGCAATGTCCAGTTTCACCGGCATGGTTCCCACTTGGGGATCGGCCAGCCATCTTGAAATGTTTTTTCGTAATTCGGCCGGGCGTACCCCGGGCAACTCCGGCAATCGGTTGTCTTGAACCACAACTTCGGCCCGCTTGGCCGTGACCTTGTCCCAACGGGTATGGATGGGCACGCGGCGTTGCAACCGGCCGGCCGAGAAATCGCCGCAATCCGACAGCGACTCCAGTATTGACGCCGCCTGACCCCCATCGTCGGTGGTCATCAAGTGGCGAAAGACCACACCCCAGGCCGGAAGCGATTCGTTGGATTGCTGAGCAACTTTCCGTTCATGATCAAACCGCTGTTTGTCCCACTCCTCATCCGCCACAAACTCCGTCAGCCCAACGGCAGCCCATTTGGGGAGTCGCTCGTCGTAGCCAGATTGTCGCAGGAGCGTCGAAGCCGCCCCACGACGAAGCGTCTGTCGAGCTGCCGCGCGACTTGCCTCGCGATCTTCTCCCATTTCGACCTGAATTGTCGTGGGATCTGCGGGCAGCGCGATCTTCGGAAAACGAGTGCCTGTTGAACGAGGAACCGTACTGTTCTTGGTCACCAGCGCGCCGACCATTCCAAAATCGGGACGGCGGTGCATGTCTCCAAAATGGTCCGCCAATCGAGCGGTCTCTTCCCAGGCAGCTTCCAGTTCGTCGCCGGCCCAGCGGGCGTCGTCCCCCGAGGTTGTGGTCACCGCGATAAAATGCTCCGTGCGATATTCCCAACCCTGGTGTGTCTTGTAGATCTGCCGCAATGGCCGAACGCGACCATGTGTATCCGGCGAGGCACCGGCCAGAATCGGCGCAGCAGCAACCGAGGCAAGCAAGGCGAAGCGAAGCAGTAGTTTGAACCACAGAGACACAGAGGCACCGAGTAGATGACGTAAGGAAGTCGTGGAACAGTTAGTGCGTTTCAATGCTTGGGATTGCACACGTCAGCCGGCACGCGCTAGCGTCCGGTTTCTCATGCGCGATCAATGCCGCAAAAACCGAGGGCTAGCGCCCTGCGGCTGATCTCAATACTCAGCTACATAGATGGTCGGCAGGATGGGTTAAACGGATTAAGTTTCCTCCCCCTCAATCTCCCCCGAACCGTCACTCGCGGAATAATCGTTACGTTTTACTCAATAGGCACGGATGCTCCCCCCGATAGTTAGAAGCGGACGACGGCTCTTCTCTTCTGGGAGGCGCTGTCGGTGCAGGCGCTGCCTGCGTTGATTGCA
>JAIOPX010000327.1 GCA_021413705.1 Planctomycetota bacterium | reverse complement strand
GAGGGCGATGCAACTGACGGTCTTCGGCGTGGTGTTGAGGTTCTGCTGGGTGCCGCCGTACTTGACCGTGAGGGTATGCGGCTGGCCGTCGATGACCGCCGCCGGCGTCACGATCTGGAAGCCGTGGTTGCCGTCGCCGATGCCGGCGTTCTGCAAGTCCTGGCGGAAGGCGCTGGCCGCTACGGTGGCGATCAGCGTATTGCCGCTATAGATGTCGACGCTGATCGGTGTCGTCGGCTGGCTCGCGTCCCATGCCCAGCCGGCGATCGTGCTGCAATCGCCTACGTCGTGGTAGCCGTTGGTTTGTGCTAGGGCCGAAGGTCCAATTAAAAGCAGGCACAGGCCTGCAAGAGGGGATAGGCTGCGGTGGCAACAAGACAGGAAGGATGAATCTTGTTTCACTACGGGAGAGTTGCTAAGAATCGGAGAAGCGATACGCGGCTCATTTCTTGCCAAGGCGCTTCCAGGTCTCGCGAGTTCCCCTGAACATAGCCGTATTTCTTTCCGAGCTATCTATCAAGGGTGCACTTCGTGTCAGCAGCGATACTGGCGATCAGGTCTTTGAGTTTCTCTCTATACGATGCATCTGTTCGACATATCGGAATCGCTTTGCCGTCAAGACTACTAGCCGACTGTCCAAACCGGTCTATGCAGTCGTTGACGGGAGACACCATGAATTGCTGGAGAATAGGCCCTGCTTCAGGTCCCTTCCGCTTTATCAGGCACGAATATATCTCGTTCTCGGTTGCACCCAATTGATAGGAACTTAGTGTTGCTAGAACCCTAAT
This sequence comes from Planctomycetota bacterium, assembly GCA_021413705.1. Taxonomy (GTDB): domain Bacteria; phylum Planctomycetota; class Planctomycetia; order Pirellulales; family UBA7805; genus JAIOPX01. The sequence goes on along the minus strand of JAIOPX010000327.1, from coordinate 1,187 downwards.
ACTCGCTTCAGTAGAGTCTGAATCGAAGATAAGGAGCAACGCAGCGATATCGCCCAAGTGAGCATTGAAGCTTGGGTCAAACTGGAGACTTAAATTGTCATGAAGGAGCTTATGCGCGGACACAACAGCGTCCTTTACTAACTCCCTGTCATTCCACCACAGATCCTGGACGGACCGCCAATTTGGCCTAACTGTCTTCTCCAATTCGGCGCCAGACGAATTCGCTGGAAGCCAATTCAACACGACCGCAACTATCAGAAGAAACCATCGAATGCTAGTTTTCACGCTAGAACCCCTGGACAGAAATTGTATTGGTCTTCTCGAGACCAAAGATCTGATTCAGCTTGTCCCTGGTTGCATTCGTGGTTGCGGCTATACATCCTGAGGAGCACGAGGCGGTGTCGCCACATCCATGGGTCTGATAACCCCCAGGACGGTTACTGCCATAAGTATCTAACGGAAACACAGGTGTCAGCGGTCTACGCGAACTGTTAGACTTTTGCGCGCCGACATCATAGGTGCCGGAGGGCAGTGGGCCTACGTCCTCAATATTGCTGCATCTCGGATTATTTTGACATGGGGCTCCTGAAGCGTCTGTTTGATCATTGTTACCCGCGACATAGTTGCTGCTCGCAAAAGATGGATGAGTAGGATCGTCGGGTGTACAAACAATGTAATGCTGGGGAACTGAATAGATGCATGAATAAAGTCCGAATAAGTCAAATCGCGAAATCGGGCTCCCACCGACATAGCCGTACGGGTTAATACCGCCGCTGAGCCCGATCGGATCACTCTGCCGATACCTTCCACCCAGCGAATCATAATCCCTGAAGTAGTTGTAGCTGAGGTTGGATTCCCGATCCCGATACTGCCCCGGAAACGCCAGGTTCATCTCGAAGCGGGTACCGGTGGCATTGGGATCCTCCTCCGGCGGAGAATTACCGAAGGGCTCGGTCGTCGGCAGATGCCGCCAGACGATGGCATTGGCCTCATCCGTCACCAGCCGTGGCGTCCCCAGATGATCGGGGTGGATGAAGTACAAGGCGGCCTGCGCCGGGGTTACCGTGATGGTTGTGGGTGCGCTGCTCGTCTGCGCCCCCGTCGCATCGGTCGCCACGGCCGTGATCGAGTAACTGCCCTGGGCCACATTGGCCCAGGTCGCGGTGTAAGGCGGGCTCAGGACTGTG
>JAIOPX010000117.1 GCA_021413705.1 Planctomycetota bacterium | reverse complement strand
GAACACTTTCCGTCCGATACTCGAGCTGAGTGCGAGAGCCTGCTGCGTCAGACGGTCGGTCCGGTGGTGGCCGATGCCCAACTGGGTAACCTGGCGTCGTTTCGCGCGCTCGTCTCCTATTCCAACACGATGCTCAAGTGGGCCAAGGTTCCCAATCCTTCACGACGCAAGCTCTGCCGCCGGGTGGAGCGGATTAAGAAGTACATGAATGAGCAGGATCCCGACCTGTCCCCTACTCGGCAGAAGCAGGCCGAGATGGCCGAGCAGATGGCGAAAGAAACGGGAGAACAGACCGGAGAACACGCGGAGAACATTGGGAGAACAAGCGGCGAACAGAATCAGCAACCTGTTGCCGAGCAACAAGTTGCGGCGGAGAACACGAAAAGCGCTCGAAGCTCTTCGAAGCGACCGCACAGCGGCGGCGGATCGGCCGGGATCAACGTGGTGTTGATGATGATTTTGTTGGCAAGTTGTGCAGTGGTCTCCGCAAGTTGTGACATGGTCTCCGACCATGTCACTGCCACGACCGTAGGTCTCCCTGCGTTGCTTAACGAACAATGTTTAGGGAGACCTGCGGTCGGTGGGATGGGACGGTCAGGAGACCGTCCCATAACTGGGGGCGGACCTACAGTAGCCCTCGCTTGCCGAGCGTGGGCTGGGTATCCGAGTCAGCGCATCGTGGCGAACCAGGATCAAGGATCCCCGACGATCCAGCATCACTCAGCGTCGTGCCACTGCTTGAAAGCCGCGCGCGAAGCACAAGGGCTAACGAGACCGTCCCCCTCGCGGCTTTTAAGCAGTGCGGCTCAGGCGGGCTCGGAAGCACTGAAGTCTTACGACTTCAGCTACGGAAACCTCAACCTACAGCCCACAGCCATCAGTCTCCAGCCTAATCCCGCACTGCTTGGCGGACGCATGGTGTGGGCAAGACTCTCGAAATGTTATATGGCGTCCTTCAAGCAGTGGCACGATCGTCGTTGTCACGCTGCGCGTGACCTACAGCCTACTACCTCCAGCCTCCAGCCTAATGCGCTACTTCTTCGGCTTGAAAAGCCCTTCGAGCCCTTTCTGCAATGCACCTTCCACGGCGCCCCCCACGGCCGCGGTGCCTACTTGCCGGGTGAGGGATTCCATGGCGCGAGAATCCAATGCGGGGCGAGCCAACGTGCCTCGCACGGGGATCTGGATCGTCTGCCCGGAGAGACTGCGCAACGCCGGCTGCTTTTCCACCCATTGCGGCAGGATCGGCACGTCGGCGATCAAGTCGAGCGTCTGGTCAAAACCGACCGAACCGTGGGTGCGGATCTCGACGTTCCCCACCACAAATTTCAGCGGGCTGTGGGTGACGCGGCCGTTGCGGACGGCGAACTGGATGTTCTGGCTTTGAATATTCAGTTGCACGTCGCTGCCGGGCACCAGCCCGCCATCGCCGCCACCGAGCAATCCACCCACGGCGCCCAGCGGTTTCTTTTGCACCACGGCCTCGATCTGCCGGGCGACACCCACGATCGGCATGGCCACTGGCCCGGGGCGCACGGTGGCCGAGTGGATGAAGAGCGTGCCGGACACGTCGCTCTTGTTGGTATCCGAGAGAGGAACGCGGCATTGGCTCAAGTCGAGCGAGAACTTGCCATTGACGCGGGTGGCGTCGGCCAGCAGCGGGGCGACATATTTAAGCCAGGTCTGGCACAGTTCCGGCGTAATATCGAGTTGGTCCACCACCTTGCCCGGCTCATGCACCAGCAACGGCGACGACATGAGTTCGATGCGCGGCGATGCCATGAGCTTGCCTTGATTGATGGCCAGTTGCACAGGAGCGAACTGAACGATCTGGCGTTTCAGGTCAGCTTTCAACTCGCCAGCACCGGTGGTCAGGCCGTAGATCTGCGCTTGTTGGAAACCGACGCCGGCGTTGCCTTGCAGTTCGGGGGGGACGACGGCGGAGGTGGCCTCGGGACTGGAAAGTGGTCCCTTGAGCGCGAACTCGCGATGCCCCTGGCCGACGAGACGCACGCCCTGACCGACGTAAGGAGCCAACAGCGGCGTGATCTTGGCCAGATCGTAGTGAACTTCTCCAGAGAGATCCACAAGCTGTCGACCCGACACTTGATCGATGCTGCCGCGCAGATTGGCCAGCCGCAGCACATTACTGGTGATTTCGAATCGATCGAGTTCCAATTGGTCGGTCGAGGCACGATAGCTGGTCCCGCCCGCGATGCCAATCTTGGCCTCGCTCCACACGGGTTGCCACGGGTTGCCGGCAGTGGCGGGAACGGTAGCTGGCCCGGCGGTTCGCACCGGCGCGGAAGCTGGAGCATAGGCGACAAAATCATCTGCCTCCGCTGTGGCGACCGCCTTGAGCGCACCGCCGGCTTCCGACAACTCGACGCGCCCCAGCAGAGTGCCGGAGAGCCGCATCGACGGCGCCTTGCCGGGCACTTCCAGCCACCGCGAGAGGCGCGCCAGATCGCCGCGCAGCGCCACCTGGCCGCCGGCGCGGCGGGATTGCGGATCGAGTTGCCATATTATCTTGTCAGCCCGCAGCGAAACGCTGCTGGTGGCCAGCGTCATCGTGGGGACGGCGATGAGTTGCGTCGCGCCATCCCACTGGGCGGCGGCTTCCAATTCGATACGCGGCTCGTCGATCGTGAGCCACGAGCTGGCTGCTTTGAAACCTTGCAATTGCAGATGGGCCTGCCGAACATCGCAGCGTTTGGCCGAGACGGTGGCTTCGGCCGTGCAGCGCGCCGCGCCGGCCAGTTGCCAACCTTCCAGCGGCAGCCACGGTTGCACGCGCACCAGCCAGGCCGCCAGATCGCCTTCCATCGAAGCTTTCAGAGGCCAGAGGCTTTCGGCCGTCGGTTTGTCCAACGGCTGGGCCAGCATGGCCAGCAAGTGATCGGCACCGGAATCGACGCGCAACTCGGCTTCATCCAGTCGCGTGACTGTCGATGTATCCATCGTGCCGCGCATTTTGAGTGCGGCGGTCAGGCGAGGTTCCTGCCAGGGGCGCAAACCTGGTGCCTGCAATTGAAATCGTTCAAGCATGATGTGGCCATCGGCAGAGACAGCCGTGGGACCGGCTGCGACGCCCGCGGCTGGGCGCTTGCGGCGGATCTCGAAGCCGGCCACCACGTGCCCGGCGGCTCGCACCTGCCCGAGGTCTACCAGTTGGCCGACGTCGGTCGTGAGTCGATCCAGGTCGGCGTCAATCGAAATCGAGGCGTCCCACTGCGAGCCTTCGGCGTCGGCGGTCAGGTAGTCCGATTTACAGTTGAGGCGGCCGATCCACGAACCACTGGCTGGCGCTTCCAATGTGCCGTCGATCTGGATCGGCTGGGGATATTCGATTCTGCGGCCAGCGGCGGTCGCCACCAGCTTGGCCGCTTTGAGCGATCCTTCCAGACGCCGTTTGCTCGCTTCGCCGCTGCTACGAATGGCCACGGTCAGCCGGCCGCTGTCGATGCGAGTGTCGGCCTTAAGGCGAACCAGGCCGGGGAGACGCTGAGCCAGCGCGGCGCAGTCGATTTCGCCCTGGAGTTGAAAATCGCTCTGGGCCAGATTGGTCAACGCTTTTTGGGTGTCTTGCGTGCCCGACCAGGAAGCGAGATCGATCCCGCCGCTGGCTTCCACATACCCGATGTCGCACTCGGCCCGAGTTCCCTTGACGTCGATGCGGCTGCCGGAGTAAGCCAGTTGCGGCTGGACATACAGCTTTTCCAGTCGCAAGGTTTCTGGGCCGAGATAGTCACTCGAGGTCACGGCCAATTGATGAATGGTCAGCGGTCCTTCAGCGGCTACAACGGGACCACTCTTGTCGCGACTCCAATCCATTTTGAGATCGGTGGTGGCGGTGCCGGCCAATTTCATCGGCACGGAGAATCGTGTCAGCAAGGGAGCCAGCGCCGGCAGATCGACGGCGGCAAGTTTCAATGCGGCCTTCCCTGCGTCAGGGGAAATCTTGGCGGCGTCCGTTCCTGGTTTCAGCGCCACTTCGCCATGGAGTGTCCTGCCAGCCACCGCGCTGTTGGACATGACGAGGCAATCCACGGTTGCCGCCAGCGGTTCTGGCTGGCCGGGTGCGATCGTCAAATTGGCATTGAGTTTGTCCAGCGTACCAGTCTGCACAGCGCGGCTGGCGACGTGAGCTGGAGTGGAGGCGGTTGGAGGTGTTTTGCTTTTGAGGTCGGGCGCAGTCGAAGCGGCAGGGACACGGCTTTCGTGGTCCAAGGCTTCAGCGAGCAGGACACGGCCATCGACGATTTCAAGCACAACGCTTGGCGGCGGTCCTCCTTTGGAGGGTGCATCGAGCAACGGCTTCAGAGTGTCTTCCAGATTGCTGCCGCCGTTGCGCACCACCAGGTTCAGTTCCGGTCGTTCCAAGCGCACGGTGCCCAGGTTTTTGGATTGCAATGCCAACTGCCACAGAGCGCGGCTGGTGGTGACCGCGGGGAGCGTGAGGACTGGGCCGCCGGCTGGGTCGCGGAGCGCAACGTCGCGCAGCTCCACGGGACTGAGCCAGCCGAGCGATGCGGAACCGAGCGTGACCGAATTCCCCAACTCGGGGACGGCCCACGGCACAATTTGGTTGCGCAGCGACGTGCTGCCGACGATCGCCGGGAGGAACCAGACGACCACACCCAGCAAGAGCACGATGATCCCCAGCTTCAGTCCCCAGCGGCGCTTGGCCGGCTCTTCGTAGCGATCCCTCTTGGACATAGTCCGAATTCCTTTTCGCTTTACTGCCCTGAAACCTGCGGAAACACAATGGGGGAGCATTGTAAGGCCACCCAGCGCAGGACACCTAGAGCAGGTTGCGTTGCTAGCAACCCCGCGACCCCGTCCCACTCGCGGGAGCAAGCGTGTAAACTGGCTCCGTTTAGCGGCGGGGCACCGCCCCGCGTTTAATGAGTGGTTTGAACATGAAAACTTCAATAAAAGAACGTCGTCCTCTGGGCACATCCGGCATCCAAGTCTCCCCCGTCGCTCTGGGCTGCTGGCCTATTGCAGGCATGACCAGCCGCGGTGTAAGCGACGCCAACAGCATCGCCACGCTTGAAGCCTGCTTCGACGAAGGGATCAATTTCCTGGATACGGCCTTTTGCTACGGCGCGCAGGGGGAAAGCGAACGCTTGATCGCCAGAGCAATCGTTGGCCGTCGAGAGCAAATTGTGATCGCCACTAAGGGAGGAATCGAGTGGAGCGCGGACCTGAAGATGGTGCGCGACGCGCGCCCGGAAATACTCCGCCGGCATTGCGACGAAAGTTTGCGCAGGTTGAAAACGGATCGTGTCGATCTCCTCTATCTTCACTCACCAGACGAGCAAACGCCGGTGGCCGAGTCTGCCGGGGAACTAAAACGACTCCTGGAGGAAGGCAAAACCCGCAGCGTGGGTGTGTCGAACGTCTCGCTATCGCAGCTTCAGGAGTTCGCGGCCCACTGCCCGCTGACCGCCTATCAACCCAGCTACAATATGTTGCAGCGCGATATCGAAGCCGACCGGCTGCCGTGGTGCATTGAGCACAACGTGGCGGTCGTGGTGTACTGGCCGCTGCTAAAAGGATTGTTGGCTGGCAAGTTAGCGCGCGATCATGCTTTTGAATCCGGCGACGGGCGGCCAAAATATTCGCAGTTTCGGGGCGACGAGTGGCAGAAGAATCACGACCTGCTCGAAGTGCTGCGACCCATTGCCGCCGAATGTGGCCATACGCTGGCGCAACTGGCGATCAACTGGACGATCCACCGCCCGGGAATTAGTGTAGCTCTGTGCGGGGCCAAACGCCCTGACCAGCTTCGCGACAATGCCGGTGGCATGGGCTGGCGGCTGACGGACGATCAACTGGCCCGGATCGATGCGGCGCTGCGCCAACGGGGCGTGCCGGAACCAATGCGGGCTGTGTGAAGAACGTAGAATGGGCTTCCATGCCCGTTCATGAAGAGTATTACACGGGCTAGAAAGCCCATGCTACGGATGTGTTGGAATTGCCATGCCTTACCGGGTATTGATAACCGCCTTTGAACCATTTGGTTCCTGGACAACCAATGCCAGTTGGCTGGCGCTTGTTGAATTGACGCGTGACTTGCCGAGCGACCCGCAGGTCACGACGCGGCTCTATCCTGTGGACTTCGCCAAAGTTCGCGATCGATTGACGCAGGATCTGGCTCAGAACTACGACGTGGCGATTCGGCGGGGCAGAGTTTCGGAACGCTGGTGAGCGATGGACCGTTGGCGTATGCGAGCGACTTGCCGATGGCACTCCTGGCGGAGCGGATTCGCGTCGCGGGGATTCCGGCCAGCGTTTCGCACCACGCCGGTACCTATGTCTGCAACGCCACGCTCTATCTGTCTCGTTATATCGCAGAGCGAATGGCAGTCCAGACACGCGTGGGCTTCATTCACTTGCCACTCGAAACATCGCAAGCGGCCACGGACGGAGCGAAGATGCCGTCGCTTCCGGCCAGCGTCTCGGCGGCGGCGATTCGTGAGGTATTGGCGGCGGTGCCAGAGTTGGTGGACGGAGATGAACCGGTTGAATCGAGGTTAATCTGACAGCACCCTGCCGGAAGGAAATAACCGGGGCTACGCCTTGTCCGGGCGCGACAGAACTTCAGTCCCGGCTAATACTTACCTGCAAATGTGACGTTCATACACTTGGGGCGGGCCTTCCGCTTGCTGGAATCCCACCGCACCATCCAGTAAACTAACCTCTCGCGGGAGCCCCGCCTGACGGGGACGGACTTTTTCCTTTATTCACGTAATCGCCTCGCAATAACTTGCCAGGGCAGGAGGTTGAACATGACCGCGTCAGTTCGTTGGATGTGTCGGGGGTTGATCGTTGGCGTAGCGCTGCTCGCCACTCCCTGGGTAA
>JAIOPX010000116.1 GCA_021413705.1 Planctomycetota bacterium | reverse complement strand
ACCTCTACCTCTCGCTCCCCATCACCTTGCGTACGCAAGGATCGGCGATTTATCCCACCATTCTCACTTGGAAGGGTGCGACGGCCGCGCGGCAGTGGCGCGACCGGCAATGCGCCAGCGCCGACACCGCGCCGCTGGACGTGGAACTGCAACAGATTCGCCGGCGCTTGGCGACGCTGACGCTCCATGTGCCTGAGCCTGCCGAGCGCCGCGAGTGGATGGGCCAGATCTTCAAGCTCACCATGCGGAAAGAAGCATTAGAACAGCAGCGGGCGGTCTACAGTGCGAAATTGCAAGGCATCGAACCGGAAGTGGGCATTGCCGACGTGCAAAAAGTCCTGCCGCCGGGGTTGGCCCTGATCGACTTCCTGCAATACACGCATACGTCGTTCGCAAAGGTCAACAGCCCCAAAGCTCCTGGTGCTGTGGAGATGCAGCAAACGCAGCGACTTCTGGCCTTCGTCGTCCGTCGCGATCGTTCCACAACCCGAATCGACCTGGGTGAGTTCGCCCCCATAAGAGAGGCGATTACTAAGTGGCGTAAAACACGCGGGTTCCGCCCCGACCCAGGAAAGACCGATTGGGCAGCCAAGACTGGGCAACTCCTCTGGCCGCATTTGAAGCCCTGGGTAAACGACTGCGATACCTTGCTGATTTCACCTGACGGCGTCTTATCGCAATTGGCATGGAACGTCCTGCCGGGACGCGCGCCCGATCGCTATCTGATCGAGGACTTTGCCATTGCGACCGTGCCGACGCCGCAACTTCTGCCGGCCCTTCTTTCATCCGCGGAGCCGATCCAAAAGTTGGGCATGAAGCAAACTCTCTTGCTCCTGGGAGACATCGACTACAACGCTCCACCCGCTCCGCCGGCTGTCACACCGGCCTCTGCGAAAGCATCCCCCCTGCCCCGCCCGGCAGTCGCTGCCAGTTTCACACCGCTCAAAGGGACCGCCGCCGAGGTCCGGGCGATTGAGGATCAATTTCACCGGCAGTCTCCCACGGGCCTGGTAACCATGCTTGCTCAAGGCGCGGCTACGGAAGAAGCGTTCTGGCGCGAAGCAGCACGCCATCGCTGGCTGCATGTGGCTACCCATGGATTCTTCGCGCCTCCTAATATCAAATCGGCCCTGGCCACGCAGAATCAAATGGATCCCGAGGCGATGAAGCGCGAGGGCGTCTCGCTATTTCATGTCGATTACCTCAACGGCTTGGCGCTGGCCGGCGCGAATATCGGCGCCACCGGAGATGGGGACGACGGCATCCTGACGGCGGCCGAACTCTCGGTGATGGATCTGCGAAACGTCGACACCGTTGTCCTCTCCGGCTGCGAAACCGGCCTGGGCGAGGCATCCGGCGGCGAAGGAACCTTTGGAATGCAGCGGGCGTTGCAAATTGCCGGCGTCCACACCACCGTTGGCAGTTTGTGGACAGTTTCCGATGAAAAGACCAATCTGCTGATGCAACGCTTTTACAACAATCTGTGGGAAAAGAAGCTGCCTCGGCTGCAAGCATTGCGAGAAGCGCAGCTCTGGATGCTCAATTCCGGCACAGCCGGCCAGCAGCGTCTCTCGCCCCACTACTGGGCCGCATTCACTTTGAGCGGCGATTGGCGCTAGCCCTTCACGGCCATGAACGACTTGGTCAGTCCATAGAAACGCTCATCGGCGATTTCCGCGTCTGGAAAGAGAGACTGGAATTCGGAACGGGTCAGTAGCCGAATCTCGTTGACGAGTTCTTCCGCCTCGCGCCGGTCATCCACGCGCGGATACGAGCCAAGCTGGCAATGCATGATCAGCCAGACCCGCATCGACTTGGGCAGATAATGAAAACCGGGACAGAGAAAATGGGGCTCGACCGGAAAGCGGTAGTTGGGTGTTTGAACAAAATATCGGGGGGCTAGCCGCCGAACTTCAGCGGCCATTTGGCGCTGAGCATCAAAGTTCCGTAGGTGCTCGATCACAGAATTGGAAAACACGATATCGAACTCATCATCCTCGAACTGCGGCAGGTTACAGGCATCGCCGACAATGCTGGTGATGTTGTCGTGGTGCGACTCTTGCTCGAAGATGTTCACCAGCACGATCTCGTGCCCGGACTCGGCAAAGCCCATGGCGTCCCAGAATCCTTCGGTCCCGCCGATGTCCAGGATCCGGAGGTGCGATTTCTCGCACCGCTCGACCAATTGCAAGAACCGTTGAAAGCGTCGTTGGCGCAAAGCCAAAGCCGGCGATCCGGCCTGCGAGTAGTCAGCCAGGGGTGTCAAAACTTGCATGGATATGCCTCTTAAGTTGCCTGTCCAGGAATGATTTGTGGGGACGCTCCGGCGCGCGGCAGCAGCGCAGTTACCCCGGGAAGTATAGGCCACAAATACCTCCTGCGAGGCCAGCGGAAAAAACGCCCCAACCAGGGATTGACGGCGGTTTTCCTCAGCCTTACATTTAACTAACTGGTTAATTAACCATCAGGATAACTGCCATGACGGATCACTTGAGCCAAACCTTTGCCGCGCTGGCGGACCCTACCCGGCGGGCCATGCTGGCTCGCCTTTCCCGTGGGGAAGCCAATGTTTCCGATCTGGCCAAGCCCTTTCTGAAGTCGATGAGCCTGCCTGCCGTCACCAAGCATCTGAAAGTGCTGGAACGGGCGGGTCTGATCACCAAAACCCGGGATGCCCAATGGCGCCCCTGCAAACTCAATGGCCACGGTCTGAAAGACGTGGCCGACTGGATGGAGCAATATCGCGCGTTCTGGGAGGAAAGCCTCGATCGCCTGGACGCCTATCTGAAAACGGTCACCGCCAAGAAGAACACGAAAGGAAAGCACGATGGTCGCCAAAAATAAGTCGAACGAGATCAAAATTATTCGGATGTATGACGCGCCGGTGAAGGCCGTGTGGGATGCCTGGACCGATCCCGAGCAGGTAGTACAGTGGTGGGGCCCGCGCGGATTTACTCTGACGACACATAGCAAAGACCTCCGGCCCGGTGGTCATTGGCACTATACGATGCATGGCCCGGACGGAGTGGACTATCCCAACAAGACAAAATACTTTGAGGTCGAGGAGCATGCCAAACTGGTGTACGACCACGGAGGCAACGACGAACGGGCTCCGCTGTTCCGCGTGACCGCACTCTTCGCCCAGGTCGGCCAGCAGACCCGGCTGGAGATGACCATGACTCTGGCCACACCCGAAGCTGCCGAAGAGACTCGCAAGTTTATCAAGAAGGCGGGTGGCAACGCGACCTGGGACCGGTTGGCCGAATACCTGGAGAAGCAAACTTCCGGGAAGGATACGTTCTTGATCAATCGCACTTTCGACGCCCCGCTGGAGGTGATGTTCGAAATGTGGACCGATCCCAAACATTTTTCCCAATGGCTCCCACCCACGGGCTTTGAAATGCACTTCATCAAGGCCGATATCCGGCCCGGCGGCCGCACTTTTTATTACATGACCGGCCCGGGTATCAAAATGTATGGACGAGCCGAGTATCTCAAAATTCAGAAACCGGACTTACTGGTCTACACCCAGGAGTTCTGCGATGAGAACGAGAACCTGTCGCGCCATCCTGGCGCCCCAACCTGGCCAGCCACGATGCTCACCACGGTGAAACTGACTGCTGAGGGGCCGGATGGCACGCGCGTGACCGTAACCTGGGAACCGCATGGCGCCACGACACGCGAAGAACTGGAAGCCTTCATTCAGGCCAGAAGTGGAATGACCCAGGGTTGGACCGGTTCGTTCGACAAACTGGAGGTACTCTTGGCAAGCCCGTAACAACAGGTGCCCTGTTGCTAGGGTCCACGGGGAGCGAACGACCGTTCAATATGCGGCAAGCCCGTTGGTAGCAGCCCCCCGCCTCGTGTTATGGTTTCTATCGAATTATCGTATCATGGAGGAGACGGGGCCGGTTGCAGGGGCGTCGCACGTTTGAGGAGACCCCGTGTTTGCCACACGACAATACACGTTCGTGATACTGCTGGTCGCGATGACGATTTGGATCCCCGGGGACAGACTCGTCATGGCCGAGGAGTCTGTCGAGTCTACTGGTCCGGCAATCGCGAAGCTGATCGAGCAACTGGATGACGACGATTTCGGTCGCCGCGAGGAGGCCAGCCAGAGACTGGTGAAGCTAGGCGCAGCGGCTGTGCCGGCCTTGGCCAACGCCGCCCAGCAGCCGAGCGCGGAGGTGAGCACCCGTTCACTCGCCATTTTGAAGAAGTTGATCGCTTCGGAAGATGAAGCGCTGCGAACCGCGGTCCGCCAGGCGCTCAAAGAAATCGCCGCCAAGCGCGAGACGGCGGAGAAGAATAAGGACCAGGCTCTGGCTACCGCCGCCGCCACAGCCAAAGAGATTCTGGGCCAACCTTTCCTTGGCCTGTTCGGGTACGGAATGGCGGACAACGCAACCGTGGGGGCCGTGGTGGAAGGATCGCCGGCGGAGAAGGCTGGAATGAAGGCGATGGATGTCGTGATCTCTTTTGGCGGCACGCCTACTCCGACATTTCAAGATTTGATAGCGGCCGTAGGCAAGAAGGGCTAGCGCCCAGCGGCTGATCCTGATGCTCCGCTCACTTTGGCGGCAGCTTGAGCATCGGCTCCAGCTCGTCCACAAAGTCTCGGACATCTTTGAATTGCCGATAGACGCTGGCAAAGCGGACGTAGGCCACCTGATCCAGCTCGCGGAGCCGAATCATCACCTGCTCGCCCAGGTAGCGGCTATCCACTTCGGCGTCGTAGTTGGTCAAGACGTCGTTTTCGATTTCACTGATGAGCCCTTCGATCTGGGCATCGCTGACGGGGCGTTTCCAGCAGGCTTTTTCGATGCCGCTTTTGAGCTTTTCTCGCTCAAACGGAACTCGGGCACCGTCCTTTTTTATGACTTTGATCGCCCGCTCCTCGATCCGCTCATAGGTGGTGTAGCGGCGGCGGCAGTCCAGGCATTCGCGCCGGCGGCGGATGGCAAACGAGTCCTCACTGGCCCGCGAGTCGATCACCCGGTCGTTGTCGCTGCGGCAGAAAGGACATCGCATACTGTATCTCCCATAGCCCCGGGCTCTGCCCGGGGGTTCTCCGTGACACTCGCACGTATCATGGCCATGTCGTGGAGCCCGCGCGAACCACAATCCTGCCATGCGCTTGACCAGCCGCCCCGTATACGATACACCAACCCCCAGGTGGGTGACCATGGAGTGCCTGGATCGGGTGGCCGGACGCTCCTCGGAATCCAGCTTTACCGCCGTGATTCGCGACGGTTTCCCCTCGCAACCCGGTTATCATCGCACAGAAATGGAGAGGTCGTCGGATGCAGTGCCCCAAGTGTCAGGCCGATGTCGTAGATCAAGCCAGCTTCTGCTACAAATGTGGAGCGAGGCTTACGCCTTCCGACGGCGGGGAGAAGAAGTCGAGTCCCGCAGACGCTCTCAGACCTCGCTCGGGCGGCAATTCCAATCGAGACGAACCCGAGCAGGAATTGTGGAAGGCCACCTATTCCCCCAAGGCCGCGATTCCCTCGTTTGCCGTCGCGGGGATCTTGTCGCTGATCGCCATCGTCGTTCTGGTGGTGATGGGATGGTTCGCGATCGGCTGGCTCTGGCTATTGCTAGCAATCGTCCTGGTCTTCGCAGGACTCGGCATTCAATTGCTGCTTACGCGATTGAGCACGGCCTATCGGCTGACCACGCAACGCCTGATGCATGAGGTGGGCCTGCTGCGCCGCGTGACGAATCGGCTCGAAGTGATCGACATCGACGACGTCACGGTGGAGCAGGGCTTGATTGATCGCATCCTCGGCATCGGCACGATCAAGCTTACTTCCAGCGATCGGACTCATCCCGCGCTGCAGCTGCGCGGAGTGGACAATGTTCGCGAGGTGGCCGAACAGTTCGACAATGCCCGCCGCACCGAGCGGATGCGACGCGGACTGCACATCGAAGCGATCTGAGGCCGGTTTATTTGCTGTCCTCGTCCGTCACAGGAGTCGGCTCCGGGGCAACGGCCGATTGCGGCACTAACTTGCTCTCGGAGTCATCGGGGATCGGAGCCGGCTCGCTCTCCTTGCTCTTGTCAGTTTCTGTATCTTTGTTCGCCTCCGGCTCGGTGCTCTTCGTCGGCTCGTCGGCCGGCTCGACCTTGTCTCCGACGCGGGACGAACCCTTGTCGGCCACGACCGCGGCGGCGTCCGATTTGCCACCTGGCGAGTACTCAACCTTCTGCGATACCTTGCCCGCGGCGCTCCACCAAATCCAGCGGCCGTGGGGGCCACCCATGGCGAACTCACCGTGGGTCGATTTCTGACCGTTCGGGTGATACCAGGTCCAATCACCGTGCCGCTGACCGCCGGTAAAGCTCCCTTGAACGGCCTTCTGTCCGTTGGCATACCACCAGGTAAAGGTGCCCACCGGTTGATCGTGCTCGTAGGTTCCTTGCTGTTGCACCTGGCCGTTGGGGTGCCACATCATCGATTCGCCGTGGCGCTCGTCTTTGCCCAGCGTGGTGAACTTCGACAACTTGGCGTCCCACCACTCGTCTTCCTGCTGCAATTCCTGCTTGGCGAACAGGTACAAGCCGTCTGACTTTTTCTGGTTCTCGGTGTGATATTCCACCTTGCGGGCCAATTTGCGGCCGCCTTGATAGGTGTCTTTCGTAACCACGGCTCCCTCGGGCGCCCATTCCATCACGGCGCCGTCGAGATCGCCGTTGACATAGTTAACTTCGCGCATCTTGCGTCCGTTGGCATACCACGAAGTCCACGCTCCGTGACGACGCCCGGCCACATAGTGCCACTCGCTGATTTTGTGCTGCTTGGCATCGTAGATCGTCCAGCGGCCGTTGAGCTTGCCGCCATCGAACTCGGCCTGCGAGATAAACGGACCTTCATATTGCCGGTAGGGCATGTCGCTCAAGAGCGCCACTTCGGCCGGCATAAACCAGCCAGTCCACACACCCTGGCGTTGTCCGTTGATGTAGCGACCTTCTCCGACGACATTGCCCGTCTTGTCCCACATCTTCCACAGGCCGTGGTTGACGTAGTTTTCTTCGGCGTCGCGAATGACTTCCCGCTCGACCTTGATCTTGCCGTCGGGATAGCGCTCGCGGACCACCTCAACGTCGGACTTGTCAGCAACCACAGCCGGT
>JAIOPX010000115.1 GCA_021413705.1 Planctomycetota bacterium | reverse complement strand
GCTCTCCAATACTCTCGCTTGGTTTTTGCGTAATCGTTCGTGCCCGGGTGTCTTGGACCAGGCCGAACATCAAGACCCCATGTGCTGCGAACCGGTAGCCCTATCTGGTTGTCCGGTCCATCCCGCCGGCTGTGGGAAGACAGGGCTGTTCGCGGCTTGCTGGGTCGGGGTCGTTTACGTTGTTGTTTCCTACGGTGTGGCTGTGGTTCAGGTCCCTCTGATCCGCGCCGCGTGAAGCACGATGGCAAAACAGCTACGATCCGTCGGCGTCGTCGTTAGCGATGACGAGAAGGAATTCTCACGGGTGAGAATGGTCTCGGAAACGCCACGACGGGCGGAGCGCAAGTTGCTGCTTCGTCCGGCGAATAACGCGCAATAAGGTGGGAAATTGAGCGGGCAGCTCGTCAGGCCAATCCCCTGACGAACCTCAAAAGGCTGGGCCCTCTGATTTCGTTTCGCTTTCCCCCCCTGGAAGAACCGGCTCCGTAGGACGACTCGGGTCGAAGTCCTATGAAGCAATGCCCTTCCGAAAGGTAGTGTCGAAATAATCGGGCTGGTTCCTTTAGAAACTTTCGACAGTCGTAGTGTTCGCTCCGGTCAGTGGGCTGCTGCGGAACCTGTCGGAATGGCAAGTTCCGTAAGCAGTAAGGGCATAAACCATTGTGCCGCTTGACTTTGCTCGCTCGACTGGGGGCTCTGTGCCGGTTGCGTAAGCAGGGGAAGGCGGGTTTATTCTTATTTTGAGGTGGTGAACTTTTTCCGCACTGGTGGATCCTGATGTCCTAAAAAGCGCGGAAGTTTCGATTATAGGGGTAGGCACTTGGCGCAGAATGGTTGCGCCTGCGGGCGGAGTGCAGTTCTGCTGTCAGTGCGAGCAAGTTATCTGGCAACAAAGTGCCGACCCCTCATAAGGTCTGGTGGCGGGCCAGCAAAGGGTTCTGCGTTTGATTGAGATAGAGGGCTCCGGCCGCCCTCCGTGCGAGGGGCAGGTGCGGCGGGCGGTCGGTGGCTTTCTCTAACAGTTGGGCTGGGGTACTAAGCACCCAGCCGCCCGGCTGGCGTATCGGCCCGGAGCTGGTCGACCATCTCGCGCGTCGCTGCTTCCACTGCCTGCTGCCAGCGGCTTGGGCCAAACCGGTCGCGATATTCTGGTCGAGCGTGCGCGAAGATGATGCCGCGGGAGTTGTTGACGATCGCCCCCATCCCCCGCTCGTCGAATGCTCCAGCCACGTCGGCGGCCGAACCGCCTTGAGCCCCGAAGCCTGGCACTAAGAGCCAGGTGCGTGGCATCAATGCCCGGAGCTTTCGCAATTGCTCCGGGTAGGTAGCCCCGACCACGGCTCCCACCGTGCCATAGCCGCACGCCCCCAGAGTTTGGCCGCTTTGGCTCTCTACCAACGCCGCCACATGCTCATACAGAGGCCGATCTCCAGTCATCAGATCCTGGAATGTCTTGCCGCCAGGGTTCGACGTTTTAACCAACACAAAGATACCAGCCCCGCGCTGCTTGGCCACATCGACAAACGGCGTCAGGCTGTCATCACCCAGGTAGGGGCTGACCGTCAGAGCATCGGCCCCCCACGGGCTGGCTTCATCCGCCCCCAGATAGGCCGCCGCATAGGCCGCCGCGGTAGTGCCAATATCATTACGCTTGCCATCGAGGACGACCAGCAAGCCCCGCTTTCGAGCATACGCAATGACATCCCACAGCGCCTGCATCCCGGCGGGGCCGAGTTCCTCAAAAAAAGCCGCCTGGGGCTTCACGCCCGAAACGAGCGGCGCCACCACGTCGATCACGCCACAGCAGAAGCGAGTATAAGCGACTGACCGCTGTTGCAGGCTGCCAGGGTCGATCCCTTCTCGCAGCAATGCAGGTAATTGCTCCCACCTCGGGTCGAGTCCCACCAGCACAGGATTGCCACACCGCCCCACGGCGGCCGAAAGTCGATCGGCAAAATGGCTCACAGTGATGCACTCCAAAGAATCCATACAATCTTGCGAAAAATCGACGTCGCTTGCCAACAGGCGCGCACCATTCTATCCGACGGCACATTCGGGTGAAATCGGCCGGCAGCCCAATACGGCGATTTGCAGCCTTCTCTCATTTTTGTATACGGCATCCATCTTCACTATGCCAACTTCGGGATCCGCACAGGTTGCCTCGGCGGAGCGATGTTGAGCAACCAGAAAAATACGCACATGCCCCTGATTCCTTCGGTTGCCAGCATCTGGCGGTCGCGAGTACAATGAATCAGCATTCCACGCAGCGAGGAGACCCAAATGACCGAGCAAGATGTTGAGGCATTTGTTCGAAGGGCGGAAGAGATTTACGCCACCAAGCTGCGGGCCATTTTGGAGCCTGAACACGTTGATGAGTTCGTGGCGATTGAGCCTGAATCGGGCGATTATTTCTTGGGCAAGACGCTAAGCGAAGCCACGCGAGCCGGCCGCAAAGCCCATCCCGACCGATTAACGCACGCGATGCGAGTTGGGCATCGGGCAGCCCTGCATTTCGGCATGCACATCCGATGAATGGCCGTGTTGACCATCATGGCCGCGCTCTCGTCACCATTTCGGTCCGGCCGCCGGACGTTACGACTGTCTACGAAGTTGATGTGCGGATTGACACGGGATTCAATGGCGATCTGGTGTTACCGAAGCAACAGATCGCCGATCTGGCGTTGCCGCAATCAGGAACTGTGAAGGCGATTCTTGCAGACGGGTCCGAGATAGCTTTGAAACGATACGAATGCCTGATCGACTGGTTTGGAGAGCAGCGCGATCTGGAAGTGGTTGCCAACGACGGCGAATATCCACTTCTTGGTGTTGGATTGCTTGTGGGGCGCGACCTGCACATCAGCTACCGATCCGGCGATATCACTATCGAGTAGCGCTCTTGCCGCGTCCATGCGCAACCTACGGCTGGAGCCCGGCGCGACGAAGCGAAGCTTGACGCGGTACTCGGAGCAATCTTGCGCGCGTTGTTGCACAAGCAAAGATAGTGTCAAGTTGAGGAAATATCCTTTCCAGGTGTCTCGTCTTTTGTAAAGCAGTGAATCCATGAACCGCAAGCGCGTTTGGCTACGACTCGGCATCCTGCTCGTTCTGGCGGTCGTGACGTACTTGATAGCGCGGCGAGCGATCTTCAGCGCCAATGTGGCTAGCGAGCCAATTGCAATCGACACACTGAGTGCGCCAGTCACGTTTGAGCGGGCGTTTCCCAACCTGGAAATAGAGCGGCCCGTCTATGTAACATTTCCGCCGGACGGAACCAACCGAGTTGCCGTCGTCTCGCAATGCGGCAGTGTGCTGATTTTTCCCAATGATCCGAGCGTGGAACAACCCAGCGAGCTGTTGAACATTCGCCACAAGGTTATGTGGAAAGACGGATCGAATGAAGAAGGACTGCTGGGACTGGCGTTTCATCCGAAGTTCCGCGAAAACCGCCAATTCTTTCTCTTCTACACCAACCTTGATCACATCAATGTATTGTCTCGCTTCACCATCTCCGCCACGGATCCGAACCGCGGTGACCCGGAATCGGAGGTGGAATTGTTTCGCACACCCAAGCGGGATTCTTCGAATCACAACGGCGGCACCATCCTCTTTGGTCGTGACGGATTTTTGTACTTGGCCGTGGGCGACGGCGGCCCGGTGGGCGATCCTCACGGCAACGGGCAAAGTTTGGAAACTGTGTTAGGAAAGATTTTGCGAATCGATGTCGATCATCAAAATCCCGGCCTCCCCTATGCGATTCCTCAAGACAATCCGTTCGTCGAGCGCCCCAAGGCACGGGGCGAGATCTGGGCATTCGGCCTGCGCAATGTCTGGCGCATGGCATTCGATCGCCAGACGAACCGGCTCTGGGCAGGCGACGTTGGGGATGACACTTGGGAGGAAATCGACCTCATCGAGCGTGGCGGCAACTACGGCTGGAGAATCAGGGAAGGCTTCCATCGCTTCCCTGTCACCCAGGCGACACCTTCGCCGCCGCCGACACCGGCCGTCGGAAAACTGCTCGATCCGATCTTTGCGTACAACCACACGCTTGGCAACTGCATCATTGGCGGCTGCGTCTATCGCGGCAAGCAGGTGCCGGAGTTGTTCGGAGCGTACCTGTTTGCCGACCATGTCACAGGGCAGGTCTATGCCCTTCGATACAATGATCGCTCCGGCAAGGCCGTTTCTGTGCAGCGTATCGATCCCAGAACCATGCCTGTGCTTTCCTTTGGTGAAGACGAGTCTGGCGAAGTCTACTTCACGACGACTCAGGGAATCATCAATCGTATCGTGCCCAGTCGAAAACAGCAGCCATGACGGCCCGCTTTTGCCATCGGGCCCATCTAGCGCTTCGGCGGATGATCTGATTCCAGTCCCACAAACGGATTGCCGCGGCGCTCTTCGCCAATCGTCGTGGCTTCGCCGTGGCCCGATAGCACGATCGTGTCGTCCTCCAGCGTGAATAGCCGATTGTGGATACTCCGCACCAGGGCACGGAAGTCCCCATCGGGAAAGTCCGTACGGCCGATGCCGCCTGCGAACAACACGTCGCCACCGAGAACGATCTTGGGCCGTCCATCGTGCCAGACATACACCACATGCCCTGCGCAGTGCCCAGGCGCGTCGCGCACTTCGAGCCGCATCCCGGCCAGCTCAAGCTGCTCGTTGTCGTCCACCAGTCGATCTGCTGGCGGACTTACCATCGGCAGCCCAAATTGCCCCGACAGGTTTTGCCAAGGATCTGTCAGCTTGGGAGCATCGCCGCGGCCGATAATGATCGGGCAATCGGGCCAGCGTCGCTTCATGGCGGCATTCCCGCCAATATGGTCGCTATGGCCATGCGTCAGCAGGATTGCCGCAGGCTTCAAACCGAGTTGGTCGATGTGGTCGATCACCTCCCGAGGAGTGAAGCCGGGATCGACAATCAGGCAGTCATCGCGCCCCGGCAGATGCACGACATAGGTGTTCTCCTGGAAAGGGGGAGAGACGAAGACAGATATCTCAGGGGAGGGTTTCAAGATGGCAAGTGGGGTAGACGTGGAGGGTTGCGGTGACACAGGGGGGCGGAAACTGCCCGCGCACCGTGAGCTCAGGTCCGATTGGGCAAGCAGGTTGGTTGGGCACAAGGATTGTAATTATCTCCTGAAGGGTTGGCGATAGATACCATCGTCCCGCCCTACCGTCGGTCCCGCCACCTGAGCCGCAAACAGCAGATTTACCGCCTTGGCAGCCCCGTCGGCCATGCGCAGCGAGCGCCGGGCGACACATTGGCCCGCAAGTTGCACACCGGTTATCGATTCGCAAACCGAAGGATTCGGTGCGCAAACTTGTCTCGGCCGTACATCGGTGCGGACCTACAAGCTGGCATAAACCGCCAGCCTTGAGATCAACAAGGAGGTTGGTGATGAGGCGCGATTCATTTCGATCCTGGGCAGCCACAGTGCTAGCGGTGATTGCAGCTGCGGACGCTTGCCTGGTGAGTGGTCCGACAGCGATGGCCCAAGCTCCCGCACCTGGTGCGGTAGCATCGAACGTGCCAGCCGCCGCGGCGCCCGCTCAGCCCGCCACCAACGAACACCCACTCGCACCGGCTCTGCGCATTGCCTACGACGGCGTAGCCCGCATCGAGCGCGATGTTAAGGACTACTCCTGCACGCTGGTCAAGCGCGAGCAGATCGACGGCGTGGTCGGCGAACACCAATACATCTTCTGCAAGATCCGCCACAAACCATTCAGCGTGTACATGTACTTCCTCGGTCCCGACGACATTAAAGGTCGCGAAGTGATCTACGTGGAAGGCGCCAACGACGGCAAGCTGCTGGCCCACGAAGAGCAAGGTCTGCGGGCACGCTTTGGCACCGTGGCCTTGTTGCCCAACAGCTTCCTGGCCATGAAGGGCCAACGCTATCCGATCACGATGACCGGCATCCAAGTGATGATTCGTCGTCTGGCGGAAGTGGCGGAGAAGGACAGCAAGTTTGGCGAGTGCGATGTGAAGTTCTACCAAGGGGCCAAGATCAACGGCCGCGTCTGCACCTGCATCCAGGTCACGCATCCGGTTCCCCGCCGCCAGTTTGAGTTCCATCTGGCACGCGTCTTCATCGACGATGAACTCCAAGTCCCCGCCCGCTATGAGGCCTACGAATGGCCCAAGCAGCCAGGCGGCGCTCCGGTATTGCTCGAAGAGTACACCTATCTGAACATGAAGCTCAACAACGGCTTCACGGATACGGACTTCGACAAGCATAATCCGACCTATAAGTTCATCCGTAAATAAAGTAGCAGGCACACTCCGAGCCGGTCATTTTTTGACCGTGCGAATACAGAACCGGACGCTAGCGCGTGGCGGCTGATGAAAATCAGCCGCAGGGCGCTAGCCCCCGGTTCGGCGCCACAAAAAGTGACACGCACGGGAGTGTACCTACTACTTTGGACCACCCTTCACTTTTTCCAACTCCTGCGTCAGCCGCTGGACAATCTCAGGGTGCTGATTGTACAAGTTGTTCTTCTCGGCCAGATCGGCGTCGAGCTTGTAAAGCTGTCCGGCAGGAGCGTCCTTCGCCGGCTGAAACTTGCTAAAGCCACCCGAGCCGCGGCCGAGGATCAGTTTCCACGCTCCCTGACGGACGATGAATGTTCCGTCTCCGCTGTGCAAAATCGTCGTCTCGTGCAGCGGCTTATCGTGCTTCGCTCCCGTGAGCAGCGGCAACATGCTGAGACTGTCTTCGGCAGCACCCTCCGGCAGTTTCTTCTCGACTACTTCCCCCAGAGTCGCCATCAGGTCGATCAAGCACGTTGTCTCGTCGCACTTCGCGCCCGGCTTCACCATTCCTGGCCAACGAACGATCAGCGGCACACGGTGTCCCCCTTCCCAGGCATCGGCCTTCAGACCGCGCAGGGGACCACTGGGGCGATGACCGTGCTTTTCGAGAATCGCACCCGGCTGATGCTCGTTGGTGAGATAGCCCGGCGATCCGTTGTCGCTGGTGAAGATCAGCAGCGTGTTATCGGCCTGTCCGTTTCGCTTCAGCGCATCCACAATCTGCCCGACCGTGTCATCGACTTGCACGGTGTAGTCCCCTTCGAGCCCCGCCTTGCTTCGGCCACGGAACTCGGCCGCCGGCACGATCGGCGTGTGAGGGGCAGTCAGTGGCACATAGAGAAAAAACGGCCGCTTGGGCGATTCCTTGGCTTGGCGATCGACAAACGCCACAGCCCGCTTCGTAATCGCCGGCATGACATCTTCCTGTTTGAATCCAGGAAGCATGGGGCCATCGTGCCCATGCATGGATTTCAGCTTGCGAGCGGTTGGCAATCCCAGCGTGCGATCGTTTTCAAAAAAAATGAAGGGCGGAAAATTCGGCACGTCGTCGCCAAAGTACTCGTCGAAGCCGCGTGCGATCGGCCCCTCGCCAATCGGCTTGCTGAAATCGACATTTGCTCCGAGGTTCTTTTTGTCCACCGGCTTGCCGTCTTTGGTCGGCCATTGCCAACCCAGGTGCCACTTGCCGATGCAGGCCGTGCGATATCCTGCGCCGCGCAACATTTCCGGCAGCGTCAGCCGGCCAGCTTCGATCAGCGGCGGATCCCAGGGGCTCAGCACCCAGCGTTTGAGCCGCGTTCGCCAGGCATAGCGCCCGGTGAGGATGCCATACCGGGTCGGCGAACAAACGGCCGAGGGCGAATGGGCGTCCGTAAATCGCATCCCCTCCCCGGCCAATGCATCGAGCCGCGGCGTCGGGATTTTCGATTCAGGGCAATAGCACTGCAGGTCACCATAGCCCAGGTCGTCGGCCAGGATCAACACGATATTGGGATGTGCTGAACGCGAAACGGCGGGCGTGGATGCGCTTTTCGGTTGCGGCGCGTTGGACAAAGGCCGACTCTGCCCCGACTGCTGATACTTCGTCAGCAGCGCCGTCAATCGCTCCACTTCGTTCGGATGTTCTCCGTAAACATTTGTCGTTTCGCCAGGGTCTTTGGCCAGATTGTAAAGCTGCCCAGGCGGTGCGCCTGCCAGAGGCTTCTTGTCAGGGTTGGGCGTAAATCCCCCGCTGCCAACGCCGAGAATCAGCTTCCAATCTCCTTGGCGGATGGCGAACATGCCATCGATGGAGTGCATGACCACTGCCTCGCGAAGCGGCTTGTCCACCGCCGGATTGCGCAGTGCCGGCAGGATGCTGACGCTGTCTTCACCTGCGTTGTCAGGCAGCTTGCTCCCTACGATCTCGGCGCAAGTCGCCAGCAGATCGGTCAGGCAGACGGTTTGGCTGGAAGTCGTGCCGGCGGGAATCTCACCCGGCCAGCGCGCGATCAGAGGCACCCGGTGCCCGCCTTCCCAGATATCGGCCTTCTGGCCGCGCCACGGGCCGTTGGCGCGGTGTCCCGTCTGCTCAATCTGTTTCGGCGTCCAATGCGCGCCGTTGTCGCTCGTGAAAATCAACAGCGTGTTGTCCGCCATGCCGCTGCGCTTGACTGCGTCTGCAAGGGCGCCAACCGTGGCATCCACCTGCGCCACAAAATCGCCATACGGACCGGCTTTGCTCCGATCGTGAAACTCGTCCGTCGGCAGCCAGGGCGTATGCGGCGCTGTGAGCGGAACATAAAGAAACAGCGGCTTGCGATTAGCCTCCTTAGCGGTCTCCTCAATCACACTCACTGCTTTGGCCGTCAGTTGCGGCAGCACGTCTTCATGGCGGAACCCAGCAGCCAGTTTGCCGGGACGCCAGAACCGGCCCGCTTTATTGTGCGGACTGCCCGCCGTGCGCGCGACCAGCGCCGCAGTGATGCGCTGGTCGTTGATCCAGGCATAAGGAGGCATATCGAGCGAGGCCGGAATCCCATAGAAGCCATCGAACCCCAGGTCGTTCGGCCCCGGCGCTAGCGGCTTTCCAAAATCAGTCGGCTCGATGTCGCCTAGTCCTAGATGCCACTTGCCGACGCAGGCCGTTCGATATCCGTTGGCCTTGAGCAGACTGGCCACCGTCATCCTCTGCGGCTCGATCAACAGCGGCGAGTAGCCATCAAGCACGCCGCGCTTCAACCGCGACCGCCAGCAATAGCGTCCCGTCAGCAGCCCATAGCGAGTCGGCGTGCAGACAGCCGAGGGCGTATGGGCGTCAGTAAACCGAATCCCCTCGCTGGCCAGTCGATCGATATTAGGCGTGGGCACCTTGGACTCGGGGTTGTAGCAGCGTGGATCGCCGTAGCCGAGGTCGTCCGCCAAGATGACGATGATGTTGGGCCGTTGCGGTTCGGCAGCCTCCATGCCGCCCGGGAGCAGCGCAGATCCCAACAGGGTGAACACCCAAGTTGAAACCCAGGAATTCTTTGTGAATCGAGAATCAAGCCAGTGCATGCCAACCTCGCCGCTCAGGAACACGATTGATGACACTGACAGGCAGTGTACATCAGTTGCATTGCTTATGATATCTGAAGAGCGAGAGAGAAGTTGGAGTGTAGAGGCTGAGGCCCGTAGATCACGCACAGCATGATTGGGACTGTCGTGCCACTGCTTGAAGGACGCCAATTTCTGTTTTAAGTAGCTTGCCATCACCATGCGTCCGCCAAGCAGTGCGGTATGAGGTTGCAGGCGAGAATGAGGCTGGAGACTGAAGGCTGTAGACTGCAGGGGGAGGTTCCCGTAGCTGAAGTCGTAAGACTTCAGTGCTTTGAAGCCCGCCTGAACCGCACTGCTTAAAAGCCGCGATAGGGCCGCATGGGTTGGTTCTTGTGCGGTGTGCGCGGCTTTCAAGCAGTGGCACGACGCTGAGTGATGCTGGATCGTCGCGGATCCTTGGTCCTGGTTCTGTACGTTGCGCAAACTCGGATACCCAGCCCACGCTCGGCAAGCGAGGGCTACTTGCGCTGCCCCAGTTATGGGACGGTCTCCTGACCGTCCCATCCCACCGACCGCAGGTCTCCCTAAACCGACCGCAGGTCTCCCTAAACATGGTTCTTCAGGCAACGCAGGGAGACCTACGGTCGAAGCAGTGACATGGTCGGAGACCATTCCACAACTTGCCTACAAAATCATCATCAACACCACGTTGATCCCCGCCGAGCCGCCTCCGCTACCGGGCCGCTTCGCAGAGCTTTGAGTACATTTCGTGTTCTCCGCCGCAACTTGTTGCTCGGCAACAGGTTGCTGATTCTGTTCTCCGCTTGTTCTCCCAATGTTCTCCGCGTGTTCTCCGGTCTGTTCTCCCGCTTCCTTGGCCGCCTGCTCGGCCTTCTTCTGCCGGGTGGGTGACAGGTCGGGATCCTGCTCATCCATGTACTTCTTGAGCCGCTCTATCCGGCGGCAGAGCTTGCGTCGTGAGGGGTTGGGAACTTTGGACCATTTGATCATCGTGTTGGAATAGGAGACGAGCGCGCGAAACGACGCCAG
>JAIOPX010000025.1 GCA_021413705.1 Planctomycetota bacterium | reverse complement strand
GGAGCATAGTGATTATTGATTATTCCGTAACGGCCGACACCGGCCGACACGGGACATGGGGGGTCGCGAGGATTGACGACGGCTCTCCATTACGCACTAATCACCAATCACTATGACCGACTCCCCCGGCTACTGCCGCTCCTGCGACTACGACCTGCGCGGGCTGCCGGAGAAACACCGCTGCCCGGAGTGCGGGCGGGAGTTCGATCGGGCCGACCCGAGCAGTGTCAGGAAACGCCCTCGCCGGGGCATCTGGAAGAAACTCCGCTGGGTGGTCTATCCGATTCTGCTGGTTGTGCTGGCGGCCAGCGCGGGGGTCGGCTGGACGTGGTGGGAGTGGAGACGCGAGCAGCCGGCCATCGCCTGGGCGCAGGGGCATGGGGGCGGCATCAGCACGAAGCCCATTGGGCCGGACTGGCTGGCCAAAAGGGCTGGGCGCTTGGGGTATCTCCTGGAGAGGGCGGATGTACTGGGGGCCGAAAGCGACCAGCGCGTGACAGGCGCTGCGTTTCCCCTCTCCCGCCTCCGGCATCTGAGGGTGCTGGGGCTAATTGGCCAGGGCATGGGGGATGATCTGATGGCCGAGGTGGGTCCGTTGCGGGAGCTGAAGGAGCTGGTGCTGGCGTACACCGCCATCACGGACAAGGGTCTGTCACATCTGGCCTCCTGCCAGCGGCTTGAAGGGCTTTCCTTGCCCGACAGCCAGCAGGTGGATGACAAGGCCGTACACATCCTCAAGGGCCTGACGAAGCTCAAGAAGCTCTACTTGGTCGGGACGAAGATCACGCCGGCGGGCGTGGCGGAGCTGAAAAAGGCCCTGCCGAATTGCCAGATCGTCGGCCCGTGACGGCCGGATGAGCAATAAAATCGCCACGGATGAACACAGATAAACACGGATGGGATGCGGGCGTGACGGCGTGAGCGGCGGCGGGTAGGATGGCCGGCCTATGGGACGAACAACAACGCCGGGGAAAGCCAAAGAGAAATCGGTCAAGACCGCTGCCGTTGCCGCCCCTGCCGCAACAGGTCATGGCAAGCCATCCGCCCTGCTGGACACCCGCGTCATCTACTGCGGCGACAATCTTGAACAACTGGCCAAGCTCCCGCCCGCCTGCGTAGACCTGATCTACATCGACCCACCCTTCAACTCCAACCGCAACTACGAGGTCTTCTGGGGCGAGACCAAGGCCCCCCCTGAGCGGGCCTTCGAGGACCGCCACCGCCCAGCCGCGCTCGCGTTATGCTCCGTCGCCTGTTAAGTTATCCATATGGCTTTCGACGTCTTTCCGAAATTCATACAGGCCAACTACGAATTGCACCAATGGCGGCACGCATGCGCAATACTGGCCAAAGATTTCCCTGCGGAACTCGCCGATCTTATTGACGTCATGGCACGCTTTCGCCTGCGGAAAAGCTGGATCAGCGTGGGTGGCGGCAATAAGTCGCCCATCTCCAGTTGGATTGACGGGGAACTCGCCGCCAAGGCTTGGGTCCCTAAGTGCTTTGATACTCAGATCATGGTGGACGGCGTCGCGTTGGCGTCGCCGACGCATGAAGTAGACTGCTTTAAGAATCGAATTGCTCTTGAAATCGAGTGGAACAACAAGGACCCGTTTTTTGATCGCGATCTGAACAACTTTCGCCTCTTGTTCGATCTACGCGTCATTTCCGTCGGGATCATCATCACCCGATGCGATGAGTTACAAGAGGTTTTTGACTCGTTGGAACGCGGAAAATCTTATGGGATGTCAACGACCCACATGTCGAAACTGCTCCCGAAAATTCGCGGTGGCGGTGGCGCAGGCTGTCCGCTGCTCGTACTTGGCATCAAGAGGTCTTTGTATGTTGAAGATTGAGAGAACACCAGAGCCCACTGCGGCACAGGACTTCGCAAAGAAGGTTGTCAAGATCTACTCCACCATCCTGGCGGACCCACCCTGGCGCTTCGACAATCGAACGGGCAAGATGGCCCCGGAGCACCAACGCCTCTTGCGCTATCCCACTATGTCCCTCGAGGAGATCTGCGAATTGCCGGTCGCACGAGTATCCGCAGCGGATTCGCATCTCTATCTCTGGGTGCCGAATGCACTACTCGCCGAGGGGCTGGAGGTAATGCGGCGATGGGGATTCAAATACAAGTCCAATATCGTGTGGTACAAAGTCCGCAAAGACGGTGGCCCTGATGGGCGCGGAGTCGGGTTCTATTTCCGCAACGTCACTGAACTCGTGCTCTTCGGGATACGCGGGCATATGCGGACGCTCAAGCCCGGACGCCGCCAGACCAATATCATCGTGAGCCAGAAACGGGAGCATTCCCGAAAACCGGATGAGATTCTTGACATCATCGAAAGCTGCTCGCCAGGTCCATATCTGGAACTCTTTGCGAGATTTCGGCGCGATGGATGGGACCAGTGGGGGAACGAGGACGTTGGGGAGAACTCCACGCTCGGCGTTGCACGGCGAAACGGGCACGTCGATCCTGATTTGAGAATGCTCGCGGCTCCGGCCGCGTATCGCGGAAAAACTTCGGCTAGACCCCGAATGCAACTCAGTCATAACGCCGATCTCTTCGCGGAAACAGCGTAGGCCGTCGCCCTTCGAGCACGGATGCGGCAAACAGAGTAAGAGGGCGACCGGGGCATCGACGGGCGGATTTTCCCGGCCGGCACCAAGCCCGCCGACCAGAACAGCATGTTCGCGGGCGACTGGTTCCCCATCCAGGTCAAGCAAATGGATAAGACCGGACGGCCGGATATCCAGCAGTTCATGGGCGTCATG
>JAIOPX010000024.1 GCA_021413705.1 Planctomycetota bacterium | reverse complement strand
GCAGGCGCAGGGAAAGAATGGCTGGCGATGGTGCTTGCCATCGGATGCCAACGGATTGACGTAGAAGAACCGCTCTCCGCCCAGTGCCACGCCAGACAAAATGCCATTGTACAGCAGCTGTTCGAGGACGTCGGCGTATTGGGCGTCGCCATGCATCAAGTTGAGTCGGTGCGCCCACAAGGCCAAGCCGATCGCGGCGCAGGTTTCGCAATAGGCCGAGTCGTTGGGGAGTTCATAGTCGTCGCCAAAAGCCTCCCCTTCGTGCTTGGCGCCGATTCCGCCGGTGAGATACATCTTCTGTTGCACGACGTTCCGCCATAATCGGTCCATGGCGGCGATCAGTTCCGGGTCGCCGGAACTGGCCGCCACGTCGGCCGTGCCCGAATAGAGGTACATCGCCCGAACCGCGTGGCCGACGATCTCACTCTGTTTGCGGACGGGCATGTGGTCTTGGTGGTAAGCTCCCCAGATTTCCCGCTGCGATTTGTCGCCGCGGTTATCGATGAAGAACTTGGCGAGGTCGAGGTAGCGCTGCTGCCCGGTCGCTTGGTAGAGCTTGACCAGGGCCAGTTCGATCTCCTCATGCCCGCACACTCCATGGCGTTTCTGTGGTCCGAAAGTTTGATCCAGATGATCGGCAAACTTCACGGCCACATCCAAGAAGGTTTTCTTGCCGGTGGCACGGTGGTGGGCCACGGCGGCCTCGATCATATGGCCGCCGCAGTACAACTCATGCATATCCTTAAGATTGTTCCAACGCTTGCCGGGCTCCTTAAGCGTGAAGAAGGTATTGAGATAACCGTCCTTTTGTTGTGCGGCGGCGATCTTAGCGATCACATCATCGACGGTTTTTTCCAGGGCCGCGTCGGGCTTGTCGGCTAGCGAATAGGAAGCTCCCTCCAAAACCTTGTAGACGTCCGAGTCGTTGAAGTAGATGCCCTCAAACTTGCCGGGCATCAGCCCGCCGGCCTTGGCGAAGTTGCTGATGCGTCCGGTCTGTTCGCACCAGGCGAAATTGTGGGGCAACGACTTTTCGCGATTGGTCTGGATCCGCGGAGCCCAGAACTCGTCCTGAACCTTGACCTCGTTAAAGGGGACAGCCGTGAGTCCGTTATTCTGCGGACCATCGGCACGCGAGGTGGCAGCACAGGGGAGCAGGGACATGACCGCGAGGAGTATCCAGTGGGATTTCATGGAGAAGCTCAGTAATAGGTTGGATGATGGGGGTGGGCGAGAAAGCCGTATCGGCTATGCAATAAGTATAATAACTTTAACTAGGGTTAGGAACGATGACTTGCGCGGCAGCCCCGGGACGTAGCCTGGGGACGTGGCCCAGTGACGACGTAGCCTGGGGGCAGCCAGCCAACGCCATGCGTTGGCCAGGGGAACTCTGTAAAAGGCAGTTGCAGACACGTCACCACCGGGGCTTCGCCTCGCCGGAGGTTCGGCTCCAGCCCCGGCCACCCTCTGCGTTCTCAGTGACGAGACGATCGCTTCTTGAGTTGCGCCAGCGCCTGTTCGGCTGCATCGCAACTCAGCTCGTCCATCTTCAGAACTTTGCGAAAGATGGCGCTCTCATCGGCTCGTGGGGCCGAAGTTGGCGCGAGTGTGGGTTCGTCCAGCCAGCGGCAGATGTCGCCGTCGTTAACCGTATCATCGGTCGCCGCTGCTGGCGCTTCACGGGAGTGGGGAAGCACCGTAAGAAACGAAAATGGTCCTACTCGCAATCGCTGGCCGTCGCTGAGCAAGGTGGGTTCCACAATGCGATGCTCGTTGACGAACGTGCCGCAGCGACTGCCGCAGTCCTTGACCATGAAGCCGGCCAGGCTGAAGAAAATCTCGCAGTGATGCCGGCTCACTTGCTCGCTCTGGGGCCGCACCTGGCAGTCAGGGGCGCGGCCGATTCGTAGCGGAGTACCTTGATATACCGTGAGTTCGGTGCCGTCGCGCTTGCCGCCAATCACGCGCAGCGTGAGACATAACTGAGACCTAGGCATGGATTGTGACCCCTGACCGTTAACGCGGGTTCGTCGTTACGACGCCTGTCAACTGGCCTCACTTCCATCCCGGTAATCGCAGTTGTAGAGGGGCAGGGGAGTGGTGTCAACTAAAAACTGGACTGCCGATCGTTCTGTTGGCAAGGGTTCTAGGGGCCGAATTGGATCGAATCCCCCGGCAGATGGGGAGTTTTTGCAACACAGACCTGCCAGAACGGGCTATGGTTACACGGGTTGAGCGGCGCGGGCACCGCCCCGCGTTTTACCTTGCCAGCGCCACGCACCTGCCAGGAATCCTCATGCTCGCCGCATTCTACTTACTGACGATTGCCGGATTGTGCGGCAGCTACGACGTTCTCTATTACCACATCTACAAGCTCAGGCTGTACAAGCAGCACGATGCGATGTGGGAGAATGTGACGCACGCCATCCGCGCACTGCTGTTCGCCGTGATGCTGCTGACTGTCATGCACGTCAGGTGTACCGGCTGGTGGTGGCTGGTCTATCCGATCCTGCTGACGATCGAAGTCACCAACACCATGACCGACGCGATCTTGGAGCCCAAGACGCGCAAGTCGATGGGTGGGTTGCCGCCGGTGGAATATTACCTGCACATCTTCCTGTCGATTGTCACCGGGGCGGCGCTAGCCTCGATCATTTGGGGCACTTACGAGATGATGTGGAAGGAGCCATCGGTCAGCCTGCAGCTTCTCGAAGGCGTACCCTTGATTGCTCTGCCCGGGGCGTATTTTTCTGTGGTCGTTTCCGCCGGCATGTTCGTCTGGGAACTGATGGGCGTGCGGCGGCTGTGGCGCGAGAAGCAAGCCAAAGCGGCGGCATCGTAGTAGGCACACTCCGTGTGCCGTAACCGGTGTCCGACACGGCTTATTCAGCGCGGAAATTAATTCTGCTACGGCACACGGAGTGTGCCTGCTGCTCTATCGCCAATGCACATGAAGGCGGCGCATGCGCCAGTCGGGCAGATCGAAGTCGATCGGCTGCGCTACGTAGCTATATTCCGCTGGGATCATCGTGAAGGCCGTGCGGGCCAGCGGCCAGAAGGGCATGCTCGTGGTGCGCAGGGCCATGGCCAAGTGCATCCCGCGGCTGCGCATGTCCGCCAGTGCCGAACGTACCAGGTCCAAGGCCGTGCGGTGGGGCAGATCGTGGGTTTCCAGAAAATCGATCAGGCCTACGACGATCGGCGCACGTCCCATCAGCGGCAGCGGACAGTAGTTAATGAGCCCAGCCACGCGTCCGTCATGCTCGGCCACGAGCGTGCGCGTGGCTTTTTCAAAACCGAGTTGCCGAAGGGCCAGCGTTTCGTCCCAGGCATAGCCCAACTCCGCCCGGCGGCTGGCGGCGTCGAGCAAGGCGGCACATGGGGCGGCATCGGCGGGGACGAAGGGGCGAATCGCCTCTGGGTTTCGCGGCGGACGCGGAGCGCCCAACACCAGTCGCGACAGGTGCGAGGCCAGCACATCGAGTCGCTTGATGGAGAACTTGGCGACGGCCGCCGGGTCGAGTTCGCGAACCCAGGTGCCGACGCGGCGCACGGGTTTTACCATCTTAGTTTGCTTGAGCCAGAACTTCTGTCCGCGGCCCACCGAGTAGCCGGTGAAGGCGTAGCCCAGGTTGAGCTTCAAGCCGTGGGCTTTGTGGCGGCGGCGCTGTTCAAGATGAAGCTTGATGGAAACGGGCTGGTTTTCGTAATCCGGATCGACGGAAAAATAAGAGCCCCAGGTGCCGTCGATGGTTTGGCCTTGCACATGGAACCGCATGGGCCTGGCAGGCAGAAAGCCCACCAGTTTGCCGCCGTCGTAGGCGGCCACCAATAGGTCTCGTGTAAGCTGGCAGTCGTCCAGCTCCCACTCCAGAAACTCGGGGGTCCACCTCGCGAACGGCATTTGCCCCAGGTAGCGGCGCGACCACACCATGTTGCAGAACTCCGAGAGTTGCTGCATGTCGCCGTCGTAGGTGCGGATCTCAATCATGGATTTTATTTACACACTTGCTGCTGCCAGGCTCTGAGCGTCAGCGGCAAATCGTTGGGTTCGATCGTGTCCAGGATGGCCACCTGAAACTCCTGCTCGACCGAAAGGGCGAAATCCAGAAAGTCGATCGACGTGATGCCGACCGCCGAGAGATCGACATCGTCCGGGATAGCTTCCGGCGACTGAAACGGGCAGGAATTGTTTTGTTTCAAGAGCGCAAAGAGCAACTGCCGCAAGCGGGCCTGCACAATTGCGGGATCAATCGGGGCGGGATCGACGGGAGAGGTGGGCATAGGCCAGGATTCTCGGCGACGCGATGACAGCACAAGGGAATATGTTTACGGCAATTGGTCGCGAAGTATTTTCCCCATGGGCGAGCGGGGCAGAGCCTCGACCAATTGGATGACCTGGGGCCGCTTATAGGGAGCTAGGTTCAATTCACAATATTCACGAATTTGCGAGACATCGAGCTCGCCATCCACGGCGACGGCCGCTTTGACCAGTTCCGATCCTGAGCGATGCGTGCCGGCGTAGACCTTCACTTCGCGCACGCCCGGCATTGCGGAGATCACTTCCTCGACTTCGCTGGGGACCACCTTCATGCCAAACACGTTGATGATTTCTTTTTCCCGTCCGACAAGTTGGATGCGTCCTTGCGGATCGAGCCTGCCCAGGTCGCCCGTCTCAAACCAGCCGTCGCTGATCGCGGAGTTGTC
Source organism: Planctomycetota bacterium (assembly GCA_021413705.1). Classification (GTDB taxonomy): domain Bacteria; phylum Planctomycetota; class Planctomycetia; order Pirellulales; family UBA7805; genus JAIOPX01. The sequence continues at coordinate 10,588 of JAIOPX010000024.1, read as the reverse complement.
GATGCCCTGCGGAGTTGGAGTACAGGCTTTAGCCTGCTGTTGTGCAGATGGAGCAGCCTGAAGGCTGGACTCCAACGGTGTCAGATAGCCGCTCATCATCGAGCTGCTGCGGATCAACACTCGGCCTACGCCAGGGGCCAGTTCCGCGGCGTCGGCAATCGGCGCGACCATAGCTTCGACACCTTGCATCGGTCGGCCGACACAACCGCCGGGCAAGTCGTCAACTTCTCCGACTGCCACCGTGATACCGCCGGTTTCGGTGGTGCCGTACAGAGATGTTACGCGAGTGCCTGTTTGGTTGCGAAACGCGGCCGCGGTTCCTTCCGTCAGCGGTGCGCCGGCGGCTAGCACCAGGCGCGGCATCGTAATTCCTTCCGGGGCGGCCCGCACAACCAAATCGAGCATGGCGGGGGCCGCGGGAAAGATCGTGATCTGCTGCTCGGCCAACACCCGGGCGATGGTCCGCGGATTGAACTGTCGCAGTGTGACCAGCCGCGCGCCACTTAAGAGCGAGACCATAAAGCCCATGCCAAAACCGTAGGCATGGCTCATCGGCACCACGCACAGGATCCGGTCTTGCGACGTGATCTGCATGGTGTCGATATAATGGCGTGCCTCTTCGACCGCTTGCTGCGCGGTGCGAACGGCGATCTTGGCTCGGCCTGTCGTACCAGAAGTGGGATGCAGCGGCGTGCCGGGTAGCGAAGGGAATGTCGGACCCAGCGGATCGAGGGGAAGTTCGGTACAGTGCAGGTTGAGCCACTCGGGAAGTGCCGATGCGTCGCTGGGGCGGCGCTCCACTTGCCCCAGGCACCCGTCGCCTTGCCCCAGCGGCTCGCCGATGGGGCGCTGGCTCAGCACGAAGCGGGCCGAGTATTGTTGTGCAAAGCGCTGCAGTTCCTGCGGCGGCGTATCGCCATGCAGCACGATCGGGCTGCCGCCGGCTGCCAGCACGCCGCACAAGGCCGCTGTAAACGCCGGTCCATTACCGACCGAGAAGACCACCCGATCGCCAGCCGCCAGACCGATATCCGCCACCCAGTGAGACACGGCCTCTGCAGATACGCCCAGTTCGATGCCGCCTACAGTAATACCTTCTTCAAGGTCGATGATCTCGCCGCGATAGGATCGGAGCGCCGTGAGAATCGGCGCAGCAGGCTCGCTGGCTATGTTGTTGCGGCCGATTAAAGGTCCGTGCATGCCACCACCTGTTCGAACCGCTCCAGCACCGCGTCGATGTCCTCGGGACCGTGCGCGGCGGAAAGGAACATCGGCTCGAACTGGTTCGGATGGAAGTACACTCCCGCCCGTTGCATGGCGTGTTGCAAGGTAATGTAGCGGTCGAAGGCGCAATGCTCGCGCACGTCGCGATATTCTCGCAGCTCCTGCACGCCGTCGCGCATCAGGAACAGTGACAGCATGGGGCCGACATGTTGCATGACGTGGGAGATGCCGGCTCGCGTCAGGATCTCCCCAAAACCGTCTGAGAGCCGATCGGAAACGTCCCGCATATGGGCATAGATGTCGTCTCCGCGCGCCAGGATCTGGTCGAGCACCGCTTCGGCTGCCGCCATCACCACGGCATTGCCCGAGTAGACGCCGCCATGGAATAGCGAACCGTTGACGATCGGCTCCATGATTTCGCGCGACGCTCCAAAGGCCGCCACGGGATAACCACCTCCCATCGACTTGGACACGACTGTGATATCCGGCTCCACGCCATACAGCTCTTGCGCACCGCCCGGTGCCACACGCAACCCTGTGATGACTTCGTCGAACACCAGCAGCGCGCCATGATCATGCACCAGCATCCGCACTTGTTCCAGGTAGCCGGGTTCGGGAGCAATCACGCCCGCGTTCCCCATGATCGGTTCCATGATCACGGCCGCCACTTGGCCTTGATTGGTTTCCAGGCAGCGGGCCAGGGCGTCGAGATTGTTCCAGCGCACGACCAGCGAATCCTGCGGGCCGCCATGCATCATGCCGATGGTGCCCGGGAGTGCGGGGCCGTAGTCGCGCCCGTTGAGTTGTTCCAGCGGAGCGTGGTAGCGATTGAACAGCGCTTCGCTCCAGCCATGGTAATGTCCTTCGAACTGCACAATCTTTTCTCGCCCGGTGAACACCCTGGCCAGCCGCGCGGTGGAGGCCAAGGCCTCGGTCCCGGAGTTGGCGAACCGCAGCAGTTCGATCGAGGGAAACAGTCGCTTGAGCTTCTCCGCGACTCTGGTAGTGATCTCGGTTGGAAATCCAAGTTGGCTGCCGAAGTTGCTGATTTGCTTTTGCACGGCGCGGATGACGGCCGGCGGGCAATGGCCGAAGATCAACGGCCCAAAGGCCATGTTCAGATCGATGTATTGCTGGTCATCGGCGTCCCAGACGCGACTCCCCTTGCCACGGACGGCCACCAGGGGCAGGTGGTAAGGCAACACACGCATCGTGCTGCTGTCGCCACCCGCGATGCTTTGCTTGGCTCGGGCCAACAGTTCTTCACAGCGAGAAATGGTCTGAGGTTCGGTAGCAAGTTGATGTATCACGGCCGTCGCTTACCCTGAGGTTGGTGAAGAAGGGCAGGTGGGAATGCGCGATTTCGACCCAGAGCGCACAGTCCACCTATTCTAAGCAGTCAATTCATCTTATCAAGCGATATTTGACGCAGAACGCTATAAGTATCTAATGGCAATAGCTTTACGAGCATCTTATCTATTTTTTGATGCCACCTGGGAGTGGTGTTCATCCACCATTCAATGCTTGTTTCAGGTTCATGATTGATAAAATGAACTGCTCAGGTATTTAGAGTAAACAGGTGAAAATAGATTCGCCACTGTTTGGCAGAAGGTTCGACCGCAAAAACATCCCCGTTTACCCAAGCTCAATCGGTTTGATTGGATCAGTCCGATTGTGCAGGCAGGAAAAGCATTTTGACGACTCTCGAAGGCTCTACGTCAGCTGAAATCTGAGGCATCGAATTAGACTGGGTAGGTGGGCATAGCCGTAAAAATGCAGCAAGCTGTTCAGGTGTGATACCTCAGATGGAACCTAAGCCAAGCAGACCGTTTAGGAGTTGGCTCACTCAGCCGATCGCGGAGACTGCTGCGCCACTTCCGTCTACCGATCCCGCGCTTCCTGTCCTGGTGGTGGGAGCGGGACCGGCCGGCTTGGCGGCGATGGCCGGGTTGAAGCAGGCTGGCGTGGCGTTCCAAGGTGTCGAAGGGCACAGCCGGGTTGGCGGCATCTGGGACCAAACCAATCCCCTCAGTTCGGTCTACGACGGAATGCAGACCAACACCTCGCGGCACACCACGCACCTTGGCCCGCCGATGCCGGCCGAGTGGCCCGACTATCCTCATTCGAGTCAGGCCCGCACGTATCTGGCCGATTTCGCCCGAGAGCGGCAGCTCGACTCGCACATCTGGTGCTCCACGCGTTTTGAAAACGCTCGCAAGTCACCAACGGGAAGCTGGATTGTAACTTTGCAGCGGGCCGATCAACAGCAACCGACCGAATTGGAATGCCGCGCCGTGGTGTTCGCCACTGGCGTGCATCACCAGGAGCGGCGCGTGGTTCCGCCGCAGCTTTGGGAAGAGGCTAAGGCCGCAGAGCTCGACGTGCGCCATTCGTCGCAATATCGCGGCGCCGCGGAGTTTGCCGGCAAGCGCGTGCTGATTGTCGGCATCGGAAATTCTGGATCTGACATTGCCGACATGATCAGCCGAACGGCATCCCGCACGGTGCTGGCCGTCCGCTCCACACCGTGGATCGTGCCGAGCATGGTCTTCGGCCGCCCTTCCGATCAATTGGCCGACGACACCACCAACTGGCTGCCGTATTGGATCCAGCTCACTTCGTTCCAACTGATCCAACGGCTCTACATCGGCCACCCGCGTAAGCTGGGATTGGATTCGCCGAACTATCAACTGCTGGAGAAGTTTGCCATCACCGACCGGGGATTTATGCAGGCGGTTCGCGAGGGCCGCGTCATCCTGCGGTCAAACGTCACCTCGCTCAAAGACGGCACGGCCACGTTCGCCAAGCCGGACCAGGCGGCCGAGCCGTTTGACGCCGTGATCTTCGCCACCGGCTACAACCGCCGCTATCCACTGCTGGACGATCCGACTGACGGCAAGAATCTGGCCGACGCCTTGTCGTTTCTGATTTTCCATCGCACCGAGCCAGGGTTAGCCTACATGGCGGAAACGATCGCCACCCGAGGCTGCTGGCCGATCTTCGCTGAGCAAGGTAACGCAATGGCCGCCTACTTTGCCGCCGAGCAGCGTGGAGGGAAAAACGTGGCCGCCTTCAACGCCCGCCGCGGCCTGCCCTCTCCCGACTTCAAAGGGAAAGTATTCAGCAAGGCGGATGGCTTTCATGTGGACTATCACCGTTATACAAAAGCACTTCAGGATTTAGGTGCGTGGCTGGAGCGGTGACCATTTAAGCAGAGAATCATTCCTCCGCCTTCCTGGGTGGAATCGGCATTTCTATTTGGAAGCCTTCCTCGTCCGACTTGCCATTCGGTAGCACGATGGAGGATCGCAAGGTATAGCCATGCTCGGTGCGTTTGTATTCGACAGGCGCATGTGCGAAGAGATTCTGCGGGACATCGCTTAGAATGTGCGAGCCAATGGCCTTCAACGAATCAGGGTAGTGGCCATGCTTGGCGCGGTAGGCGGCCAGTTCGAACACCACGTCTCCTAACGCCGTTTTCCGTTGGAATTCATTTTCCACTTTAGCCCCAGAAAATAATGGCAGCAAAAAGGCGTCAACCACGGGATAAATCTTGTGTCGACTAGCCGCTTGCCTGGCGCCCACGAATAGCAGCATCCATCCTCGACTGCTGTTTTTCGATTCGGCTTGCAAGTGGTTCCAGTTCTCGAAAAATGTGCTCTTGGTAGCACCCTGCTGCGTCAAAGACGGTGACTCGTAGGCGGCCTCAACTTCATCGAAGGCTCCGTTTGCAACTCTGAGCATTTCATCGACGTCGTAAAGTCGCATGAGCCGATTTCGATCCGGCTCTCTGCCCTCTGAGTAGAGTCCATCCTCAGCGGCATTGCCGAGGGCGAGCGCGGTGATTGCGTCGAGCGCAATCAGGCGTTGACTCAGGAACTTGTCTCGCCATTGGGGTCTCGGTGGTAGCTGCTTGAGTCGCAGCCGATAGTCGCCCATGGCTTTGGGGCTCGGCTCACAGTAATGTGCCATGGCCGCTTCGCCCTTTTGCGCCATAGCCTCAACAGCGGAACCCACTAAGTAGCTTAGGCAGTCTGGTTCCTGACCGATCAGCCGTCCGAGCCGATGACAGGCAACAAGGTCGTCGGCGCCGGCGGATATCCGCTCCTCTCCTAGACGTAGCATGCCCCTTGCCAAAAGCTGTTTTGCGGCGGTGATGATGCTCAGGACATCCGGCCGTTCAATGCTAATCAGAATGGCATCCGGCACCGGCAGTCGGCGTGGAACAAAGTACTGCGGCCGATTGCTGGCTTCAACAATTCGATCTATGGCAGCATTATTTGCTGTCAGGAACTTCGAAAGCTTAGGAAACTGTTCTGGCTTCCAGGGCACACTGCTCGCCCGGCTGAGTTCCTGCTTTAAGGAGCGCGCAGCCTCCTTGTCATATTCGACAAATGCTTCCACGATGCGCAAGCGTTGGTCCGGTGGTAGGGGGGCCGTTCCCAAGGCGTCCAGCAGTTGGTCACAAGGCGCATTACGATTCTTCTTGGACGCATCAAACCGGTCGCATTCGCAATATCCCAACACCTGCATCAACGGCACGGCGGCGTTGTTCTCGGGCGTGACTCCCTGGCCGGCCATCTTGTTGAGCGCTGCCAGGTAGTCAACTGTTCCATCGGGGCGCAGTGGTTCGGTAATGTGAGTCGTAGCCCTTCCCAGCGTTGGCGGCCCGCCTCCCATCACCAGCAGAATTGCCAGCCAGACCAGCCGAATCGCGACAATCACCGCCAGTACGGCCACGCACTTGACGACGATCCGCAGCCAGCGGCGGCGATTAGGCGGTGGTTGCGCAATCGTCGCACCCGTCAGTGATTGAGAATTATCGTCGGCCATGCTCTGCCTTGGACTACGCAGTTGTCTTCTCTTCGTACCCTTTTTCCGTTTTTTCCACAATCAGTTTGTCTGCGTAGGACTGTGCCGCAGCGGCATCGCCGAAGGTCTTGGCCTTGCTCTGACCCGTTGTGCCGATGCGGCCGTAGCGGACGGTTACCTCGGTATTGCTAACAGTGATTTCCCAGAACTTGGAGGAGTTGCCCTCCACAAACTCAAAGTAGCGGGCGGCGACTGGGGTGGACTTCGGAGCGGTGGCGGGGGGCGCGTGGCGATCCTTACGCACTTCGGGAGGCGAATCATCACGCGGAGCGTGATGGATACTATCAGAGGCTTCCTGCCTCAGACGCACGAACGACGGAAACCGCGGCACGCCTCGGTCGGAGAGTTCTTGATAGCGGAAAGTGATTGTGCTGCCGACCGGCGGCGGGTTGTTGCGCTGGGCGTCGGAGAATCCCGTGCCCACGGAAAACGCCGTGCCGTCGGGGAGCTCGACGGCCAGCGCACCCAGTCGGCCTTTGTGGCGGCCGGCGCCAGGCAGGTGTTCGACCACGCGGGCTTCCGCGTCGTGGAATGTTTTCACCTTCAGGAGCGTTGTCGAACGGCCCGGCACGTAAAGCGAACCCGGCTCGCGGAGCATCAGGCCCTCGCCGCCGAGCGCCTCGACCCAGGTCAGTTCTTCGCGCAAGTGATCGAGCCCCCGGCATGGGTATTGTTCATGGACCGCGGCGTGCGGACTGGGCTTGCTGGCCAGCCGGTCGCGGAGTGCGGCCATGCGTTCTTCAAAAGGTGCGGCGATGGCCGGCATATCGAACACGAGATATTTGATCTCTTTCCAGAGGTCGCTCTTATCCTGCCGGCGGACGATGCTTACCGTCCGCTGAAACGCTTTGCGGCCGAGCCACAGTTCGCCGTCAAGCGGTTCGGCGGGCAGCGCCTCGACGAACCAATCAGGAGCGTGAAACGTGTTCCCCTGCCGCGAGAGAAATTGCTTGCCGTCCCAATAGGCCCGCACGCCGTCGAGCTTTTCCGAGAGCCACCAGCCGGAAAGTTCGACGTCGTTCTCCCAGTTTTGGGCCAGGAGCAAACCCGGCCCGGCGTCGGCAGGGTCTTTCTCTTGAACTGGCGCGGTCGGGGCGTCGGCTCCGAGTCGCTCTTTCTCAGCAGCCTCGCCGCGCAGTTTTCGCAAATGTTTACACGTTCGGCGCTCGATGGCCACCGACTGATTCCGCCATGCCGGGCAGGTACACGAATACACGCCGCCGACATTCTTGAGCACATACGGCAAACGTGCCGAGCCCTGCACCTCAATCGACTCGCCGTCCTGAAGATCTGGCATAGCCCCCTCGCAGATGTTGTGACTGAGCCTGGAAGCGATCCGCCTTAAGTTCTTGTTGTACCCTCCCGGAAGAAAAAGGCAATCACATACTGTTTTACCACAGAGACACAGAGTATACCGAGAATGGGAAGAAAGTGAAGAAGAGATAGGGGAACGCTAATAAACGCTAATCTCCGCTAATCGGATTAGCAGAGATTAGCGGCCATTAGTGTTCCTTCTGCCCTCTTATTTTCTTCTCTGTGCTTCTGTGTCTCTGTGGTTCAAACAATCTTTGGTGGCGGCTCGGCTGCGGTGTGGATCCTGAACCCCAGCAGTGCCGGCAAGGCGAAGCCCAGTGCCATGGTCAGTCCGTGCAACGGGATCATGCGCGGTATGTCGATCCAGCGCTCGCCCGTGAACTCTCCAGCGGCATAGAGCATTGCCAGCGCAGCGCCCGCGGCCAGGGACGTGCCGGCCAGTCGCATTAGCCAGCGGGCAGCCGTCTGAGACATCCGCGGTGCAATGCGCCACAGGAACGTCGCAATCAACAAGGCCACCGCCACGACCAGGCCGGCAGCCAGAAGTTCCACGAGCGGGGAGTAGGTTATGCCCAGGGCCAACAGCAGGACCGCGAGAGCAAGCAGCGGCGCTAAAGCCTTGGTGAGCGTGTGATTCACTTCTGCCGCGATCAACGACACGACCACAGGCAGCGCGAAGCCGGCGTAATGAAAATGTACGGCCGTCAGTTCTGCGATGATCGGATCGAACCCGCCGGGCCAGCGGCCGAGCCGAAACATTAGGGCCCAAGTGCCGCCGATGCTCAGCAGCATCAGCCCAACGTCCGCACCCAGCGGTGCATCCAGCGTAAACCGCCGTCGCGTTGCGTGCAGCAGGCCGACGCTTGCCAGACCCCATGTGATCAACATCCACGGAACGGCCAGTCCCGTCGCCAGCGGCGATCGGGGGACAAAGAATGAGGCGGCCAGCATCAGTGCGGCCGGCAGAGCGGCGCGTTGCAGGAGTTTGAGTCCTTGCCGTGGCAGCAAGGGTCCACTGCGCACGGAGATTAAATCCACGCCCAACGGCACGACAATCAACGACGCCAACATCAGAATCACGGCTGGCAAATCTAAGGAGTCGAGCGACATGGCGAGTCAGCGTTCCCCACTCTTTGCTTTCTCTGTGCTTCTGTGTCTCTGTGGTTCAAACGTTTTTGGTTTCAGTGCTGCCGCCATCGCCTGGAGCGATTCCGCGCAGAACCGCTTCTGCTGATAGCGGACAAAGGGCCGGCCGACTTTGGCCAGCCACCATTGATTGCGCGAGAAGGCGGCCAGTTCATACCACACCTCGTCGGTGTCGCGCTGCCAGGCCACGGTAAACCGCTCTTCGCCGCATTCGAGATGGGCCGGCAGTGTGCCATACGTGAATCCATACCGCTCGATGTTGCCAGTCTCTACCGTGCCGGTTTCGTGATGCACGGCGACAATCCGCGACGGCAGGATCGACCACAGTCCCCAAGTGCGGCACAAAATGGCCACATCATGCCCCACCGCGATTGGCACCCGATCCGGCCAGGGTGTGGTCATCGCCCGCGGAAACATCCGCCAAGAATCAATCGCCTCCCGCGCCGCCGCGAAGGTCTCCGCGCCGTGCCCCAGCAGCACACGATACTGCCGCAGCTTGAGCCCCTCGGGCTCCAAACCAGCCCAGGCTTGTCGAGCAATCTCAGGATCGTAGCTGACGCTCAAATCCGCTTGCGAGTCGAGGAGTGCTCGAATCTGTTGCGGTGAAGGCCGTCGAATGTGGAGCATGGTGGAATAGCGCCGAGATTGACCGATCGAACACAGGCGAGTTGGCCCCATAATGAGAACCGCAACGACGCTGCCGGATTAACACCCTTCACGTTCTTCTAACTCTTCGCACCTTCCGCCATTGCCAGCCTTTCCGAAATCGGCGGATGGCTGTGAAACAGCATCACGGCCACCGAGTTTGGCGCGGGATCGTCCTTGTTGAGCCGTGCCAGCTTGCGGAAGGCGGTGCGATAGGCTTCGGCTTTGCCGGTACGATTCAGAGCATAGCGGTCGCACTGCCGTTCGTGATGCCGGCTGATAGCGTTGGTCAACGGCTCCAGCAGCGTCGAGAACAAACTAAGCACGAGCATCATCATCGGCAGCGCGTAGACGGGGAACTGCGTGTAGTCGATGCTTCCCCCCGAGGTGATAAGCGCCGGATCGGTTGCCCGGATCCACAGTGTCAGCACCGCGTCGCAGGCCCAGAACCCGGCGGCGCAGAACACCGCCCCCAGCACGATCATGCGATAGATGTGCCGATGCACATGATGCCCCACCTCGTGGGCGAGAATCACCTCGATCTCATCGGTCGTGAAATTGTCGAGTAACGTATCCCCCAAGATCACGCGCCGCGTGGGGCCGAGGCCCGCCAGCATGGCGTTGGCCTTGACGGTCTCCTTGCTCAAATCCATCCGATAGACCCCTTCGATCGACAAGCCCGTCCCCTCGGCCAGGCGTTGCATCCGCTGGGCGAGTTCCGCATCATCCAGCCGCGTAATCTTGTAGAACAGCGGCATGATCAGCACCGGCATGAGTTGTCCCGCCACAATCGCCACAGCGAACACCGCCCCCGCCGCCGTCAGCCACCACCACGGCCCCGTCGTCCAGATGAGCCAGTACAAACCGACCAGTAGCAATAGACCGAACACCAATTGCAGCGATTGTCCCTTTGCATAACGCCACAGCCAACGCCCCAAGCTGAGTTGCGACATGCCGAACTGATGTTCCAACACAAAGCCGCCATAGAAGCTAAACGGAAAGTCGATGGCCATGTTGAGCGTGGCGATCAACAAAAAAAGCACACTCAGCCGCAGCGTCTCCGGCGTGCCGGCGCTCGGCACATGCTGCATCAGCCAGCCGTTCGGCCCGCCCAACAGGAAAGCCAGCACCACCAGAAACCCCAGATCGACCACCCGGGTTGTCAGATCGCAGATCAAGTCGAGCCGCGCATAGCGTTGTGCCTCGGCAAGCTGCTCTGGCGTCAGCACAGCGCCGTCCTTGGTGAGCGATGCATCAGTCGATTCGGTTGCCTCATCACCAGAACTGTCGGGGGAGTGGAGATTCACGGGGTTCAATCGTTTCTCGGCTTGAAATGCCGGGTTATCAACGGTCGATGTTCGCGATCCAACAGTAAATGTCCATTCCG
>JAIOPX010000066.1 GCA_021413705.1 Planctomycetota bacterium | reverse complement strand
CTCCCAGGTATTGCCTCGCGCCGCCGCCGTAGTGCATCACGGCGGCATCGGTACGGTCGGCCAAGGGCTGGCCGCCGGAGTTCCGCAATTGATCATGCCGATGAGCCACGACCAGCCGGACAACGCCGCCAGGATTACGCGACTTGGCGTGGGCCGAACCGTGTGGCCCAAACAATTCCGCGGCCCAGCCGTGGCGGCAGCGTTGTCGGAACTGCTCGACTCACCCAACACGCTTGTGCGCTGCCGGGAGCTTGCCCAGCGGCTTCACAACCGCGACGGCCTCGAGTTTGCGGCGGACGTGATTCAAGAGAGTGTGTGATTCAAGTTGCCAAAGAGCGTCGCCCCACCTCCGCCAACTGACCTTCGACTCTTCGCGTGTTCTCCGGCGCAACTTGTTGCTTGGCAATGGGTTAGAAATCTTGTCTTCCCGATGTTCTCCGCATGTTTTCCCGTCTGTTAGGCATTTCGGACTGTTTCATCAACGTGTTGGCATATGAGTTAATCGCGTCCTGGTGGGGCATGTCAGGCATACCATTCTGTGATCCTCTGAGTATTCCGTGGATATAGTTCATTTTGCATTCGGCCAAAAAAATGCGCTCGAGGTAACTTCTTGTCCTGATGGGATGTTCGGCATGTTGTTCGGGCTGGTGTTCGGGGGCCGTTTAGGTCCCGACGCGTCGGGATTCGGTCTCGTGTTCGGGTGCCGTTCAGGTCCCGACTGGTCGGGATTCGGGTGCCGTTCAGGTTCCGACTTGTCGGGATTCGGGCTGCGTTCGGGGGGCGGTTTCGACATTGTTCGGTTTGCCGCTAGCCCCCCGGCGTGCCCGGATTCGGATGCCGCTGGGTCCGTCCCGACGCCGGTGTTCGGCACTCTCAGCCCTCCAAGCTCAATCCTCCAAGTTTGCGCGCACCCTCAGCGCCGACTTCACGCCATCCATTTTTTCTTTTTCGCGGTTTCTCTTTTTTCGTGGTTTGGTGATCTCCTTTCAACGCGCGCACTGCGAGCCAGTTGTGAAATATGCTTGCAGCCCCGGCCCATTGAAGCCTAGAACTACCCCGATGCGATCCCTCGCGCTCCGGCAGAGCTACGCTCTATAACGATAGAGAGCAACGCTCAAGACCAATCGAGCAACGCTCCATGCCGGCGCCCTCATTTGCAACCTTCACCATACAGCCAACCCGGCTAAATGCAACACTTAAAAAAAGCCACCAGCCAGATTTGATGCGTTCGCTGTGAGCGGATTGGCGCTAGCCACGGGTTCCCCGCCACTCCAATCTCCCCTCTCCCCGCGGCCCCTCTTCTTGTCCCCCTCTCCTCGCCGCGGGGAGAGGGGCCGGGGGTGAGGGGCTTAGGGCTCAGGGGACGGGGTCCACATGTGCCCAGGCATCTCGGATCGAGGCATCACCGCAGACAAATGAGATGTAGTGTCAAACCGTGCTATTCGAAGTTAAAACGATGGCCGAAAGATGGCTGTCCCCCTCATCCCCACTCCCCTCATCCCCACTTAGTTTCATTTTTCATGGCCTCCCATGACCCCGCCCCGCTTCCAGTTCACGCGAAACGCAGAATGTGGGCTGGCAGCGTCCACGCTAGCTGGCTGAAAAGTTCTAACCGTGTCCTGTTGCCCCGACACAGCTATAACAAGAGTATGCCCCAAGCCAACGCTCCCACGCCCGACAAGCCCGCTAGGGCCACGCGCCGCTGGTTTCAGTTCAGCCTGCGGACGCTGCTGATCCTCGTGACGATCATCGCCGCCTTGCTGGGCTGGTGGTCGTACAAAGCGAGACAGCAGCGAGAGGCCGTTGCTGCGATCCATAAGCTTGGAGGTTCTGCCCGCTATCCAAGATCGCCACAATGGTTAGTCGACCATGTTGACATGGATTACTTTTTCAGCGTACGAGTGGCCAGCCTTGTTCATCGAAACGTGCATGATAGCGATCTCAAGCACATTAACTGCTTGACGGCCCTGTGGAATCTCAGCCTACACAACACGAAAATCAGTGATGCTGGCTTGGAACATCTCAAGGACTTGACTGCCCTAAAAGAACTCCACCTCAGCTACACGCAAGTTAATGGCGAAGGCGTAGAGCATCTCAAGTCCCTGACCAACCTGGAGAAACTTTACCTTTATGACACACCAGTTAATGACGACGGGCTGAAACATCTGAAATATCTAACTGGCCTGGAAATGATCGGCCTCGGCGGGACCAGAGTGACCGACGCCGGCTTGCAACACCTCACTGGAATGACTGGGCTAAAAGCTCTCAATCTTACACGCACCCAAGTGACCGATGCCGGACTAGAACATCTCAAGGGGTTGACCTCTCTACAATGGCTCCACCTAAACAACACCAAAGTCACCGGCGCTGGAGTGGCACGACTGAAAAAGTCACTACCACATTGTTCAATTGAATACGACCGCTGAAAACATCGCAGCATTTTGTACGATTCATCGCTGACTGCCCGCTGTCCTGACCATCGCTAGGATGCCGGTTAGTCGAGCGTTTGATGCAGCAGGTAATCGCCGCTTAAATCCAGGCTCACGCGCCGCACACAAGATCAGTTGTCAGTGCCCCAGCTAGCTGGCCAAAAAGTTCTAACCGTGTCCTGTTACCTCGACTTGATGAGACAAGAAGCCCTTCGGCCGCTATATCGAAAGGCTTTCTCATTTAGGTTGATGGCATACTCACGAGGTACAGCACGAGGTACAGGGACGCCTTCCCATGGATTGGGTGCCCCTCAGCCGTTCCCGCGGGCAACTCGCCTGCCCACTTCGTTGGTCAGGCTCATTCTGATGCCGCGTTGACTGAACTGACTTGCTCGTTGAGTGTCCAGAGGTCCCATAACCAGCCGATGCCGAATAGTCCGCCGGTGACCAGCCACAACAGTCCGGTGAGCCACTTGCCCAGGTAGAAGCGGTGGATGCCAAAAACGCCCAGGAAGGTCAGCAGCAGCCAGGGGACGGTGTAATCGATCGGCCCAGGCTTGTAGCGCCAAGCCGCCTCAACGGATGAATGGCAAGGCAGCTTCCTCGCCGGCTCTTCCGCTAATCGGGCAGTTGGTCGGAATGTTTCTTTTCAATGGCGGAAACAATCTCTCTTAACGTGAGGTGGCCCAACAACGTGTCACGCTCTTCCGTATAGTTTCCGTGACCTGTGGTGAACTGGTTCACGAACCGAAACGTGTCCACAACCCCGATCTGCTCGGAAAGCAAGCGGATTGCCTGGTGATTCACTTCACTGAGAGGCTTGAGCAGATCGATCTTCATGCGTCAATTTTACGCCAGGCAATGGCTATCCGCAATGTCTTGCGAAAGCACGGCTAGCATGAGGTAGCCACGATGGCAACCGCGAACGATCAGTGGAATGAGTCACGCGCGTTCGGCAGCCGCGTTGACCGAGCTGACCTGCTCGTTGAGCGTCCAGAGATCCCATAACCAGCCGAAGCCGAATAGCCCTCCGGTGACCAGCCACAGGAGGCCGGTGAGCCATTTGCCCAGGTAGAAGCGGTGGATGCCAAAAAGGCCTAGGAAGGTCAGCAGCAGCCAGGCGACGGTGTAATCGATCGGCCCAGGCTTGTAACGCCAATCTGCCTGGCGAGCCATGCTGGGGATCAGCAGCAGGTCTACGAACCAGCCAACAAAAAGCGGACAACCATCCGTGATCCTCGTCACACGAGAGGGAATGACCCAGCCGCTTGGGGCGGGGAAGCAGACCTGCTGTCTTCGAAGCGTCCCACCTCAGGAGATCTGGCCGAGGTAGGAATTACATCAGGGATGCTTCGGCGCCCCGGGACTGCTCCGCCCACCCTTCAGGTTGACCTATGCCAACGCAGGTCGCGGAGCCACGTTCGTTGCTCCGCACCCTGTCAACATGCGCAACGTCTCGGGCGGGAAGAAGGCGATGTTGCCAATCAGCATGGCAATCGAGAAGGGGGCGATGCCACTGATCAAGGCCAGCGAACCCCACATCACCGCGGCCACCGTCAACATCAGCGGCCGGGTGAGCCGGTGCCAGATTAAAACGGGGAATAGGAGTTCGAACACCACGATGGCATGGGACCAGAAGTTGACCACCAAGGGCCAATTCCGTAGCCAGGTGAAGTTGATCCACTGCGAATCGGGTCGGGCAACGAGCCACCATACTGCCACGCCGGCCCCCCAGGGGTCTTGGACCATTTCCGGGCCGAATACGGAAACGCCACGGATCTTGGCCAAACCCATCATCACATAGGCCAGGCAGAGATGCACCTGAACCAGCCGCACCACAATCGTGGCCGAAAATCGGGGGCGTTCCCAGTAGGCCAGCGGCGCGGGGCCCGTTGCTCGCCTTCGCACCAGCCAACGGTCTACCGACCAGGAGGCGCCGCTGGGGCCGAGGCAGAGATAAATCATCAACATCGCCAGCACGGTCTCAAGCTGAGTGGTGATCATCGGCGCTCGTTGAATGTACGAGAGCACCACGACTAATCCCAACATACTCGTGATCCGGCTGAAAAGCCCAATGGTCATCAGGACGAGGATGATCGTTCCCACGACGTGCGCGCCATAGAGTTTTTCGGGCGTGCTGCAGTAGCTCAGATACGAGAACTGCGCTGGATTGAAACCCGCGGCGCCACCGTTCCACTGTTCGGTGAGCTGCGGCGTCAGCAAACCGCCTTCGGCAAAAAACCGCACCAGGTCTGGTGTGTAGGTCAGTTGAAAATAGAGCGCCAACAGGCCAACGCAAAGCCGCATCGGGCCGAGCGGGTAAGGATCGCTGGGTGTGAACCAAAACCGGTTCCAGCCATCCCCGAACTGTTGTGCCCAGGCGCCGACGGTTTCCGAAAGGCGTGACATGTCAGCGGCTTCCCTGGGTGGCTGGAATGGTTGCTGGCGGAGCAGCGGCCGGCGGCGCGGATGGAATGGACTTGTCGTCGCCAACTGCGGGGGAGGCGGACTTATTGTTTTTTGCTGGCGGGCGCGCCGCCGGACGACCCGGCCCGGTGCCGCTGGCCTCGGAGCGATTCACCCGGCTGGTGACGCCCCAGTGGTCGCCGCTGGGATAAACCAGTCCGTCGAACACGGTATTCTGCCAACGGGGTGCAGTCATGTCGCGATCCGCTTCGGGCAACTCGTCGAACCCGGCCATGGTTTGCGGCATGACTTCGAGGCAGAGCAGATGATTCTGCTTAGTCTTATCGAGGGTTGTTGGTGGAGCGAGCTGCTTTTCGCCGAGCAGGCCGTTGGCCAATGCCGCGGCCAGAAAGGTTTCCAACGTGGAATCTTCATTGGCTTGCGACAGGAGTTGCCCCAACTTGAGATAGCGCCGGCGGCGGATGCCTGGCGAGGTATTGTCGGGCATCAGCGGAAGCAGGGTGTATTGGCTGGCCTGGGCCGGAGTCAGGACATTTTCGGCAACGCCCTCGCTGGCGGGCCGCGCGGGTTTCAGGTCGGTGGGAACATCGACGGCGATCACCACGCGGTGATCGCGCTCGTCGGCCAGGCTGTATTGGAACGCCGTGTTGAGGTGCAACAGTCTGAGATACTGGTGGATCCCCGTGATGCTCACGAGCCTGTCCATCAAAGGACTACTGGTGCTCAGGCTCCCCAACACCGCGGCTCCCAACATGAACAAATGGATAAAGAGCAGGAAGCTGATAGTCGTGCGGAGTCCCCAAGGTGGGAGCGTGGGCTGCACGGAAATGGGAGGCGATTTCGACGGGACGCGCGACATGAACGCCTCAATGGAGCATGGGTTGATCGGCCCATATGAGATCGGCCCACGACTGTGTGACGCTGAACTTCAGCGGCGCCGGCCCCCTCAGGCGTTGCAGATCGTTTGACCGTCAGGAGCCGGGATATCGTATCTCCCTCGCTTGAGTTCCATCAACGAAAAAAGGCCGGACCTCTTGCGAGGTCCGGCCCATGCGAACTCTTCGATTCGGCGAAGGTCAGGCTGCCACCCACCAGCACGCGGCGGAGGTAGCTTTCACTTCGTCGATCTTGCTGAGCTTAGCGAACGAAAGAAACCGAGCGGAAGGCGAGAGGAGCATTCTCTTCAATGCTCGTCGTCTTCGGGGCTTCCTTCGGGGCGTCCTTCGGAGCGTCCTTAGCGGGCGCTTCGGCACCGCAATCGCTGCCGCCATTGCAAGACGACGAGCAGTCGTCTCCACCATGGCAACGGCCATGGCAACGGCTACGATGGCAACGCTCACGATGGCAACGCTCACGATGGCAACGGCTGCGATGGCAGCCGCCATTGCAGTCCGAACCACCATTGCAATCAGCGGCAGCACTGCAACCGCCATTGCAACCATGACAACGATGGCCAGCAGCGGCCTGCTTCTCGGTGCCGGTCAGGGCATAGCCCACAACGGCAAGAAACAACGCGATTCCCAAAACAAGTGTGCGATTCATCCTCGAATCCTCCAAAACCAAAGGTACCTAGACGTCAGAGATATCCAACAACAGGCCGTCGCAGTCTTACGTTCCTGCCGACGGCGACGGCACTTGCCAGCCGACAGAGATTTCGGTTTGCCGCTCAATCGCTTAGATTTACGTCGCGTGCTGCCCGCTGTCAAATAACTTTGCGGGTTACGTAAATTCCTGCGAATGCACAGGCTAGGTCAGTAAAGTTAACACGGTAGTTTGGTTTGTCAAGCAGCCGTGAAACAAAACAGGCGGGGTAATCTTGGCAATCTCGCTAAGATTTGCGGATTACATCGCTCAACTGTAGTCCACAATCGACGGCTGTCGAGAGGGGACTGAGCGGATCGGGTAGAATTCCGAAGGTGCTGCATCGGCCGTAAATACTGCCGCACTAGTACCTTACGTCCGTCAGAATCGGCCTATACGCCGCACAAAAAAACGCTGCTTTCGCTAAAACCAGCGTTTGTGACCAGACTGCGAAATGACCGGAACGGCCAAAAAAAGCTGTCCCTAGCGGAGAAATTTTATTGCCCATCAAGGGGCAGATCTGCATGACGGGCGCTATTTTCCTGAGAAAATGCGCTGTCTAGGCTAGGAGATCCCGATGCCACGTAGCTTCAGCGCGGGGCGGAGGGATCGTTTTCCAGGGGGCCTCGCGCTTGTCGAGAACCCTCGCGAAGTGAATTGATGGGGGGCATGCCATCCCCGGGTTGCCCTTCTTGAGGCGGGTTCTGGGTGGGGTTGGTCTTTGCAGTTTCCTGAGCAGCGGCTGCGCGACGACGAGCCAGTTCCGCTTGGCTGCGCTGAATAACCTCTTCAGGTTTTTCGAAGTCGAGAACGAGTATCGGCTCTTTGGGGGAGATTTTCGTAATCATGCCTGCGATTCTCCACCCTGCAGTGTCTTGGCGCACAACCCACACAATTCGTAGAGTCTGGGGCTTTCCCTCTTCATCGTTGTCCGTCCAGGTGCTGGCCACATGGGCCGTTTTCTTATCTGCGGTGACAAACTCCATATCACCCACGGCATAGGTCGCCGTTTCGCTCCCTGGAGGGGCGACCGCGATATTGGCCTCTTCCGTCTTTTGCCGGGCCAACTCCGTCAGCAATGCGGCTACGATCTGTTTGTCACCCTCTTTGACCGCTTTGAGATAATTGGCCACAGTCTCTTTGGGAGTAAGATCCGCCGGAACCTGAACAACGACTTCTTCCGTCGCAGTGGAATCCGCCGCGCCCGCTTCGGCAGGAGCACTTTTCGTAGTGGATGCTGCGGGGGTTTCCGGCTTGCCACAGCCTGCTAGCACACCCGTGAACACCAAGGACAAGGCCCAAAAAGCGAAGCGACTCATAACTCAAGCTCCTTCCATGAAGCAATAAAACGCGCTAGCAGCGACAACCCCACGCCCGCCTTGGCGCGGGTGGAAGTGTGCCAGGAATGCCGCTTGGGGTCAAGACAGAATGGGCCTTAGCTAGCCCGCATACCCCGGTCCACAGCATCCTGCTCGCGGATGTAGACAGCCAACACCGACTCGAACAGCTCGCTGCTGATCGTCCAGGAAGGATCCTGGTCGGTATGTGCGTTGCAATGTGCTACGAACAGGCGGTAGAGAAACTTAAAGAGATGCCGAGGGACGCGGAGGGTGCGGAAAGCGTCGATCAGCCGGCGCTGCGTCACAGAATCGTCAAACAGGTCGGTCAGTTTGGGGGCGCTCCCTGGTTGAGCACAGGCCTGAACCCGGGATGTGGCCACGTCGTAGAGAGCCTCGCCGGTCCACTCCAGCGAGGGGATCATGTTTTGTTTGTCCAGCCGCGCTCGCTCGTAGAAATCGCGGTCCTCCCGCTCGATGAACTGCCCCAGTTCGATGGGTAGCAACAACTTGAAGCCCAGCCCGGGGTGCTTCAACAGCTTATTGTCGAGCATCGGCCAGAGAAACGCTCGCATCTGGTCGGCCGAGCCGTTGATCAGGTGGGGCTCATCCACTCGGTCCACCAGCACGATGACCCCATGAAAGCCCAAGGTTTTGAGGATGCCCTGCAACTTGCGGAGCATTTCAAAGCGATCGTCGGTGCGCTGCTTGTTTGGCAGAGGCTGCGAGCTGATTTCGGGACCGGTGAACTGCATCAGAGCGCGGCGGAGCGGATTGGTTTCGCGATTGCCGATCCGCACGTTGCGCACAATGCCGCGAGCCACCCAGAACCACCGCCACAGCCGCCACAGCCGCGGAGCCCAGGCAGCCAGCAGAATCACGATCATCAGATACAGGTAAGGGGGCGAGAACCACTCCCACTTTTTCAGAAAGATGGTCAGGCCCAAAACGGCCACGGTGGCGGCGATTCCGAGCGCCAGATCCCACTGAGATCGCCAGGTGCGAAACCGCAATCGCCTCCGCAGCCTCCGCCACCGCCAGGCGAATGTTTCGGCCGTGGAGGTGTCGTAGCAAGCGGCCAAGAGCAGTAGATCGCGCGATTGGTGCCGATCGAGCTTTTTGACTTCGCCGCTGGGAACCGGCCCAGCCGCGCCAGAAGGTTGTTTCAATTCCAGAATTCGATCGACGAGACTGGTTACTCCCAATGACAGGATCCCGTCCATGTGATCCCAGACCTTCCATTCAGCCAACACACGGTCCGCCCGCCGTCGGCGGCTGCTGAGCGTGTCTCGAAAGCGGTCGAGAAAGGGGTTGAAATCGTCATAGTCGATCACAAACACTTTGGAGTCGGGACGCTCTTCGTTGTGTCTGCGAAGCTGCTCGAGAATCTGCAACCGCATCGCCGTCTTGCCGGAGCCTTTTTCGCCGAACACCAGCGAAGTGGCCGGTTCCGATGGATCACCGTAGATCTTGTCCCAGGTGGGATGATGCGTGCCGCGCAGACAGTGCTGCTTGAACACCGGATCAGTCTGCGCATCTTCTTCGGCAAACGGATTGACCGCGATGCCGTGGTATTCAAGAAACTGCTGCGTTTTCATGCGAGGTAGTCCGGTGGGCGGCTGACGAGGCGGGAGGCTGCCTGAGGCAAGCGAGGCGCCGCCCCAGTGACAGCGTCGGTCATTCGGCTGGGATCTTCAAGCCGTCAATCATTTTGTTGATATTCTCAACCTGTTGCGCCACGGTCTTCTCCGGCCCATAGAGCCGCACATACCAACTCCCGTGCTTCGGAGTGACCACGATCGCCGCCAACATGCGATAGTCCGGGAACTTACCGCCGCCGCTGAACGGTGGGGCGACATAGGTTCCCGAGACATCGAGCATACGAACCTTGGCCCCCGCCACTTCCTTCTCGCTGCGCTTGGCCCGATCCGCCGTTTTCGACCCGTCGGGCTGGACAAACTGCCCTAGCCAACGCTGCTGATTGGCCTCGATGTCACCACCGGCCTGACCGACCGTGACACGCCCTTCCACAGCGTCCCCTTCAGCCTTGGGGACGGCGAACTCATAGAGCGCAATGCCGCGGAACTTGGGTTCCTTCTTGACCCAGCCAGTGGGAGTGGTGAGCGTCACTTTGCCGTCGGCCAGGGAAAGAGTTTCCGCCGCGGCAGGGTCGGCAGCCCGTGCGTCGCTTGTCGATGTCAAAGCCAGCAGCACGGCAATCGCGACGAAAACAGTTGCAAGGCGAATGGGCATGAAGAATCCTTTCGAGCAGCGGAGGAAACATGTTAACGGAGCATGGCGATCAAGACACCGGCCAGTGCCAATGCAATGACGACCAGCAATACCACGATGATCGTCACCACTAAATTTGAGCGTCTACGGGGAATCGTTCGCCCTTGGCCCCCACGGGCCGAAACCGGCAAAGGATCGAGCGGCATGGGTAAGCCGACATCGGTGGCATCGGCCATGCCGGCGGACGGCGTCAATGAGCCGGTTTGGGGCAAGACGCTTCCGGCAGGTTGCCAGTTCGGCCAGCCGTCGCGCCAAACCAGACTATCCGCCGCCACACGTCCCTGTTGAATCCACTGACGCAACATGTCTCCCGACGCAGGCCCATACTGCCCACCGAGCGATGGCCGCACATACCACACAGCGTGCGGAGCCTCGGCGATCGGATCGGGCGTGGCTGCTGTGGCCGATGCTGGGTTCACCCCTTGCTGTTGAGGCGTTGGGGACGACACGACAGCGGGAACGGCCGGCGCCCCCGTTGTACCTGCTGGCGCGATGGGTTGTGGCGTGGCCATGGAATGCGTGAGCCCACTGGTCGGCACAGTCATCGGAACCAATGGCGTGGCGGCTTGGCCCGGCATGGCAGTAATGGCCACAGGCGTGGTAAACGGCGGACCGGCTGATGCCGTGGCCTGGGGGCTTACCGGCAGGGCCATGGGCGCACCTTGTGAGGGCGCCGACACGGGTCTGGCAAGCGGTGCATCATGTGTTGCTCCAGGCCCCTCATGGCCAGCCGGGCCAGCAACCGGCACAACCATGACCGACTGAACTGCGTTTTGCTTGTCTTCCTTGGAACTGGGGCGCGTCGAGCGCAGCGGGATATCCACCTTGGCGTTGCATTGGGGGCAAAAACCCTTCTTGCCGGCCAAAAACGACTTCACATTGAGCTTATGCCCCTGCGGGCAGTAGAAGCGAATGCCCATGGTGATTGAGTGATGTGCCG